>JBIKOG010000176.1:0-15895 GCA_044358225.1 Bryobacteraceae bacterium | reverse complement strand
GCTGACCGTGAACAGCTTGAAGTTCGCGCGTTCGCTGAACTGCGAACCGCCCGACGACAACGAACCCGTCACCGCGTGGTTCACGCCCAGTTCGAACTGAACCAGTTCGATCCAGTCTTTGTGCTTGGAGTCCGTCGACTCGCCTTTGATGTTGCTGATTTCGAGGAAATAATCGGTAGCCATTGTGCTTCTCCTTAAGTGGGTCTAGGTTGATTGGTACGGCTAACTGGGGGCCCTTGGGTCTGTTAGCCGAAAGATAAACTCGAAAACTGTGAGTGCCACCGGACCGTTTCGTCCGTCTCCCGCTCTCATATATACATGCGAAACTGCCCGGGAAAACCCATCAAAAATCAGCGTTTTTCTACGTGCCCCTGGTCTCCGCAAAATGCAAAACGCCGGCCCTCCCGAAGGAGAGCCGGCGTCGATTCGTCGAGGACGAAAGGGAGAGGATCAACCACCTTTGTTCTCGGTCTGATCCCAGAACGTCTTGCCGCCGGAGCCCAGCAGCTTCGCCGTCGCGTGGTCGGTCTTGAAGTATTCCACCGTCAGCTTGGAGTAGCTGAAAGCCACATCTTCGAGCGGCAGGTTCTGATTCAACTTCTGCTCGGCCGCCGCAGTGAACGACTGCACGTGGCAGTTCTCGAAGATGTAGGAAAGGTACGTCGTCTTCTCGCCCGTCGCGCGGCACAAGTGAACCTGCATCTTCGGAATCGGTTCGCCCTTGGCACAGAAGAAGAACAACTTCGGCGTCGCGATGTCGATCGTCTTCTTCACCGTGAACAGTTTGAAGTTCGCGCGTTCGCTGAACTGCGAACCGCCCGACGACAGTGAGCCCGTCACGGCGTGGTTCACACCCAGTTCGAACTGAACCAGTTCGATCCAGTCCTTGTGCTTGGAGTCCGTCGACTCTCCTTTGATGTTGCTGATTTCCAGAAAATAATCGGTAGCCATGGGGCTCCTCCCTAATCGATGGTTGATGTTCGTGAGCGCCCCCGGTAACCCGGTTGCGGCGACTTGTTTCCGCTGTCCGCTCTCACTAAGTCATAGCGAAACAGCAGGACAAAACCCATCAAAAAATCGTGTGGAGTTTCTGCCCAGTCCCTTCGCTGCCCAATCAACTACCCTGGAACGAGTCATCCGAATGAAACCCACAATTCTCCTCCTGGCCTTCTCCGTGGCAACCTTCTCCCAGTCCCTATCCGGCATCTGGCTTACCCCCGAAGGCCGCTCCAAGGTGGAGATCAAACCCTGCGGCGCCACCCACTGCGGCGCCATCGTCTGGATGAAGACCCCGAAGAATGATGAAAAGAATGCCGATCCCGCCCTCCGCGCGCGGCCACTCGTCGGCGTCCAGATCCTCAACGGCGACAAACTCTACGCCCCGGAACGCGGGAAAACCGTGGATGCCAAAATCGCCCTCGCCACCCCGGACTCCCTCGAAATCCGTGTCTCCGTCGGCCTGGTTAAAAAACCGTCACCTGGACCCGAGTCAAATAACCCTCTTCTCACTTACCCCCATCACCGGGGCAAATCGCCGCGTCAAATAACCCGCTGACAAGACCGAAAAGGAGGAGTACAATCCCAACTGAGAACGCTTACATGATATCCAGACGCCAGATTCTCCAAACAGCAGTCGCACCCATGATTGTGCCCAGCTACGTCCTCGGCCAGCGCGCCGGCGCCGTTGCCCCCAGCGACAAGATCCTCTTCGGCGGCATCGGCATCGGCTCCCGCGGCGCCCACGTCCTCAGCAAGCTCCTCAAAATCGAACAGGCGAAATTCATCGCCATCTGCGACGTCCGCAATGAACGCCGCGAAGCCATCAAATCCATCGCCGACAAAAACTACGGCGACAACGACTGCAAAATGTACGGCGACCAGTTCGAACTCCTCGCCCGTCAGGACATCGACGCCGTCCTCATCGCCACCGGCGACCGTTGGCACACCCCGCTCTCCATCATCGCCGCCCAGCACGGCAAAGACGTCTACTGCGAAAAACCCTGCTCCATGTCCATCGAGGAAAGCTGGGCCCTCGCCGCCGCCTTCAAACGCTACGGCCGCCTCTACCAGGCCGGCTGCCAGCGTCGCAATGGCGCCAACTTCGCCCAGTGTAAGGACCTCCTCAAATCCGGCGCCCTCGGTAAATTGAAAGCCCTCTACGCCAACGTCGGCCCCTCCGTGAACTGGCCCCCGCTCCCCTCCCGCGATTGGCTCGCCGCCGAAGAGCTCCCGCCCAAACAGGTGCTCGATTGGGACCGCTGGCTCGGCCCCGCCCCCTGGCGCCCGTACCATTCCAGCTACGTCAAAGGCGGCTGGCGCAATTTCTACGACTTCCACGGCGGAGGCATCCTCGAATGGGGCTCCCACACCGTCGATCTCTGCCACTGGGCCGCCGAACTCGATGACACCCAGCCCGTCTCCTACGAACCCGTCGGCACCAACACCGGCCCCTATCACGTGAACTGCACCTACTCGAACGGCGTCAAACTCGTCATGCGCGACAACGCCTGGGACGGCGCCCTCAACACCGGCTCCTGCTCCTTCCGGATCGAAGGCGAAAACGGATGGGTCGAAACCGGCGACAAAACCATCATCGCCAGCTCCGATAACATCAAGCCGCTGATCCGTCCCACCGAATCCGCCGCCCTCGCCCTGGAAAATCACGTCAAAGAACTGGTCCGTTGTATCAAGACCCGCCAGTCTCCCGCCGCCAGCGCCGCCGCCGCCGCCAACTCCCACGTCACCTGCCACGCCGCCTTCATCGCCTATCAGCGCGGCAAAACCCTCACCTGGGACACCACCAAACACGAGTTCACCAACGACGAAATCGCCAACCGCATGCGCGCCCGCGCCATGCGCGAACCCTGGCACGTCTGACCGGAAACGAAAGGAGACAACCCCATGCCACAAGCCCCCGCCAAACCGCTGCCCCCTGTGCCTCCCGCCGAGTTCCGCGAAGCCGACATCGCCACGATGCCCGCCCCGGCCCTCCTGGCCATCGTCAAAGACGCCGTCGCCCCCGAGTTCAAGAAGGCAAAGGCGTGCGTCCGCCTCGGCGAACTCGGCGCCAAAGAAGCCATTCCCGTCCTGGCAACCCTCCTCGCCAACGATCACCTGAACGTCTACGCCCGCTCCGGCCTCGAACCCATGGCCGGCCCCGAAGCCGATGACGCCCTCCGCGCCGCCATGCCAAAACTCAAAGGCAATCACCTCATCGGCGTCATCAACTCCCTTGGCAAACGCCGCGACCCCAAGGCCATTCCCGCCTTGGCCAAGCTCCTCTCCGGGCCCGACCCGGAAACCGCCCGCGCCGCCGCCGCCGCCCTCGGCTCCATCGGTGGCCCGCAAGCGCAGAAGGACCTGCAATCGGCCCTTCCCAAAACCAACGGTCTCGTCAAACTGGCCGTGGCCGACGCCATACTCATCTGCGCCGAACGCTATCTGGCCGATGGCAAGCGCGCCGAAGCCCTGGCCCTGTTTGCCAGCATGAGCGCCGCGGAAATTCCCAAGCCTATGCGCCTGGCCGCTATGAACGCCATCATCCGCGAGGAGACGTCCGCCACCCGGCCCCGGTAGTAACCCGCTTTATCGACCGGGACGGCTCAGGGCGCGCCACACCTCGCGCAGGAATTCCCTCGGATCGTTCCACACCGCAATCGTCGCATACCGTGGCACCGCCTGCCATTTCCCGGGCGTGCTCCGGCTTTCCATCGTGCGCAGTAGCAGGTAGCGATAAAACGCCGCCCTCGTCTTCCCCTCGAGCCATCGCGCCTCCGCCGGAGCCGCGGCAAATACCTTCCGGTTCGCTACCAGAAAATGCTGCTCCACCAGCCTGAACCGGCTGCTCAGGGATCGCGGCGATCGCCGGTACAACACCACCACCTCGGCTACCGCCACGAACGAATGGCGCGCCGCCAGGCGCGTATGCAACTCCCAGTCCTCCGCCGCCTGCAGCGTCTCATCGAATCCCCCCACCTCCATCACCGTCGCCCGCCGCATCAATGTGTTCGACCCGCACGCCACAAAGTTCTTCCGTAACAACTCCTCCAGCACCCGCCCCTCAAACCGCGCCCGCAGATCCGCATATAACGGCCGCAACTTCTCGTCCACAAAGTCCGTCCACCCATAGGCCACTGCCGCATCCGGCCGCCGTTCGAGCGCCTCCACCTGCAACTCCAGCTTCCGCGGCAGCCAGACATCGTCGGCGTCAATCGGCGCCACAAACTCTCCCCGCGCCACCGCCAACGCCCGGTTGCGCGCGGCCGATGGGCCAAGCTTCTCCTGCCGCAACACCGTCACCCGCGGGTCGTCAATGCCCGCCGCCACCGCCGCCGTACCATCGGTGGATCCATCATCCACGATGATCAGTTCCCAGTCGCTCCGCGTCTGCCGAAGTACCGATTCCACCGACTCCAAGATCGTCCCCGCCGCATTGTGTGCCGCCATCAGACAGCTGACTTTCACCATCCCGCACCGCCAAGCCAACGGCGTATCCGGTACCGCATGGGCAGGCTGGCAACGTCCCGCCGCACCCGCTCCCCAACCAATGTTGTGAAGTACGGCGAAGCCTCCCGCCCCCACCACTGCCGATAGTAGTCCAACAACAGTGGGATCCGCGGCTCATCCGCACGTTGATAGTGGAGAAACAGAACCACCCGGTCGCGCGACGTCTCCCGGTCTCCCCGGTGCCATACACTCCCGTCAAACAAGTAAAAGCGCCCATCGCCAAAATCGGCGATCTGTTCCTGCGTCCCCACCGGTGGCATCTCCCGCCGGCCCTGCGTCCCCGCCAGGCACCACGTCGCCGATGCGGCCGTGCACCCTGCCAACCCCACCGCCACCGTCACCGTCGGCCACAGAAAACTCTCCAGATCAACGTGCCAGGCATCCGCCTCGTTCGGCGTCGCCCGTCGAATGTTCGGCCCCCACATAACCCATTCCCCTGTTCCTAAGAGCACTTCCACTGCCTCCACAATCGCCGTATCATGCGCGACCTGGCGAATGGCGTCAGTAACTAAGTATGGCACGCCCCTCCGTCCCTCCGCCTCCATCCGCGCCAGCTCCTGGGCGAACACAGGCTCGTCCGCCAGCAGTGCCGGCAACACCGAAGTGTCCGCCAATGACCGTGAAACCGCCAGAAACCCGCGCCGCCGGTACTCTTCGACCTCTGTCATTCGCCCGAGAATAGCACCCCGCCCCCCGGGCCGCTGCGTAGACTAACAGGTATGATCGGCCAACCCGTTCTCGTCATCACCGGTGGCTCCCGTGGCATCGGTGCCGCCACCGCCCGCCTCGCCGCCGCCCGCGGTTACAAAGTCTGTATTAATTACGCCCACGACCGCCAAACCGCCGAACAACTCGCCACCGAACTCCACGCCACCGCCATCCAGGCCGACCTCGCCACCGAAGCCGGTGTCGTCTCTCTCTTCGAACAGGTCGACGCCAAACTCGGCCGCCTCGCCGCCCTGGTCAACAACGCCGCCACCCTCGAATCCCAATCCCGTCTCGACTCGCTCGACGCCGCCCGCATCCAGCGCCTCTTCGCCCTAAACGTCCAAGCCCCGTTGCGCTGCGCGAAAGAAGCCGTCCACCGGATGTCCACCCGCTACAACGGTCCCGGCGGCGCCATCGTCAACGTCTCCTCCGGCGCCTCCAAAACCGGCTCCCCCGGCGAATACATTGACTATGCCGCCACCAAAGGCGCCATCGATACGTTCACCATCGGTCTCGCCAAAGAGGTCGCCGAAGAAGGCATCCGCGTCAGCGCCGTCCGACCTGGTTTCATCTACACCACCATGCACGCCAAGGGCGGCGAACCCAACCGTGTCGATCGCCTCAAAACCCAAGTTCCCCTCCAGCGCGGCGGCCAGCCCGAAGAGGTCGCCGCCGCCATTCTCTGGCTCCTTTCAAACGAGGCCTCCTACATTACCGGCGCCATCCTCGACGTCGCCGGCGGCCGGTAGCCCTTCGCCCCCCGTCCGAAAGGTATTGACAGACTTTCCATCAGTAACTATAGTGGTTACATATGGAGGGCAAGCAATGAACGTCAGCACCCGCTTCACCGTCGCCCTCCACATCCTCACCCTCCTCGCCGCCACCCCCGGTGAACCCCTCACCTCCGAATTCATCGCCGGCTCGGTCAATACCAACCCCGTCGTCATCCGACGCCTCCTCGCCCTCCTCCGCAACACCGGCTTCGTCCAGTCCCGCCCCGGCGCCTCTGGCGGCTGGGAAATCTCGCGCGACCCCGCCAAAATCAATCTCGCCGACATCCGCCGCGCCGTCAACGAGGGCTCCGCCTTCGCCATGCACAACAATCCCCCCAACCCCGCCTGCCCCGTCGGCCGTAACATCCAGGGCGCTCTCGAAGGCATCTACACCTCCGCCGAACGCGCCATGGAAGCCGACCTCGCCCGCACCACGATCAAAGACCTTCTCCTTCAGGTTAGCGCCCGCCGCAAGGCCTGACTTTTTTTACCCTAATTCGTAACCATTACAGATACAAACAAGGACACCATGCAAAAACAAATCGTAGTTGACCTCCTCAAGAGCATCGAAACCGGCGACCCCACCCCCGTCGCCTTCCTCAACCCAGCCAAGTACATCCAGCACAACCTCGGCGTAGCCGACGGCCTCGCTGGCCTCGGCGCCCTCCTCCAGCTCCTCCCGCCGGGATCCGCCAAGGTGAACACCGTCCGCGTCTTCGCCGACGGCCCGTTCGTCTTCGCCCACACCGAATACAACTTCTTCGGTCCCAAAATCGGCTTCGACATTTTCCGCTTCGAAGACGGCAAAATCGTCGAACACTGGGACAACCTGCAGGAAACCCCCGCCTCCTCCAACCCCAGTGGTCACACCATGATCGATGGCCCCACCGTCCCCGACCCCGCCGCCGATACCGCCGCCGGCAAAGCCCTCGTCACGGCGTTCCTCGACGACATCCTCGTCCACGGCCGCCTGGAAAAGCTCACCGGCTACATCGACGCCGATAACTACACCCAGCACAACCCCAACATCGCCGACGGTCTCTCCGGCCTCGGTGAAGCCCTCGCCGCCATGGCTGCCGCCGGTGTCACCATGACCTACGCCAAAGTCCACCGCGTCCTTGGGGAAGGGAACTTCGTCCTCTCCGTCAGTGAGGGCTCCTTCGCCGGTGCCCACGTCGCCTTCTACGATCTCTTCCGCGTCGCCAACGGTCGCATCGTCGAACACTGGGACACCATCGAAACCATTCCAGCCCGCAACGAATGGAAGAACAACAACGGGAAGTTCTAAACGCATCCCGCCAGGGGCAGGCGCTTGATATACGATCATCGGGTACCCAAAATCATGCGCCTCGCCCTTTTACTCGTCACCGCCGCCGCCCTCCAGGCCCAGAACCCCGTCCGCCCCGGCCGCTTCATCACCGAACACCCCACCCTGCAAAACCTCGGTTTCGAATGGCAAATCGAAGGCGACGCCAACCGCAACGCCACCGTCGAAGTCCGCTTCCGCAAGGTCGGCGCCCCCGCCTGGCGCCCCGCCCTCCCCCTCCTCCGCATCGGTGGCGAACACGTCCACCGCGATCGCGAGGCCATGACCTACACCGTCCCCCACGGCTTCGCCGGCAGTATCTTAAACCTCGAACCCGCCACCAGCTACGAGTGCGAATTCACCATGAAGGACCCTGACGGCGTCACCGGCCAGGCCCAACAACGCGTCACCGTCGCCACCCGTGCCGAGCCCCAGCCCTACTCCGGCGGCCGCACCCTCCACGTCTACCCTGCCGATCACGTCGGCCCCAAACAGGAGCCCAGCTTCATCGGCTTGAAGGCCGCCTACTACGGCGAAGGCCGCGGCGATTGGACCGCCGTCCGCATGAAGAAGGCCCAGCCCGGCGATACGCTCTTAATCCACGCCGGCCTCTACCGCCCCGAACGTCTCAACTACGTCGACCCGCTCTCCGCCCCCTTCACCGGCTCCTGGTCCCTCTCCCTCAAAGGGACTCTCGAAAAGCCCATCACCATCAAAGCCGCCGGCGACGGCGAAGCCATCTTCGACGGCGCCGGCAACTCCCGGCTCTTTGAAATGATGGCCTCCCGCCACCACATCATCGACGGCCTCACCTTCCGCAACACCGAAGTCGCCATCTTCGCCGGTGAAAAGGAAGTGATGGGCGCCCACAATCTGACCGTCAAGAACTGCCGCTTCGAAGACATCGGCGTCGGCGTCTGGACCGAATCGGCCGACTCCCGCGACTTCTACATCGCCGACAACGTCTTCCTCGGCCGCGAAGACCGCATGCGGGTGATCGGCTGGAACCAGGCCGGCCAGCGCAGCGCCGGCATCTATCCCTCCCACCAGCTCCGCAGCTTCTTCGCCGTCAAGGTCTACGGCCCCGGCCATGTCATCGCCCACAACGCCATCGCCTATTTCCACGACGCCATCTGCATCTCCACCTACGGCCCGCCCGATTCCGACCCCGAACAGCGCGCCTCCTCCATCGACATCTACAACAACGAGCTCCACCTCTTCAACGACGACTTCATCGAATCCGACGGCGGCGCCCATAACATCCGCGTCTACCAGAACCGCGGCGTCAATGCCGCCCACAATGGCTACAGCGCCCAACCCATGTTCGGCGGCCCGGTCTACTTCATCCGCAATATTCTCTATCACACCGGTGGCGGCGGAGTCTTCAAATTGAGCGCCGCCCCAGCCGGCATTTTTGCCTACCACAACACCCTAATCGGCGAACAAAACGCCAAAGACCCGTACTCCAATACCCACTACCGCAACAATCTTTTCCTCGGCCGCGACACACCCAACCGCCCCATCATGATCTGGGCCAACGGCACCGTGAACTACAGCTCGGACTACAACGGCTTCCGCCCCAACAAGGGCGTGGCCCAGCAATACCAGTGGCTGGTCCCCGGCGCCGAATGGCGCTACTTCGCCACCCTTTCTGATTTCCAGAAAGCAACCGGCCAGGAAGCCCACGGCGTAGAAGTCGATTTCGACATCTTCGAAAAGCTCGTCGCCCCCGACATCAACCAGCGCCACAAGGTCTATCACGCCGCCGACCTGAACTTCCGCCTGAAGGCCAACAGTAAAGCCATCGATGCCGCCCAGGTCCTCCCCACCATCAACGACAACTTCACCGGCAAGGCCCCCGACCTGGGGGCGCTGGAACTCAACCAGCCCGAGCCCAAGTATGGCCCCCGCTGGCTCACCCACCCGACCTTCTACCGCTAACGCTCCACCATCCTTGCAGATCTGGCACGCCACGCCAGATTTGCAAGGATGCGAGTCAAGATGCCGCTACGGCAGCCGCGAATCCTCAAGCCCCGCAAACAACTCCGCCAGCCCCACTACCACCGCCCCCGCCCGCAACTCCTCACTCACCCGAACCGGCTCCCCGCCCGCGTGATATTCCCAAGCTGTCCGTTTCACCGGATCAATCACCCAGCAATAGGGCACGCCCCACGCGTGATACTCCTCGCACTTGCCAAGCATCGCCCCCAACCGGTCCTCCGGCGAAAGCACCTCACAGCACAGTTCCATCGGCTCCGTGGGATAAGGACCCGCAAAATCGGCGCCAACACAAACATCGGGCACCAAATACTTCGTCGCTGACACACGCACCGTCAATTCCGGTAACGGCCTCCCACCCTGCCCGCGTAGCAACACCAGCAGGGCGAACTGAATCGAAGCATGTTGCTTAGTCGGCCACGCCTTCGCCAATAAAACACCGTCCCTGTACTCGCGATTCGGTTTCTCGGACAAACCGAGGTACTCCGGGACGGACACAAGTCCGGTGCTGCCCATGTCCATATCCTACTCCCACCCCGCCATCGAAATCGCTATCTACTCCGCACCTCCACCACCGTGTCCCCGCACTCCGTTCCGCCCGCATCCCGACGCTCAATCACCAGTCCCGCCCCGGCACTCCCCGGCCCCACTGCAATCAACTGGTCATCAGAATCAAACGGCCGATTACTCTCGCCACCCTCAACATGCAACACATACGTCCCCGCCGGCACGCCAGATGCAAACGCAAACGCGCCCTTGTCGTCAGAAACCGCCCGCCGCACCTCCCCGCGCCGAGGGTCAATCAACACAACCCGTGCCCCGCGAATCGGCAACCGGTTCCTCCGCAACTGGTTCTGCACCGGCGTCCCACCCGTTCCCGCCTGCGAGTCGACAATCACTCCATCCACCCCCCGCGTCCAAACCGGGTAATCTCCCCACTCATACCGCACGCGCCCCTTCGCCCGCCACGACGCCCGCGCCGCAATATGGAAGCAATGGCTCGCCGCGCTAATCCCGTAGTGCGAAGCCTCCAGCCAATACTCCCCCGCCGCCAACCCCCGGAACTCGGCCACGCCATCACTCCCCGTCACACCGGAACGCTCCCCCGGAACTCCGGCCCATTGCTTAGGCCCATCGGCGCCGAACACGCCATCAGCCGCGAAGCCACCGCCAACCCAATAAGAAGCCAGCGCACACCCCACCCCTAAAACACCATCCGCTCCTCCAAATTCGCCAAAATCTCCTTCCGCTCCCGCCACACCTCCCTCAACTCCTTCCGCGTCATAAACCCCAGCTGATCCTCAATATGCTTCGACCCCGGCTGTGACGAATTCCCATACCCAATCAACGCCCGCGCCTTCGCCCTCCCCTTCCCAAACTCCACCGTCACCACATACGTCTCCCCGTGAATCGGCTCTCGCTTCCGCTCCTTCATCGCCCCAAACGTAATCACCCGAAAAATCCCCAAATTGCCAAACCCGCCATTCGCTGGCAACTCTAAATTCCCCCGGCGATACTTCATAACCTCCCCCCACGGCGTGTCTAACGCCCCCAACTCCTTCTCCACCGCCGCCGCGGCCGCCTCCAACAATGCCACCGCCCGTGCCGGGTCCTTCAACCCCCGCGGCGTAGTCAACGGCGAAGCCATCGAATACGGCACCGCAAACCCGCTCTGGTCCGCCATCGCCGGCCCCATAAACCGGTGCGCCCAATACAGGCACAAGATCGACCCCCGCGACGGCGCGTCCACCGTCCGGTCCCAAGCCTTCAACACCGCCACCGCCGCCGGCGCCTTCCCCGCCGCAACAGCCGCCGCCAACAACTCGTCCAACACCCGGTCCGCCAGCTCCGAATGCGTATCATGCTTCCGCTTCACAAACTCCGCAAGCGTTAACTTATCCGTCCCCGACATCAGTCGAATACTCCGCTCATTCCGGAAGCTCGCCGTCCGCGGCGACATATAAGTCGGAAACAAAGCAGGATCCAACGTCTGCGGCCACGACGCATTCCACGGCGGATCATTGGTGTTCTGCACATACCCCGCCGGCGGGTCAATCACCTTCGGCAACTCCTCATACGTGTGATACTCCGTCCACAGCGTCTCCGACGTATCGCCCGGAATAATCCCCTGCCAGAACCGCCAATCCCCCGTCTTCCGCTTCGGCACCGTCCCGTTAAACAGGTACATAATGTGCCCGTCCCGGTCCGCGTAAACCACGTTATACATCGGAACCTGGTTCCGCGCCGCCGCGTTCCTGAACCCCGCAAAATCCCGCGCCGTCGCCATCTGCCAGTACTGCTCCATCATGAACGGCCGGTCCAGCCCAGCCACCCGCACCGCCAGCGTCGTCCCCTCTTTCTCATACGCCACCGGCCCGTGCACGCTCTCCCGCACCCGCAGCGTCTCCTTACGCAAGGACCCATCCGCCTGCTTCACCGAAAACGAAACCGGCCGTACCGCAAACTCCCGCCACGCCCCGTCAAACTTATACTTGTCTCCATCCACAGTCAGTCGATACACATCCATCGCATCGATTGTATTCACAGTCTGGTTAAACCCCAGATAGTCACTAAACACAAAGCGCAAACACGGAAAACCCACTTGGCTCGCGCCATATAACTCAATTCCCGGCGCCCGCAAATGTATCTCGTAGTAAGTCGATAAGTCCCCCCACGCCAAATGGGGATTCCCCAACAACAACGTCCCTCCGCCCACAGTCCGCGATGGCCCCACCGCCCACGCGTTCGACCCGCCCGCCTCCGTCCGCGCCACCGCCCCGGTCGCCGCCGCCTCCACCCGCTGCGCCGAACTCACGAACGTGTAATGCACCACCCGCATCGAATGCAGCAGCGGGTCCACACCCGTCACAGGCAGAATGGCCTTCGCCTCCGCCGACAGCCGCTCCGGGTACTTCGCCGCGTAGTCGTTGATCCCCTTCGCAAACGCATCCAAGTATCCCCGGAACTCCGGCGTCTGCTGCCGGTACCATTCCGCCGCCCGCTCCGGCATTCCATTCGTCAGAACCCACCGGTTCAGCGCCACCTCTCCGGGGCCATAGATCTCCGCCCCCCGCCCCCGCGACTGCGCATACAGCTTCAACAGCAGATTGGCATGGCTATGCGTCGTCGCCCACCCGTACCCATAAAACAGGTCCTCGGTGTTCTTCGCGCTCACATGCGCCACCCCGAACCGGTCCCACAGAATCTCCGTCCCCTTCGACGGGATCTTGCCCCAAACGCCAACCGCCGCCAATACCACCAGCAAAAATAGCCGCACCGTGGACCCTCACAAAAAGAGAAGTTTCAACTCGGCGGGCAACACAGCCAAACGGCCGGACGGGAATGCATCAACTCATAGCGCACTCCTCACAACGACCCATACTTCGCAAACGCCTCCTGCACCGTCACCCCCCGCCGCAACTCCTCCCGCATCCCCCGCTCCCGCACACAAACATCCTCCGCCGCCTCCAATACCGCCACCGTCAATGCTCCCGGCACCACCACCACCCCATCGGCATCCCCCAACACAAAATCCCCCGGATGAATCACCGTCCCCCCAATCCGCACCGGCACCTCATACTCCTCAATATTCCATCGCCCCACCGAACTCGCCGCGCATGCAAAATTCGCAAACACCGGATACCCCATCGCGTCGATGAAATCCAGGTCCCGAACCCCGCCATCAATCACGGCCCCCTCGCACCCCCGCTGCCGTGCCGCGTTCGACATCATCTCCCCCCAATGCGCGCAATTTACGCTGCCCCCGCACGCCCACACCGAAACTGTCCCCGGCCCGATACTATCCAACATCCGCAACCGCGTCGCCGTGTCATCATCCGCCGCAATCGCCGCCGGCGCCCCCCGCCCCGTAAAGGCCAACCCCGCCAACCGCTTCGCCGCCGTTCGCGGCCCCAATCCCCGCGGCAACACCTGCTCCCGCAACCCCCGCTTATCCAGAATGTCAGCAATCGCTCCCGTATAGAGGGCTAGGTATCGTTCTCGGATCTCCATTTGCCCCCAGCCTACTCCCGCTCACCCGGCATCACAAGCCCCGCCTCCGGCGCCCGCGGAATCGTAAACCGAAACGCCGCTCCCTCCCCTGCCGCCGATTCCACCCAGATTCGCCCCCCCTGCCGCTCCACCAACTTCCGGCTCAGCGAGAGATTCAGCCCATTGCCCGGCCTCTCACTTCCGTGCAGCCGCTTGAACATCCCAAACACCTGCTCCGCGTTCTTTTGCGCAATCCCGATCCCGTTGTCCCGCACGGAAAACAGCCATCGATCAAACGTGTTTACCGCCGAAATATGGATTCGCGGCGCGGCCTGATCCCGGTACCGAATTGCGTTGTCGATCAATGTGTGGAACACGTGGTCGAGCATCGCTTCTCCCGCCATCAACGTCGGCAGTAGGTCCATCGTGATCTTCGCCCCGCTCTGCGCAATGACACCCTGCAGCGCCTCCAGCGTCCGCCCCACCACCTCGTTGCAGTCAACCGATGTAATCCGAATGGCGCCTTGATCGATCACCGCCCGGTACGCCGCCAGCGCCTGCAGCATCCGTTCCACCTGCAACGCCCCGGCAACCGAATCGGCAATATAGCTCTCTCCCGCCTCGTCGGCCTTCCCATGGCATTCCTCCGCCACCTTGCGCGTCAGCCGCACCACCGCTTGCAGCGGCTCCATCAGGTCTTGCGTAATGGCGGTGCCCAGGTCCCGCAGTTCTACGTTTGCCGCCTCCAGCGCTTCCGCCGTTCGCCTTCGCTCGGTAAAGTCGATGAACGAACCCACTGCCCCGCGCGGCTTTCCCGTCTCATCAAACAACGGCACCGCATTGCCCAGCCAGCTCCGGCAAACCCCATCGTCAAACTGCACTTCAAACTCGTAGTCGCGCACACTCTGCCCTGTGCGTGCCGCCCGCTGCATGGGCAACTCGTCAACCGGGAGCTCTCGCCCATCTTTCAATTCGTGCCAGTGCCGCGCCTCAGCCTGTCCCGCCGCGGACCGTGACACATTTCCAGTGCCGGTCATTCGCAAAAGCTCGTATGCCGCCCGGTTCCCTCGAATGTTCAGACACCCCACGTCGTTCGCAATGAAAACCCCAATAGGCACCGCGTCCAGCACGGCCGCAATCTCTGAATACCGTTTCTGGTCGCTCAGGTCCGTCACAATCACGCACCGGCACTCCGCTCCACTCAACATCATGTTCTGGATGGATAGATAGACTGGGCGCTTCTCCCCGCCGGCCGTGATCAGCTGTACTTCCGCCTGGCGTTTCCCCGCACTCCTAAGCAGGGCCGAAATCAATACCCGGTCCGCGGCATCAATGGATTCAGCCAGCTGGGACCCGATCACTTTCGCCAACGGCCGTTGCACCATCGTCGCGAACCGCATATTGGAAAACAGAACCAGCCCCTCGCTCGTAACTGTCAACGCCCCCTCTCCCATCTCCTCCACCATGATCCGGTACGACTCATCGGCCCCCTTCAACGTGTACACTCGGTCCCCGTCCGGCCCCGCCGCGACAATCGCGTCCACCTCTCCGTTGCGCAGCGCGCGTAACGTCTCCTCCGCTTCCTCCAGTCGCTCCTCCAACTCGCGGATCCGCGCCAGTTGCGCCTTCTGTTGCTCAGGCATTGCGCGCCCGTGCCAGCTGCTGTTGCGGGATCCCCAGCCCTGTCAGAACACGTTCCGTGTCGCTCAAGTCCCCGATCATTCTTCGGAGCGGCAACGGAAACTCTTTGACCAGCGTTGGCGTCACCACAATCTGTTCCGGCATCGCCTGCTCGGGATGCTGGTAGATATCGATCACCTCCAGGTCATACTGCCCTGGCAGATTCGCCTCGCACAGTGCGTGTAGGTTCTGTATCGCCCGGAGACTCCGCGGCGTTGTCCCAGTGACAAAGAGTCGCAGTGTGTAGCGCCCGCCCATGCTGATTGGCGCCAGCAACGCCGTCTCGAAGGCTTTCGTATTGTCGATGAGCTTCGGGTTCCTCATGGTTTCAGCGGAGTGCTCCGCGGCTGCAGGTCAAGGCCCACCAGCACTCGCTCCGTGTTCGATAAATCGCCGATGATTTTCCGCACCGGCTCCGGCAGTTTTCTCACCAGCGTCGGCAAAGCAATGATCTGGTCCCCCGCGGCCAGTTGCGGGTTCTGTAGCAAATCCACAATCTCGATGTGGTACTCGCCCGCAAGATGCTCCTCACAAATCCGCTTCAGATTCGCGAACGCCTGTATCGATTTCGCCGTCTGTCCGGCGACGTAGAGCCGCAACTCCCAAGTCGGACGTTGCCTCGGAACCGCCGGGTTCTTCTTTGTTGGCATCCTAGTTGCCCTGCCCCGCCGCGGCCGGTCTTCCCTTTTCCTTCTGCGTGCTGCTGTTCCCATACCGGCTGGTAACCATCTCCCCCCGGTCCTGCTCCCACTTCATTACCTTCAACTTCTCCTGCGCGATCAACTGCTCGGACTCCTGCACCTCCGTCTCCAGGTCCAGTTGCAACGCCGCGATCTGCGCGTCCAACGCTCGTCGCTTCCGCTGCAATAACAGCTGTTTCCGTTCGATCTCCTGCCGCCCAATCAGCGCCGCCGATTCGTCCTTTGCCTCCTGC
>JBIKOG010000402.1:0-4733 GCA_044358225.1 Bryobacteraceae bacterium | reverse complement strand
GCCCTAAACGCGTCGCCCTCCGGGCGCCGCAGGGCCGGGCAGAGGCAGGCCCCAAGGAGCACTACTAACCCCAAGGGTGGGCCAAATCAAAGCATCAAAGTGGGCCAAATGGAGTTGACAGAAGCAACTGGCAGAAGATCTCAAGCGGATCTCTTCCCAGCCGCTGTCGAAGGAGACTGCCTGAACAACGTCTCAAGGGTGGCCAGATAGACATCGAGCGTACGAATCGGCCTATCTGGATTGGGTCACCGTCAAGGTGGACCCACCGATAGTGATCTTCCCTACTCGAATGGCGCCGGTTTTGTTGGCGCGTACTTGGTAGGTCACCGTCGAACGATTGCCCTGTAAGGTGGGCAGTGTCAACCAACTGGCATTGCTTCGGGCCGTCCAGGTCGATCCGGCAGGGTTGCTCTGCACCGAGAATGAGTACTGGCCCCCCGCTGCGACCACGTTGACGGCAACCGGCGAGATGGTGAATGTTGCTGGAGCTTGGATGACGGTCACGGTACTAGAGGCGACGCGGATCGTGGCTGATCTTGATAGGCCTGTGAGATTGGCCGCGAAACTGAAAGGAATCTGGGTGCCGCTCCCGGAGGCGGCGACTTGCAACCAGCTGGCACTGCTTGTCGCCTGCCAAGTGGCGCCTGCCGGAGTGGCTTGCACGTTTACGCTTGCTGTCCCGGCCGCAGCCGCTATGTTGACCGTTGCCGGCGAGAGGACAAAAGACGCGGGTTGCTGGGTCAATACAGCCTTGGCGTTTCCGACCGTCACCGTAGCCGAGCGGGCGAGTCCGGTCGCATTGGCAAGATATGAGTAAGCCACCGATGTACCCGTACCATTAGGGTTGGTAATAGTTAGCCACGAGGCATTGCTCGTAGCGACCCAACTGGCCCCGGCAGGGGAACTGGTTACGGTGAGCGTCCCGGCGCCTGCGACAGCCGCTAACTGCGTGGTTGCCGGCGTCAATCTGTAAGTGGGAGCATTCTGGGTGAGTACAAACCTGGCATTGCCGACGGAGACCGTGGCCGTTCTCGCTTGGCTTGTAGTGTTAGCCGTGAATTGGTAACGGAGTGTCGTAGCGGTGCCATTGGCAGGAACGGTTAGCCAGGCTGCATTGCTTGTGGCAGTCCAAGCCGCGGCGGGCGGGTTGGTGGCAATCGCGAAAGAGCCGGAACCGGAGGCAGCGGTGACGACGGCAGACGCCGGAGTTATCGTAGCCACGGCAGGGGCCTGGGTCAGTGTAAAAATGGCTGCTCCGATCTGGAGGGTAGCGGTACGCTGAGACAGTGTTGTGTTCGCAGTGTAAGAGTAAGTGAGGCTGGTAGCGGTGCCGGAGGGCGGGGCGGTGAGCCAGGCGGCGCTACTGACCGCCGTCCATGCCGAACCACTGGGTGTGCTTGTAATGGCTAGTGAGGCACTGCCGGCCGTAGCGGAGGCGTTCGCGGTTGCCGGCGATACGGTAAAAACTGGCGCACCGGACGCGCATTGGCTGATAGCTTTGTAGATATTGAGGCGTCCGCCGGTTTGGGTTTTGCCGGTGAGGCTAGGGAGTGCATCGATAGTGCTGAGCAGAAGCGAGCGAAGAGCGCTTGTTGTGAGCGAGCAGACAGATAGCACCAAAGCCGCGGCCCCGGAGACGTGCGGCGTGGCCATCGAAGTCCCACTATACGAGGCATAGCCAGTGCCGAGGACAGTGGAATAAATGGCTACGCCGGGTGCGCCCAAATGGACATTCGTGCCGTAGTTTGAAAACGAAGCTAACAGGTCGCTCCGGTCCGTCGCCGCAACACTGATAACGTTCGGGAGATCATAGTTGGCGGGGAACGAGGGCATAATCATGTTGTTAGTGCCTGAGTTCCCGGCGGCGGCGGCAAACAAGATTTCGGCGGCATTGGCCTTCGAGATCGCATCAAGAAGGGCGAGCGAACTACCGCCGCCTCCCCAACTGTTGTTCAGGACTCGAATATTGGCTTCTGTTGGAAACTGCGCCTTTAGTTGCGTGGCGAAGTTGATCGCCAGAATTGCATCGGAAGTGTAGCCAGAACCGGTGCTGGAAAGAAATTTGAGGCCGATGAGACTGGTCACCCAATTGACCCCGACAACGCCGGAGGCGTTGTTGCCCGCCGCGCCGATGGTACCGGCAACGTGGCTCCCATGGCCCTGATCATCGAGAGGATCACAGCTTTTGGAGATCGCATTAAACCCATGGGTTCCCGCGGCACACGTTACGACAATCCCACCGCCGAGATCCACAGTAAACGATCGAGGCGCGCTCCACACGTTCGGGGCCAAATCGGGGTGGTTGTAATTGATGCCTGTATCCACCACACCCACGACTACGGAGCGTTTACCGACAGTTCTGTCCCAGGCAGGCACCGCTTCGATGTCAGCCCCGAAGAGCCCTCCAGATTGTCCCACGTTCTTTAGGCCCCAGAGTTGACTAAAGGAGGTGTCGTTGGGGTCTCCAGAGGCGGTGACCACGAAATCGGGTTCCACATACAGCATATCGGGGTGCTGACTGAGCGCAGACAAGGTAGCCGGGTCGGAGACGCCACTATCAAGAAGATGGAAATCGCTATTTCCAATTCGACGCATCGAGATGGGACGACCCGCCGAAAAGCCATTCATCGTTCCCGCAGCGGATGCGGACGCGATGGCCCGGAAACGTGCAATGTAGGCGCCGGGCCGATGTTTCTGTGCAAGCAGTTGGCGCGCAGCGGCAAGATCGAGTCGGCGACTGACTGCCGGTTGAGCCGAAACTCCAGGAACGAAAAGAAACAGTCCAAAAATCAGGCTACATATACCCCAACTCAGGACAAAGCGGCCCCCTTGGGGAGAAAAATGAGCCAGCAGGCGC
Source organism: Bryobacteraceae bacterium (assembly GCA_044358225.1). GTDB lineage: Bacteria > Acidobacteriota > Terriglobia > Bryobacterales > Bryobacteraceae. Next base: position 1,876 of record JBIKOG010000402.1, on the reverse strand, counting down.
CTTAACGCGCCTCCAGAACGGTCGGCGGGCGGGTGGTTTATTAGTTTCATCCTATTTCTCCCTCGAATCGGTACGTTTGCCCGCCTAAGACCGTACCCGGACAACTGTGGTTGCGTTTTGGTGAACGGTCCTGCGTCGTGATTCTTCTACGTGTAAATTATCACGCGCGATCGCCCCTTAACAACCATCACAAAACGCCACTCGGGAAACAGTTGATTTTGGTTCGAGCGATGCTTCTCGTGGCGGTCCTTCGGAAAGACACTATCGAGGTGTATTTTTGTCCGCCCATCCGGACAATCGCCGATTTCCAGCGTATATAGTTAACGCACGCGGCCGCACGCCGCGTCGATTTCATCCACCGGACGCCGGCTCGACCGCATAGCGGAGATCGTCGTGGGTGGTCCACTTTGCACTGTGCGGCCTGCCCCTGGGCCGCACGATCCAGGAGACCGCTCATGCGTGATCGCGACGCCGTCCTCGACAGCGCCATACCCACCGTCGCCGCCATTCTCGGCGATGCCCTCGTCCGCCTACTTTTCCGCCAAGCCCCGCCCGACCGGCAAGTTGACTTCCCGGAGACGAAGAGCGGACATGTGACTGCTGGTTAACACTATGAGACAACAAACCACAGTCGATTCATCCAAACTCAGAGCCGAAATCGAGGGGCTCCGGCACCTCACCACCGGGCAGCTGAAGGACAAGTACAGGGAGGTCTTCGGCGAGGAGTCCCGCTCCAACCATAAGCAGTTCCTGGTGCGGCGCGTTGCCTGGCGCATTCAGGCCAACGCACTGGGCGGGCTCTCTGAACGTGCCCGGCAACGCGCATTGGAGATTGCCGACGACGCCGACCTGCGCATCCGCGCTCCGAAGGACTTCTTGCAGGAGGCGCTCGACCCGGCGAGGACAGTGGCGGCACGCGTCGACCCGGGCCTGGACCCACGGCTGCCGCTCCCCGGCACACCGCTCATCCGCCGCTACCAAGGCAAGGACGTCGTTGTCCACGTGCGGCACGACGGCAGCTTCGAGTGTGACGGGCGCATCTTCTCCTCGCTCAGCGCCGCCGTCACTCAAGCGACCGGCACCCGGTGGAACGGATTCGCCTTCTATAGTTTGGGCCACCGCCCGGGGGTGAAACATGGCGAGTAACGGCACCGGCACGCCGACGACGATCCGGTGCGCCATCTACACGAGGAAGTCGACCGAGGAGGGGCTGAGGCAGGATTTCAACTCGCTCGACGCGCAGCGCGATGCGGCGACGGCGTATATCCGAAGTCAGGTTGGCGAGGGTTGGAAGCTCCTGCCGGATCTTTATGACGATGGCGGCTTTACCGGCGCCAACATGCAGCGCCCGGCGCTGCGGCGGCTGCTTGCCGATGTGGAGGCGAAGAAGGTTGATTGCGTAGTGGTCTACAAGGTAGATCGCTTGAGCCGCTCAATCCGCGATTTCGCCAAGATCATGGAGATCCTGGAGAAGAGCGGCGCGACCTTCGTCTCGGTCACGCAGCAGTTCAATACGACCTCCTCGCTCGGGCGGCTGACGCTGAATATCCTGTTGTCGTTCGCCCAGTTCGAGCGGGAGATCATCTCGGAACGAACCAAGGACAAACAGACCCTGGCGCGGAAGCGTGGGAAGTGGACCGGCGGCCACGTGCCGCTCGGCTACGATCTCGACGCCGGGCGGCTTGTCGTCAATCCGGAAGAGGCCGCACGGGTGCGCCAGATCTTCGAGTGGTACCTGGAGGACCACAGCGTCTTCGGCATCGTGACGAAGTGTGAGGACTTGGGCTGGCTAACCCGGATTTCTCACAAACCAGCAATCAGTGGTAGGAACTGCCGGTAGATCGAGTCAGCCGACACTGAATTTCCGTTTTTCGAA
>JBIKOG010000175.1:0-15981 GCA_044358225.1 Bryobacteraceae bacterium | reverse complement strand
CCGGCAGTTCCTACCACTGATTGCTGGTTTGTGAGAAATCCGGGCTAGCTCGCGAAAGAAATTGGAGCGTGCCACATGAATATGATCCTGATCGTTTTGTTGCTTCTGTTGGTCTTTGGCGGAGGCGGCGGCTACTACTATGGCGGCCCGACAGTGGGAGGTGGCATCGGCGGTCTATTGCTGGTAGTCCTTGTCATCTGGCTGCTGATGGGTCGAAGAGGATAAGGCCCTATCCGCGGCCGGAACCGGGGGCAGCATCGCCGCCAGTCAAATGACCGCCGGCCGTCACACTACACCCCCCCCCAGCCCTACTTCCCCTCCGCCGTCAGCTCGTGATGCCGCTTCCGCGCCGCCAGCGCCTTCTCCCGGTCGCCCTGCCTGGCGTAGAGTTGCGCCAGCGCATAATGCGCCGGAGCATACTCCGGATTCTGGCTCACCACCTGCTCCAACAGTTCCAGCGCCCGCGCCGGCCCCACGGACTTATGCAGCGCGAACGCCGCCGGCCAGAACTTCGGGTCCGCCCGAAGCGCCGTCTCGAAAAAAGCCGGATTGCCCGTCGAAAGCCCCAACAGGTACGTGCCCAGCAGCGACTTCGCCGCGAACCGCTTCAACCGCGTCTCAATCGCCACGCGCCGGCTTTCATTCGGCAGCAGCGTCTCCAGCCCCGCATACAGCGCCTCATCGTTTGGGGCCAGGTCAATCGCCGTCAGAAAGCTGTCGATCGCCGCCTCGTTCCGCCCCTGCGCATACAGCGCCACGCCCAGCAGCCGGTGCAACTCCGCGTCCCGGGCGTTGATTCTCTGCGCTTCCCGCAGCACCGCCTCCGCCTGCTTCTCGTCGCGCATGTCCAGCAACCGGCGCGCGTGCGCCACCAGCCGCCGCTGAAACATTTCCCGCCCCTTGGTGATCGTCGGGTCCGACGGCGCCAGTCGCGACGCCTGCACCACCGCCCCCGCCGCCCCCGCCGCCTCGTTCCCGCGCAGCCGCGCCTCCGCCACCGCCAGCCAGATCAGCGGCTCCCGCGGGGCCAGTTTCACCGCCTCTTCCAACGCGATCCTCGCCGCCTGATTGTCGTTCTGCTTCAGCGCCTGCACCCCGCGCTGAAACAGCTCTTCGCCCGTCGCGGCGAAATAGAAGTAGAACGCTAGAATGAACGCCATGGTTCCCGGCCCACCACCCCGGCCCCTTCTTTCACGGAATACAGCGCCCCCGCCTGCAGCGCGCCCAGCTTCTCAATGGCCCCGCTCGGCCAGCGGATCTCCACCTCGGCCGCGTCCCCGGCGAAGTGCAGCGTAAAGTCGCTCTGCGAAGCGTAGCTCCCGCCGCTGGTCACCTCCTTCATCTGCTTGCCCGCCGTCACCCGGGCGCCAATCGCGCTTCGATTCGATTTCGTCCCCGTAAGCCGCAACCCGAAACTCTTTCCTCGTGGGCCGTCCACCTGCAGCACCGAAGGCGCCGCATTCATATGCGCGACGATCAGCTCCTCCCGCCCGTCGCCATCCAGATCCGCAACCGCCAGCCCGCGCGACGCCGCTGCCACACCCGGTCGCCCCACCGAAAACGTCCCGCCCCGGTTCCAATACACAGATCGCGGTTGCCGGTACTTTATGCCCAGCTCGGGGTAAATGTGCCCGTTGGCAATCACAAAATCCGGCCGCCCATCCTGGTCCAGATCCGTCACGCCCAACCCCCATCCCACCGCGGAGCTATCCGCCCCCACGCCGGACTCCTGCGTCGCGTCCACGAAAAACCAATCCCCCAGGTTCCGATACACGCTCGGCGTCTCGTTGATGAAATTGGACTTCACAATATCCAGGCGCCCATCCCCGTCGACGTCGACCGCCGCCACGCCCATCGACCCCAGCTCCTCCCCATCGGCCCCATACGCCGCCCCGGCCTCCACCGCCACATCCCGGAACGTGCCGTCCTTGTTGTTCCGCAGTAGCAGGCCCGGCGTCGAGTCACACGCAATGTAGATGTCCGGCCACCCGTCGCCATCGAAATCTCCAACCGCCACCCCCAGGCCATAGTGCAGGCCCGTGATGCCCTGCAACCCCCGCGCTGAGACATCTTCAAACCGCCCCTCGCCCAGGTTGTGAAAAAGCTGCGGCCGGTCCGTCGGGAATCCGCGCGGTCCGCAGAATACTTCCAAGCCCTCCCACGTGCAGTACTTCGTCGCCCCCGGCCTCTGCGCATTGCCCAGTTCGAAGGCGACGTAGTTGGAAACCACCACGTCCAGCAGCCCATCGCGGTCGTAATCAAGGAACGCGCACGACGTCGAAAACCGGTTGCCGGACTCGGGGAAGGGAAGGGCGTCGAACTTGCCTTTGTTGTTGCGATAAAGCCGGCTGGGGCCGTAATAGGTCAGCAGCACGTCCGTCCAGCCGTCATTGTCGATGTCTCCGGCGCAAACCCCTTGGCCCCAGGCCCGCGCCGCCAGTCCGCTCGCCGCCGTTGCGTTTTCAAACTTCGCCGCGCCCAGGTTCTTGTAAAGCACCGGCGCCTTCCCGTCGTTGAAAAGCAGGTCGGGATGCCCGTCGTTATTGAAGTCCACAACAGCAACGCCGTTGCCCGTCATCGACAGAATATAGCGCGACGAGCCGTCTCCATATTGGTGCTTGCCGCTCAGCCCGCCCACATCCCGGAACGTGAAAGGGGGCGGACTCGTCGTCCGCCCCCCTGGTTTTGGTGTCAACGGGCGCTTGCCGCTGCCCATCCCTTGCGCGTGGATCAATACGGGCGCCAGGAGCAGCAGCAATACCCGCATATCAGAACGTGAACTTCAACGCCGCCTGGATCAGACGCGCATTGACGGACGTGGAAGTGATCTGGCCGTAGCCGGCGTTGTCGATGTTGTTGCCGGGGTTGCCAAAGTTCGCTTTGTTCAGGACGTTGAACATTTCGGTACGGAACTGCGTGTTGAACCGTTCACCGAACTTGAAGTCCTTGAAGATGGAGAAGTCGACCGTGGACTGCCCCGGACCGCGGAACATGCCCCGCCCGGAGTTGCCGTACGTGCCGCGCGGAGCGCGGACGAAAGCGTTCGGGTTGATGTAGGTGCGCAGCTTCGATTTCAGATCGCCGTCGGAAACCAGATTCACCCCGGCGTTCACGTTGGCGAAGAACGCCCCGGCGGGATCCGTCGCAATGCCGCCCAACCCCTGGCCGGAGTCACGATTGAAGACCGTGATCGGCGTGCCGGTCTGCATCACCAGGAAGCCGTTCAACGACCAGTTGTTCAACAGGAACTTACCGGCCCCGCCATTGAACATGTTGGGCAGATCCTGATTGAACACCAGCGTGAATCGATGCGTGCGGTCGAAGTTGGCCGGCCCTTTTGCCCGGCTGAAATCGTTCCACGGCGTCGGGAACATGCTCGTGAAGAACCGGGCGCCATCGTCGCCGTTGCCCAGCGTTTTGCCCCAGGTGTAGGCGCCTTGCAACGTCGTGTACTTGCTGCGCTTCTTCACCGTGGTCTGGAACGAGTGATAGCTGGACGAGCCGTTCTGCGCCGTCACCAGCAACGTCCCGAATCCCGGATAGAGCCGCGATGTCGTCCCGTTGGCCTGCGGGATGAGGGGGTTGAAGTTCCGCCGCGCCATCAGGTTCGTGCCCTTCGTCCCCACATAGGCTGATTCAATCAGCACGTTCCCCCGAAGCTGTTTCTGCAGGCTGAAATTGTACTGCCACGCGTTGTCCATCTTCGTGTTCCGCTCCGTGCCCCAGATCTGGAATTGATCCGTGGTCCGCGTCGGGAACGGGATCCGGCTCGCGTCGTAACCGGGGTCCAGGTAGGTCCAGTTGTCCGGCGCGTTCAGCCGGCAAGGCGTCCCGGGCGCGGAACAATCGGCCTCCACCTGCGTCGACGTCGGCGGATTGTTGAACGCCTGCTGCGCAATCTGGCCCGTCCGTGTGTCGTAGTACAGTCCGGCGCCCACACGCATCACAAACGTATCGGTCACCCGGTAGGCGATGCCGACCCGCGGTGCAATGTTGTTGCCGTCGTTATTCACCGTCGCCTTCGGAACTCCGTTTACGCCGCCCTGCACGATGCCCGAACCCTCCAGCGTCCCTACGCCTTTATAGTTTTCCGGCCACCAGTTCACCATACCAAGATTGTAGGCAGCCGGCTGGAAGTGATACTCATACCGCGCGCCCCAGTTAATGGTCAGCTTCTGGTTCACCTTCCAATCGTCGTTGACGAACCCCGACATCAGGTTATCCCGCATCTTCAGCTCGCCGCCCCCGCCGGGCGCGCTGAACTGCTTCAATCGCGCGTGGCTCAGCAGGAAGTCCGCATACTCATCGCCCGACGCCTGCCCGTTGTACTGCCACAACCCCCGGCTCACCTGGGCGTTCTTCGGGTTGTAATCGGCAACCTGGCTCTCCACGCCGTACTTGATGTTGTGCTTCCCGCGGATCCACGTCATCGTGGCCCCGCCCGTATAGCGTTTGATGAAGTCCGACCAGTTGGCCTGATTGCCGAACTGAACGTAATTGATGATGTTGATGCGCGGCATGCCGTCCAGGTTGGTCACCCCCAGCGGCCTCAGGCCGACGCCCGTCGGCGCATCGGAGTTCTGCATCTGCAGAAACTGCGACGAATCATCGAATCCAAACCGCGCTTCCAGCACCTGCGTGCCCGAAAACAGATGCGTGTAGGTAACGTTGCCCGAATCCTTCTGCCGGTTGGCGATATTGCCGAACCCCGGCAAACCCTGGCCAAACGGCGTCAAATCGCCCTGCTTGGATTTGAACCAGCGGCCCGAAATCGTGTCCGTGTCCGAGAAGCGATGGTCGAACTTCACCGTCCACATATCAATATCGGTGGCAATGGAGCGGGCCGCGAAGAAGTTGTTGGCGCCGGAGGAGAAGTTCGGCGACGGGATGAACTTATCCTGAATCGCCTTGGAGATCGGGTTAATACGCGAGGCCGGAATCATGTTCCCGGCAAACGGCTGGCCCGTCACCGGATCGTTAATCACCCGGCGCCCGGTAAAGTCACCGGCGCGCATCCCAACGGTGGGGACAATGCGCTGAATCGCCGCGTTGCCGGAGTTGGCGTTCCGTTGCCGCGAGCTTTCCCAGCCGAAGAAGAAGAACGTGCGATCTTTGCCGTTATAGAGCTTGGGAATCCCCATCGGCCCGCCGATATTGGCGCCGTACTGGTTCTGGTTGTTCTGGCCGCGAATGGGGTTGAAGAAGGGCCGCGCGTTTAGCTTCGTGTTGCGCAGGAAGTCGTAGGCCGCCCCGTGGAACTGATTGGTGCCAGAGCGCGTCGTCACGTTGATCGTCGAACCCAGATTCCGCCCATACTCGGCGGAAAACAGCGACGTCATCACCTTGAACTCGCCGAGAAATTCGATGGAAGGCGTTCCGTCGCCATCGGGGGCATTGTTCAGCGGGTTCGTCGTCGGCACGCCGTCCACCAGGAGATTATTGGAGCCGCGCCGCGCGCCGTTCACCGATACCGAATCCGAACCGGTGCCCGGGTTATCAGCGTTAAAAACGGAGCCGACCACGCCGGCCGAAGTGCCGAGGATCTGCGTAAAGTTGCGTGTCGCCAGCGGAATCGATTGAATCGTTCGCTGTTCAACCACCTGGCCGATGGTTGCCTTTTCACTCTGGATAAGCGGGGTTTCCGCCGTCACGTTAATCGTGTCGCTCACCTGACCAACGGTAAGCGTGATATCGATACGAGGCCGTTCGGACGTATTCACGACCACCATCTGTTGAACCCGTTGGAATCCTTTGCTTTCCACCAGAATTCGGTACGAGCCAGCCCGCAGGAGCGGAAATTGATAGGCGCCATTCGCATCCGTGACGGCGCGAAACTCGGCGGCCGTCTCCTGGTTGCTGGCGGTAACGGAAGCGCCGACAATGACGGCTCCCGTGGGGTCTTTGACGATTCCAGTGATACTGCCTGTAGTTTCCTGAGCGGAGAGAATTCCCACGCTCAGCATAGCCCATAGAAAAAAGCGAGAGACGGAAATCATGGCGACAATAATAGCCCACCACCTATTTCCTGTAAATGAATATTATGTGACGTCGAATAGAGCTTCATAAAACATCCCCCAGTGGAAAACGCAGCCGCAAGCCAGCGGAAATGTATTTCTCATTGATTTCCAATTAAATACAAGAAATGGAAAGTCGTTTCCCTGTCCCCGCCCTGCTATTTCTCACAAAACAGGGGCCCGGCGGGCCTAACCTGTTTTCAACATCAGCAAGGAGGGGCCGCCACGCCCATCGATCCCGAAAGGCGCGCCAAAACCGCCCGCGCTTCTCTTCCGATGGCGAATCCATCGCCGATCTCCGAATCGAAAAGTCGGGCGCCAGTTCCCTGCGTTCCGGCAACACCGGCCCCGGCGGCTGGAGCACCTGGATCGTCCCAATCTCTGGCATCTCCGCTTTACCCCGGAACGGAACCTCATTCAGCCCCCCGAGCGGATCACGATGATGCGCAATAGTCAGAACTCGCCTCATATCGGTCTACAGACTTCCCATCAATCCGAACTCCGGCGAACCCAGCCGCCACACAAAATCGAAAGTTTCCACCCAGCGGAGAGTGGATCTTCTTCGATGACACCCATGGACCCTACCGCTGCATCTGGCGCCAACGCTTCGCCCCCCCGACGCCGGAAAGCCCGTCGGTGATCGATCGGCCGCCAACCCTAACGCCTCTTCGCCTCCGCCCCCGCCGGCTCCCGGAACGGGACCTCCGCCCGTGAATATCCGAACAGCTCTAGGTCCGGCCGAAGGCGTATAAAGGCAACGGCGTTTACAGCCAACTTCCGGATAGCCGACCAACCGGACAAGAATTCAACTTCCCACAACGGGACGTGGGACCAGGCAACTTCCAGATCGCGCGTGAATCGCTCTCTACCACGAAAAGGTGGTCACATCCTCCGGCGCGGCAGTCGAACATGCCTGCCGCGCATCTACAGCGGCCGCGATGTCGAGACCAAGTAGATAAACGTTCGACTAGTTATTGGGACGTGGTAGGGGGGGCAATCCAAGTTCCTGCAGAAACGCGTTGTGCTTCGACGTTGACTCCTGAATCTGCTTCTCAATCTCAATCAGCTCCTTATGCGTGGCCGACAGATCGATGGCGACCTCATCGATGGCTGTGCTGACATAGCGTGAGATGTTCAGGCTGTACTCATTCGCCTCGATCTCGTTCATCTTGACCCGACGGGCGTAACGTTCTATCGGCTTCTCCGGCCGACTCCGATACGTCTCGATGATCCGGTAGATATGCTCATCGGTCATATAATTCTGCCGCTTGCCCTTCGAGAAGTTTTCCGGGCCGCTTGCGTTGATGAACAATACGTCATCCGGTTTCTTGCACCGCTTGAGCACCAGAATGCAGACCGGGATACCGGTCGAGTAAAACAGGTTTGCGGGCAACCCGATAACCGTATCGATGTGCCCGTCCTTCAGCAGCTTCGTCCGAATGCGCTCCTCCGCGCCGCCCCGAAACAGCACGCCGTGCGGCAGGATGATCGCCATCACTCCCTGGTCCTTGAGGTAGTGGAATCCGTGCAGAAGGAATGCGAAGTCGGCAGCGGACTTGGGCGCCAGCCCGTGGTTCTTGAACCGCACGTCCTCGCCCAGCACCTCGGTCGGCTCCCAGCGGTAGCTGAAGGGCGGATTGGCCACCACTGCGTCGAACTTGGGCATTTTCGCCGGGTTGGGTTCCCGGAGCCTGTCCCAATCGTTGATCAAGGAATCGCCGTGATAAATCTCGAACTCGCTGTCCTTCACCCCGTGCAGCAGCATGTTCATTCGCGCGAGGTTGTACGTTGTGATGTTCTTCTCCTGCCCGTAAATCTTCCCGATCGCCCCCCCCGCCTCCGTAATGTGACGGCGAACGTTGAGCAAGAGCGAGCCGGATCCACAGGCGAAATCAAGAACACTCTCCAGCCGTTTCCGGGGGCCGCTCGCGGGCTCCTGGCCGTCGAGCGTCACGATCGCCGAGAGAATGTCTGAAATCCGCTGCGGGGTGTAAAACTCACCCGCCTTCTTGCCCGACCCGGCGGCGAACTCCCCGAGAAGGTACTCGTAAGCATCGCCAAGCGTGTCGGTACCGTTGGTGAACTCCGCCAAGCCTTCCGCAATTTTTTGGATGATCGCACAGAGTCGGGTGTTGCGCTCCTCGTATATCCGCCCAAGCTTGTCCGAGGTGAGATTAATCTCCGAGAACAGCCCCTGAAACGTACTCTCAAAGGACTCATTCTCGATGTACTTCAACCCCTCTCGCAAGATGTCGAGCAAATCCCTATTCTGCGTGCGAGCTAGATATGCGATATTTGCCCACAGATGCTTGGGCTTGATGACGTAATGTACCTTCCGCCGCATCTGCTTCTCGAATGCATCTACGTCGTCCGGGTTGTTTGCGTACCAGACCGACAGCGGAGACGTTCCACCGTTGCCGATCGCGTTCGGGACCGGGTAGTCCCTGCCCAACTCCCGCTTGGCTGCGGCCTCGTAGTTGTCCGAGAGATACCGCAGGAAGAGTAACGCGAGCATGTAATCGCGGAAGTCGTCCGCGTTCATCGCCCCGCGCAACTGGTCGGCGATATTCCAGAGTACTTTGCCGAGTTGTTTTTGGTCGCGTTCAGTCATGTTTGTCTATTGGGGGTCTGATTCTGAGGGGACGACATCATCCTCCGGCGGGGCTGGCGGCGCAGGCTCTGCTACGGGTTGTGCATCAACCGCGAGCGGCGGGAATTGCGCTGGGTTGAATACAAACCGTTCCGTGAAAACCGCGAGCATTCGCCTGAAGTGCACTTTGTTCTCGTCAAGCATTTCCACTGGCTCGTAGAGTGAGTACTTTCCATGACTCAGCAAATTCAGTAAACGCTTATGCAGCACGCCGTCCGCATCCGTTTCGTCCCGCATGATGCAGTCTTCGAACCTGTGGTAGCCGAGGAAGCTGGCGGTCTTCTCCGCGATGACGCGGAGCATATTGAAGTGGTGGGTGAATATCTGCCCGCTTCGCGCCGCCTCGTGCAGGTCCATCAGGCACGCAACATGATGGAAGAAAGGAGTGTCGCCAGTATCAAGGAGTGAATAGGTCGAATCCGTCGCCGATCTCCCGAGAAAGAAGAAGCGACTGCCCTTCGTTCGCGACAGCTCGTTGTACAAAACGTTGAAGAACAATGGGTGGTGCGTTGAGATCACTGCCTTGACCGTGTTGGTGTCGACCTTAAGCATCGAAGCGAGATGGGCGCCAACCGCCACGGCGTTCTGCTCGTCCAGGGACGAAATTGGGTCGTCGATGTAGAGGTACTGCACCCAGTTGTACGCTTCGGCCCCGTCCATCACCAACTGGACGATCGCGAGGAAAAAGCACCAGATGAAGATGTTCTCCTCGCCGCGCGACACTTTGATGTCCTCGACTGTCTCCAGCTTGTCGCCGTTCTGAACCTCACGCGAGAAACTCACTTCCCATTCAGTGGTGTCGATGCGGAAGTCGAAGTCGGCGTAGCGGTCCAGTATCGGGCGGATGCGGTTGTCCATCTCCAGCTCGCCTAGCCCGGCGAAGAAGCGCGAATCTTTGTTAATCTTAAGAACCCGCTCGCGGTCGTTCGCCAAATCGTTGTCCCATTGGAACAGGTCCTCGGTGAAGGCGTTGAAGTAGAGCGTGTCGCGCACGTCGCCCATCTTGCCGAGGTTCTTGAACTCCGTGGAGAGCCGCGTCTTGCCCGTGCCGTTGTAGGCGTAGAGCACGACGAACTTCTTCGTCTGAAGCACGTCCCTCAGGTGCGTGGCGAGCGCAGACAGGTCGGGGAACGGATTTGACACAGGAGCGGCGGGCGTATTGTTAGTGGCGGCCATAGGTTATTCCTCCGGCGACGGGAAGAGCTGCTGCATCAGGCCCCTTTTTAGATTCCGCAGGGCTTCCATTTTCCGTGATTGCGCGATGATCCAGGCGTCCAGCGAGGAGAGGCAGGCGGCGATTCGCTGCTGCTCGGCGGGCGACGGCAGAAATGCACCGTAACCCAGTAGTGCCTCCCGATTAATCTTGGGAATCTTGCCTCGTACGGAGTGCTTCGTGGCATACTCGACGAAAGATTTCGACCGGAGCAAATAGACGAGGTATTCCCGAAGCAACTCATTGGACGACGGGCGTATCGGGTATATGTCGGCACTGCAGATGCCTCTAAAGTCCGGCGCGGCAACTTTGTTCAATGCGGGTCGAATCTTCGAATAAAGGATGTCTCGCTCGTCGAACGGGTACTTCCCGCTGATTACTGCGTCCTCGCGCGCGGATCTTAAACCCTGAATATTACCCGTTTCGGATTCGATATTCTCACCGCCAACGTGTGGTAAGTCGCAGTACGGTGATTCCGTCGGGTCAACCTGACCGGAGGCTACTTCGATAACTCGTGCGAGTGCTGTTTCCCTCCACCCCCCCGCGTCGGCGAACTCGGGAAAACGGAGGCGGGGGCGGGATTCGCTAGCGCGCGGGAAGAGCTGTTGCATCAGCCCTTTCTTGTAGGTCCGCAATGCTTCCAGCTTCCGCCCCTCGGCGGCGAGCAACTGGTCCAACGACGTCAAACACGCCCCGATCCTTAGCTGCTCAGCGGGGGAGGGAAATGGAAATCTGAGCTCAAGCCAAACGTTCAGCTTGAAGAGCATCTTCTCGATGACGATGCCCACGCTCGAATGCATGAATGATCTGCTTACGGACGGTTGCTGCGAGAAGTAGTTAAAGAAATCCATTTCGCAGCCGCTTCTCGCCGCCAACACCGAGTACTCATTCGAAACGACAGACTGATCGAGCTCAGCCGGCACGACGCCGCAGGCATTGTGGACGATTTGACGCTTAGAAATCAGAAAGTCGTTAGGCTCGACGAGGAATTGCGACTTGACCAAAATCTCTTTGCCCTTCAGAGTCTCGCGGGGTACGACCCCTCCGTAACGGCGCTTAACCGTCACGAGCGCGTAGTCCTTATCGGGCTGGAGTTCGATCGGACGAGACCGCTCCTCCAGAAGTTCTCCGATTGCTTTCACGTCCCACGATTCTCGGAACTCCGGAAACCGCAGCTTCGGTATCAATGTTTTTGAGGTTGAGTGGGTCTTCATCGCCATGCCTCACCCCTCGTACGCGCTGAGTCCTGAGATTTCCCGGCCGGCGGCGCGCTTCTTGAGTAGAGGGACCAAGTCCGCCATCAGGGCCAGTTCCTTTTCCGTGCGGGCCCGCCAGCTGAGATCCAGCGGGGCGAGCAGGTCGTTGAGCTGTTCGGCATTGAAAATCATCGGCGGCTGGAGGATGCGATCGACGAACGCCTGGAGGGACGCCTGCGTCAGGCAGTGCTTCCGGGCCGTTGCCGCGACTTCCTGCGCGTCTCGCGCGGCCTTGAACTGTTGGTAGCCGTCGCGGACTGCCTGCTCATCGAGCGGCTTGCCAGCTTCCAACGAGCGGACGTAGTCGGTGATGGCCTCGCGCTCGTCGAGGAACTTGGCGTCCGACTCAATCAACCCGATAAGCTGCTCGCGGTTCATCTTCTGCTGCTTGGGGTCCTGGCCCGTGAAGCGAGCGATGAGGCTCATGATGTAGTCGTAGTCGATCAGGGCCGAGGCGAAGAGGACGAACTCGAAATCGAGTTGGTCGATGTCGTCGCTGGTCGTCTCCTTCTCCCCATCGCCTCCGGTCTTCTCGCGCTGTTCGCGCAATCGCTGGGCGGTTTCGAGATACTGGCCGCGGAATCCCCTGAGCTCCTCTTTGGGCAACACCTGCTCGATGGTCTGTTTCTCCTCGTCGGTAAGGTCGGTGTACTGGTCAAGCTGCGTTTGGAGCCGCTGGACCTCCTTGAATTGGCTGATGAACGCGGCGCGGGCGTCGTCGCCCTTGAGGTTGGCGACCGCTTCGGGCTTGGCTTCCAGGCCTTGAGAAGTCATGAAGTCGGACAGGCTCTGGACCGCTGTCTTCAGCTTTTCGATGACCTTGGGGGCCTTGTCTACGAGCCAGATTTCCCGTGCACGATCGGCCTTGGCGCCGGAGAACATCGCGATGGCTTCATCGACGTTCGCCTGTTGGTTGCGGAAGTCAAGGATGTGTCCATAGGGCTTGGTGGCGTTGAGCACGCGGTTGGTACGGGAAAACGCCTGGATCAGGCCATGGTGTTTGAGACTCTTATCTACATACAGCGTGTTGAGATACTTCGAGTCGAAGCCGGTCAGAAGCATGTCCACGACGATTGTGATGTCGATCTTCTCGCGGCCCTTGTTCGGGAGGTCGGCATTTGGGAACTGCTGGTCCTTGATGCGCTTCTGGACGTCCTGGTAGTAGAGATCGAACTCGTTGATCGAATGATTGGAGCCGAATCGCTCGTTGTAATCGTGGATGATCGCGGTGAGGGCCTTCTTCTTCTCGTCGGGGTTCTGCTGATTGTCGGCGCGTTCCTGCGGCAGATCCTCCTGAATTTGGCGGACGTCGGCGCTCACATCGCCTGGCGGGGAGAAGACGGCGGTGATGTTGAGGGGTACGAACTGGGAATCGTCCTTTACCTTCTCGACCTGTGCGGCCTTGAAAAGGCCGTAATACTCAATGGCGTCGTTGATCGATCCCGTCGCGAGCAGCGCGTTGAAGCGACGGTTGCCCGTGGCGGCGGCGTGCTTGGCGAGGATTGCGTCGACGACGGCGCGCTTGACGAGAGCCTCACCGGGCTTGGGGATCTTGTCGCCTTCGGCCTTGTAGTAGTCGACGTGGAAGCGCAGGACGTTTTGATCCTCGATTGCGTGTGTGATCGTGTAAGCGTGCAGCTGCCTTTGGAAGATGTCGCTCGTAGTCCACCACATGCCAGCCTCTCCCTCGGCCTGCTTTTTGACAGCGTTGTCCTCGAAGATGGGGGTGCCGGTGAAACCGAAGAGCTGGGCCTTGGGGAAGAATTCCTTGATGGTTTTGTGGTTTTCGCCGAACTGCGAGCGGTGGCACTCGTCGAAGATGAAGACCATGCGTTTGTCCCGGAGCGGTTCTAGCATGTCCTTGTACGTGGACTGTCCGTTCTTCGCGCGTTGCTTATTGCGCTTGCTGGTCTCGTCCAGCGCCAGACCGAGCTTTTGGATAGTGCAGACGATGACCTTGTCGGCGTAGTCGTCTGAAAGCAGGCGGCGGACGAGGGCTCCGGTGTTCGTGTTCTCCTCCACGCACCCTTCCTGAAAGCGGTTAAACTCTTCGCGGGTCTGACGGTCAAGGTCCTTGCGGTCAACCACGAAGAGACATTTCTCGATTACTGCGTTGTCCTTCAGGAGCGTGGACGCCTTAAAGCTGGTGAGTGTTTTGCCGCTGCCGGTGGTGTGCCAGACGTAGCCGTTGCCGTTGTTTTTCTCGATGCAATCCACGATGTGCTTTACGGCGTAGATCTGGTACGGCCGCATCATAATCAGCTTCTGCTCGCTGGCAACTAGGACCATGTACCGGCTGATCATCTCGCCCAGTGTGCATTTGGCCAGGAACCGTTCCGCGAAGTCGTCCAGGTAGGTAATCTTCGAGTTGTCCTCCGCTGCGTGCTCGTAGACGGGGAGGAAGCGCTCCTCTGCGTTAAATGCGAAATGCCGACTGTTGTTGTTGGCAAAGTAGTACGTCTTGTCTCGGTTGCTTACGACGAAGAGTTGGACGAAGCATAGGAGCGTATTGGTGTAGCCGTTGCCGGGGTCGTTCTTGTAATCGACGATTTGCTCCATCGCGCGGCGGGGTTTGATGCCCAGGGCCTTGAGTTCGATCTGAACCACCGGCACGCCGTTGATCAGCAGCATCACGTCGTAGCGGTGATGGCTGTTGTCGGTGTTGATGCGGAGCTGGCTGACGACCTCGAAGCTGTTCTTGCACCAGTCCTTTACATTGACGAGAGTGTAGTTGAGCGGCGTACCGTCATCACGAGTAAAGTCGCTGATGCCGCGAAGGATCTTGGCGGCGGTGAAGACATCGGGCGTAACGATTTCGTTCCGGAGCCGCTTGAACTCAGCGTTAGTGAGTGTCACGCGATTCAGTGCGTCAAACTTTGCCCTGAAGTTTGCCTCAAGCGTGGCGCGATCGCAGACGTCGGGGCGATATTCGTACTTGAGTTCCCTCAGCTTCGATATCAGAGCACTTTCAAGATCACGTTCGAGTTTTTTCATCCCCATCGCATCAAATCAATCCCGTCGGCGCCCCAATGCAAACGGGACGAACCTCGCTGCGTCAACGGATGCATCCGATGTCTCGTTGTTGGAACGGCGGACTTGATCCATGTTGCCAAGTTGATTGAGCTTTGTCCACAGTTTATCTTAGTGTTGCATCGGCACGCCCCGCTTTCGGCGATGGTCGGGATAGAGGAGTCTGAACGCCTGACGGCTTCAGTTCGACGAGAATACAGATCGGTTGACCGACTGTCCATCAGTCTGCGGAACCCGTAGGTGCCTTTGCCCATCGCTCGCGTCAAGTCCATTGTCTGTCTGGTGTAGGCCGAAGTGGAGTGAGCGCTGCACCAACGGCCGAGGCTATCGAGGGAAACAGCCTGCGAAGGACGCAAGTGCTTAATCCAGCGCTTGCCTGATTGACCTGCAGGATTCTGGGCGCATAGTCGGCAATTCGGTAGTTGGCCAGAAACGGTGTTCAGGGAACCTAGACTCCTTCGGTCCAATCACGCGATCCGGACGTTATCGAGCCCCAAGTCCCCTCCTCGGAAGTCAAAACTCTCTCCACATCGTCGCCCAGCCGGAATCTATCCACTCCATCCGCAATTTCCCGCGCGCGCTTCCCGCTCCCATCGCCTTCCGGCAACGAAACAGCCCCCTCCATCCAACTGCTGGAACCGAACCCTCGCAAGGTCCAAATCTCGCTTTGCCGTCCTTTGAGTCTTTCTCTGAAAACCGTGGAGCACGTAAACAGCCTCGACAAGTCTCGCCACGTAAATAATCCGGAATGCTCCGCTCGATTCCGCAATGCGAATTTCCGCAACGCCGTTGCCGATCCCCGGCATCGGCTTGAAATCGTCGGGCTGCTGGCCACGTTGCACCCTGTCAAGCTGATAGCCCGCATCGTGTCGCGCGTCTTCCGGGAAATCCCGCAGTCATTGCAACGAGTCGCCAAGGAAGCGAACTGGTCGCATGCCAGTAGCACATCCAACTGGATATACCCGCGTGGGCCATCAGTCACAACGACTCCAAATCACGCCAATACCCGCACCGGCCTGATTGCAAACAGCAACCCGCGCCCACCGACCGCCAAAAAATCTACCGCGGAACCGGAACCGGCTCCTGCATCGCACCCTGTTCAGACTCCCCACCCACATACCCATCCCTTTGCGCCCGACGCATCTCATTCCGCGCCTGCACATGGTCCACCAGCAGCGTCGTCAACGCCCCCGCCACCGCCCCAATCGCCGACGCCTTCGCCCGGTCCCTGGCATTACTCGCCACCAACGCCCCAATCGCCGACCCAATCGCCACCCCGCTCGCCACCTTCACCTCCCGCATCCGCGCCCGCTCCGCCCGCAAGTTCTCCTGCGCCGGCGTCTCCGCCAGCCGCGGCCGGTTCTGCTGATAGTTCATATACAGGTCCATCAGCGCCCCCACCAGCGGCGCCGGCAGCGCCCCCAGCGGATTCGGCGGCGGCGCAGCCCCAGGCTGCCCCCACACCACGCCCAATGAAACAACAACCAGTCCCAACAGTGCTTTTCGCAAGAGTCCGGTCCCTCCAAAGCCAAAGATACGCCCACCTCCCACCCCGTTTCCAACAATCCCCTAATATTTTCCGCAGGTAAACAACATCCCACCCCCCCAACCCAACCCCCTGTGGAAAAGTCAGTCACAAGCCAACTCAAATTTATTTCTCTTTTATTTCCAGCCAAATACAAGAAATCCAAAATCGTTTCCCTACCCCCGCCCTGCTATTTGTAACAACAGAGGGGCCCAGCGCCCGCGCCCACCGCGCGACCGCCGGGCCCCTCTCTATTTCTACCCAAAAGCAAGGAGGGGCCGCCATGCCCATCG
>JBIKOG010000400.1:0-4765 GCA_044358225.1 Bryobacteraceae bacterium | reverse complement strand
GTGCCCCCTGGCTCACCTGGATCCCCAGCCTCTGGTGGACCGGCGTCTGTGAAGTCCTCCGCGGCAACCCCGACCCCTGGTTCCACGCGCTCGCCAACCGCGCCCTCACCGCCTCCGCGCTCTCCATCGCCATCGCTGCGATAACCTACTTTCAGCTCTACCGCCGCTTCTCCGATTTCGCCCAACCGCCGCGTCCCGTCTCGCCCGCCCCCAGCCCGTTCCAATGGCTGGCCCGCCGCGACGACAATGGCATGCTCGCCTTCATCGTCTGGACGCTCACCCGCAGCGCCCAGCACCGGCTGATCCTCTCCGCCATCGCCGCCGTCGGCGCGTCACTGGCGCTCGACGGTTTCCTCAGCGGCTACATCCGCCAATGGACAAGAGGCCGCGATGCCCAAGGCCTCTTCCAGGAAACCGCCCTCGCCCTTCCACTCCTGCTCACCTTCAGCCTCACCGCCGCCCTCCGCATGAGCTTCCGGATCCCCCACGAGTGGCGAGCCCACTGGGTCTTCCGTCTGACCGAAAACGCCCCCACCCGCCCCGATCAACTCGAAGCCACCGTCGCGGCGATGTACTGGATCGCCGTCCTCCCGGCGATGGCCGTCGCCCTGCCATTCCAGCCTCTCGCTGCCCTTCCCCTGGTCCTCGGTTGCAACATCTGTCTGGTCGAGTTCACAATGCAGGACTGGCAGCGCCTCCCGTTCACCGCCACCTACGCCCCCAGCCACCGCCCCGCAGCATTGAGCTTCGTCTTCTTCGTCGTAGCGTTCTCCTCTTACGGCTACGGCCTCGCCGCCATCATCCAACAGCTCATCAGCAGCCCCCTCCACTGGACCCTCGCCGTAGCAGCCCTGACGGCCACCGCCATCCTCCTCCGCCGCAAGCGCCGCAGCCACTGGGGCCACGAACCCTTCACCTTCTCCGACGACGGCGACCCCACCGTCCAAGTCACCAACTTCGCCCCCGAGTAACCCTTCACCGTCCCCGATGGCCGTAACGGTTGGGACATCGAAGAATCCGTCTCCAGCCCCGGCAGCTTCCATGGCGGAACAAATTGTGATGCCGGTGACTTCGGACGTACCGGCGCCTTACACCAGCCACGGTGCCGCTGAACAACAATGCCGAGTCCGGCAGCATGCCGTTCGACAATTCGATTGGCTACGTCACCGCAGTCGTCGTTCTAAACACATTCGCATCGATCACCGGCCAGCGCGTTCAGTTCACCTTCCGCGATCTCAACGGAGGTGTCGCCGCGAAACGCGTCGGTGATCTCGGCCGCCTGCACAACCCGGCCGGAACGTTCTTCACAATGCTGGCGGTCGACGACAACTGACTACTTCAACCGCTTAAACCCGCCCGCCTGAAACTGGAACCCGTGAATCCCGGCCCGGTCGTAGTATTGGGTCGTGTTGTGGCTCACGCCCAGCAAAATCTCATATTCATGCGCCACCCCAAGATCCCGCAGATGCACGTGCAGCTTCTCCGAATCCGGGAACGAAACATCTTCGGTCCCAATCGACAACCGGATCGCCAGGTGGCCCAAACGGTTGTAATTTTTCTTCGCCAACTCAAAGACGTCATCATCTTCGGAATGCCATTGCGCCAACTGCGACACCCACTTCCGCTGTTCCGGCGCAACTCCCAGATAATAATAGCCGTCCAGCCGGATTCGCCCATACGTGCCCGCGATCGCGAGCACACTACCGAACATTTCCGGGTACTTCAGGGCCAGCTTCAACGACCCGTTCCCGCCCATCGACATGCCTTCGATGGCGCGCC
The DNA here is from genome assembly GCA_044358225.1 of Bryobacteraceae bacterium. GTDB lineage: Bacteria > Acidobacteriota > Terriglobia > Bryobacterales > Bryobacteraceae. The sequence goes on along the minus strand of JBIKOG010000400.1, from coordinate 2,986 downwards.
CGAAGGGCGCGGCCGCGGTCCGGTAGCGCGCGTCGATCAGAGGGATTAACTCCTTTATGATCATGGTCTCCGCGAGAATGTTCTGGGCCTTCCAGTCGCGGTACTCGCTGCGTTTGCCGCCGTTCGGAATCACCATAATGGTCGGCGGCATGAGGCCGGCGGTGATAGCTTTATCGAGCAGCGCGGCCTGGGCCAGGCCCTGCGACTCGTGCCCGCCGGCGCCGTGCATCCAGTAAATCACCGGGAATCTTTTGTTTACGGCGGTCGCGTACTCCGCCGGGAGGTAGATATTAAAGCCCACATCGGTCTTCATCGCCGCGCTTTGGAAGACATGATGGGTCACTCCGCGCGGCGGATCGACCGGCGGATTGACCCATTTGATGTCAAAAACGAGCGGATCTGGCTGCGAAAACAGTGCAAAAGAGCACCAAAACAACGTCAAAAGTGCGCGCATTGGACGAGTTTTACACACTTTTAGAACGTAAATCGGAGCGATGCCTGCATGCGGCGAGGATTGCGGGCGCCGATCACCTCCCCAAAACGAGTGTTCACCTGGCGTCCCTGGGCATCGAAACGGGCGGTCGAATCGACGTCAGAGAACTGGGTGTGGTTGAAGGCGTTGTACATTTCCCAGCGCAACTGGAAGTTCCGTTTCTCCGAACCAACGGGGAAAAGTTTGAAGAACGAGATGTCCCAGTTGCCGGTGCCGGGACGGCGGAAGACGTCCTTGGGCGCGTTGCCGAAGTCGCCGCGCGCGGGGCGGGCAAAGACGTCGGGGTTGAAGAAGCGGGAGAAGGTCCGGTCGCCGTAGTCCTGCTGGGCTTTGCCGGTGACGTTGATGCGCGTGCCATCGCCGCCACCGTTCAAATCCACCGCGTCCACGGTACTGAAGCCGACGCCGGAGGGGAGGCCGCTGGCGAAGGTGGTGATACCGGAGAGCTGCCAGCCGTCCATCAGGAAGCGGCCCGCTTTGTTGGGCATGAGCTTGACGCTGGCCTTGGGCAGATCCCAGTTGTAGTTGAGGATCAGCATGTGGGTCTGGTCGAAGCCGACGGCCTTGCCGTAGTTCCAGATGCGGATCGGGCGGTACATGGCTACTCCATCGCCATCGCTATCGGCGTACGTCATAGCTTTCGACCAGGTGTAGGCAAGGCCAAGCGAGATGCCCTTGTTGAAGCGGCGGTTGGCGGTGGCCTGGAGAGAGTTGTAGTTCGAAGTTCCGGCGAACTCGTTATAGGTAATGTTGCCCCAGCCCGGATAGGGGCGGAAGAAGTTGTCATTCAACGGTGTGGACGGGTTTTGCGGATCGGCATTCTGAGGCAGGAATCGGGCGCCGTAGGGGACCGTGTTGATATTGCGGCTCTGCTGCAGATGGCGGCCGACGTTGCCGACATAGGAGACGTTGACGACCGTTGCCCAACCCACGTCCTGTTGGATGCCGAGCGTGAAGTTGTACATGGCCGGCGTGAGGGCCTTGCGTTCAAAGGTTGACGTGCTGTTGGGGAAGAGCGTGCCGCTGGTGCCGAGGTAGGAGTCCAGGTTGCCGTAGAAGATCTGCGGTGTTACCTGGATGGGCGGGTTCTGGCTGAAGCCGCGCACACCGGGAGAGACGGTGTTGTGGAAGGTGCCGAAGCCGCCGCGGACGGCGGTCTTGCCGTTGCCGAACGGATCGTAGGCGAAACCGAAGCGCACCTCGGGAAGAATGTTTTCCTGGTCGCGGAGGCCGCGGGGATAGCTCTTGTCGGTAGCGGCGACAGCGCCGTTAAACACGTCCCCCGATCCTGGCACGACGGCTCCAATAAAGACGGCAGGAAGGATGGTGCCGGTCTTCGGATCGACGGCGCGCCGGCCTTGCGGGGTACCGATGGGCCGGTAGAGGGTGGGTGTCTTTGCCAGATCGAAGCGCGAGGGATCCCAGCCGGCGGCCTGCTGGCGGGAGTGGTACCACTGGTTGTACCAAACGAAGCGGGCGCCGTAGTCGAAGGTGAGTTTACGATTGACCTTCCAGGTGTCCTGCAGGAAGAAGGCGGTGGATGTTTTGCGGCCTTCGTTGCTGGGCCGGGACTGGCTTTCGGTGTAGTTGGTGAAGTAGCCGAGGAGGGCGTTGGAGTAGGCGTAGTTGGTATCGACGGGGTTGTTGACGTCGCGGCCGAAGTTGAAGTTGCCGCCGTAGTTGCCTTGTTCTCCCTCGTAGTTGCGGGTTCGTTCGTAGAAGAAGCCGCCCTTCAGTGTATGGCTGCCCATAGTGAAGGTAAGGTTGTCGCTGAAGTTGAAAACGGTGTCGGCGCCGCGGAGCGGGAAGCGCCCGTCATAGGTGACGGCGGCCGCGTTCGGCACGCCGCCGAAGGAGGCCTGCGGGATGATACCGAGCACGTTATTGCCGGGAAAGAACTGGCCCAGGCTGGAGAGGCCGCGGGAGGCGCGCTGCACACGCTTCAGTTCTTCATCGCTTTCGGGCGGCCCTTTCTCCACGCCGTGGCGGGCGCCGCCGGTGAATTCGTTCACCAGGCGGGGGGAGAGGATTTTGGCGTAGTTGAGCACGATGCCGTTGTCGGTATAGGTGTAGTGCTGGCGGACGAGGCCCCAGTTCGACGACCCGGCGGCGACGGCATAGCCGAGGCTATCGGCGTACCAGGTGGAGCCGCGCACGTTGATGGAATCGTTTTGCGTGGGCTTTAGATCGATGCGGAAGAGGTGCTGGTCGCGGGGCTGATCGATGGACTCCTGGAACTGGTAGTTGAAGTTCCCGCGGGTGATATTGCGATCGAGGGTGTTGGGCAGGGGGAAAATGTTCAACAGAGCCTGCCCGTTCCGGCTGATGCGGGAGGCGGGGACGATGTTATTGGGGAAGTTGGCGGCGGCAAGGGGATCGCGAATGTTGATGCGGGCACCGTTCTGGTCGAGCGTCTGGGAATAGTCGCCGCGGCGTTCGAGATCGGTGGGCGTCATGACCTGGCGGACAGCCTGCGGGTTTTTCACCCAGCTC
>JBIKOG010000174.1:0-16020 GCA_044358225.1 Bryobacteraceae bacterium | reverse complement strand
ACAAGCCCGCCAACACCCCCGAGTGCAACACAAACACCCACGGGGACACCCGCGCGCCGAGCGCGACAGCGCGCAGGCCGGGTGTCCCCAGACGCCACACCCGTCCGCCAACATCCCCGCAACCCAGCCTGAAAACTACAGCGCCTTAACCGGAATCCCCGCCCCATGCAGCTTGGCTTCCATGCCACCCCGCGTCAACCGCGAAGCGTCATATTCCACCAAAATATGATCCAGCGACGGCTCCACCTGAATCCGCTGAAAACCATAAATACCGTGCGCATCGGAGATCCGCTTCATCAACGTCTCGTCCAGCGGCCGCAGCAACTCGTATCGCAATTGAACCTTAGTCATACGGCTCCAGCATACCAACTGCCGTCAACCCCACAACTCATCGATCGGCTTATACAACCCGTCATTGGCATACGGGACATACTCAAATCCCCGCCCAAACGGATCGTCGTACCGGATGTTCGTCCAGTTGATGCCCAGCGCCGAATAGATCGTCGCCTCCACATCCTCCACACGCACATCCCGCTCCCCGCTCCAGCCCCACTCCTCCGTCCGCGCGCCCGCCGCATCGGTCGATCCAATCGCCCGCCCGCCCTTCACACCGCCGCCAGCGAACATCACAAACTGCTGCGTGTAGTGGTCGCGCCCGGCGGTTGCCGACAACGCCCCCACCGTCCGCCCGAATTCGCCCATCATCACAACGAGCGTTTCCTTCAACTGCCCGCTCGCCTTCAAATCGGCCAGCAACGCGCCCAGCCCATCATCCAACACCTTCCCCAACGTAAAGATCGAATTCTGCGCCCCGTAGATCGCGTTATGCATGTCCCATCCGCCCAGCGACACCTGCACATACCGCGTGCCCATGTTGGCTTCCAGAACCTGCTTCGCCGTCAACAACGCGTTGCCAAACGACGTGTTCCCATACCGCGCGCTGTCCGCCGTCGAATACTTAAACGCCTTATCAACAGCCGCGTTGTACATCAACCCGCGCGCCGCCTGATAAAACGCCCCGAAATCCGTCATCGCATCACCGTAGGGCGAGTTCACCCGCAGCGGGTTATCCAGCCCCTGCAGCAGCGTGTACTTCGCGTCGAACCGCGTCCCGCCATCGGCATTGGTCGTGTTCGGCAACCCCGCCGTCGACGGCGTGAACTTAAACGGCTCATACGTCGCCGGCAAATACCCGGCCCCGATCGCCCCATCGGAATTCAACGCCAAAAACGTCGGGAAGATCTGGCTCGGCGTCCGCTCCGCCCGCTTCTCAATCGAAACAATCGCGCCCATATTCGGCGCCACATCGCCCAGCACCGCCGCCGGGTTCCGCCCAATCTGCACCCACGTCTGCGACAGCGTATGCTGCGCCGCCCACGCCCGCGCCGCCCGCACCACGGCGATGTCGTCGATCTGCCCCGCCAGCTTCGGAAACACACCCGTGTTCCACTGCATGCCCTTGATCATCGCCGGGTTAAACGTCTTCGGCGTAATCCCGTCGGTCATCTTCAAGTCGAACGTGTCGATGTGGCTCGGCGCGCCCGTCAGCAGAATGAAGATCACGTTCTTCGCCGTGTTCTTCGTCTTCACATTCTGGCCCTTGATCGTCTGCGCCTGCAGCGCCGGCGTAGCCAGAAAACTCCCCGCCACCCCAGCCCCGGCCAGCCGGAAAAAGTCCCGCCGGCTCCCCGCCGGCCGCGCATAAAACGGCACGTGCGGATGCGGATTCTTCGCCACAAACTGTCGAAACTTCTCTTCGTTGTGCATGGTCGTGTTCTCCCGTTTGCCCTAGTAATTGAAGAAAAAGTCGACTTTGTTATAAAGCGACCACAGCAAATTCTCCGCGCCCTGCAACCGGTTACCCGACGTCAACGCCCCCACCGCCGTCGCCCGTTCACTCTCGTTCGGCAACCGCGATAGCACCGTCAAATAAAGGCTATCCACCAACTCCCGGTCCGTCTTGTTGATGTGCCTCCGCAGCAAACTATCCTGCCCCGCCGTCACCGACGACCGCGTCCGCGTCATCACGAACGTGTTGTTCATCAACGTCAACGCCTGCTGATCGCTCCCATCCCGCCGCCGCAGCGTCTCCTCCCGGTCGCCCGGGTAGAACGGATTCAAGAACCCGGCCGCCCCGCCTCGCGACGAAGGACTCGTCGTCTGCATCGCCCACTGCACCACCCGCGTCTGCGCCGCCGGCCCGTTCGGCACCCGCGTCGACGTCGTCATCGTCACCGGTCCCGGCACGTTCGAAGTCTGCGCCACCGCGTCGTAAATCTCCTCCGCCCAAAGCCGCTTCACCAGCCGCCGCGCATGCAGGCTCTCCCACGTCGGGTCCCACTGCCCGTCATACTGCGCGCTCAACTGGTACGCGTCACTCGTCGCAATCCGTCGCATCAGCGCCTTCAAGCTATACCCGTTATCGATAAAGTCCTGCGCCAGGTCGCGCAACAGCGCGGCGTTCGACGGCTGCAACGTCCACGGCGCCGGCGGCGGATTGTCCGGGTCCAGCCGCTCCGGATCCATCTGGTTCACCGGCTCCACCAGTCCCCGCACCATCAGCTCTTTCCAGATGTAGTTCACCGTCGCCCGCGAAAAGTTAAAGTCGGTCGTCACCAGCCGCGCCGCCGCCGTCCGCAACGGCTCCCCGGCGTTCGGCCCCGCGCCTTCTCCAAACGGATACACCGGCGCCACCACCCGCGTCGAACCAATCGGCGTCCGCGGCGGGCGGTTCCCCGTCGTCGTGTTCAGATTGTAGGTCCCCGTCCGCGCCGTCGTCAGGCTCCAGTAGTAGATGTTCGGATCCGGCCGCGCCGCCCGGTCCTGCTGCGCCATCGTCGTCTGCGCGAAAAACGCCGCAAACCCGTACGCCTGCATCCGGCTCGAATTCTTCCCCCACAAGCTCAACGTGTCCACATGCCCGCGCCCGTTGTGGCAAACGATGCAGTTGAAATGCGAATTCCCCAAAAACGTCTCCGCCGTCGCCGAAGCCATCTGGTCGAAATTATCCTGCGCCGGTCCGCCCGTCGTCCGGTTCCCGATCTGCCAGTTCAACTCGCCCTGCGTCCACGAGTTCGCCCCTTCGGCCGCGATCAACTCAAACGCCATCTTGTTGTACGGCTTCCCATCCCGCAGCGATTTCACAATCCAGCTATAAAACGCCTCCCGCCCCTCGGCCCGCCGCAACGTCCCCGTCGCGCGAATCTGGTCGGTGTTCTTATACAAATCGCCAAAGAACATCGCCCACTTGTCCACCCATTCCGGCGACGCCAACAGCTCGTCCACATACTTCGCCCGCTTGTCCGGGTCACTGTCACTCACAAACGCCGTCACCCGCTCCGCCCGCGGCACCCGCCCCGTCAGGTCCAACGACGCCCGCCGGGCAAACTCATAATCCGAAATCCGCGCCGCCGGCTGCACGCCCTTCGCCTGCAACACCCCAAAGATGTGCCGGTCAATCACATTATTCGAATCCGACGCCTTCTGGTTCGCGTACGTTCGCGATCCCCCCGGCACAAACTTCCGCTGCCCGCCCAGTCGCGAAACAATCTCTTCCGTCTCCTGCGAAAACGACGCCCGCCCCGCCCGCGCCACGCGCATCGCCTCCGTCATGAACTCCGCCCGCTTCACCCCGAAGAAAACACATTCCGCGTGGTCACCAGTGACTTCCGCATCCTGCGTCTGTCCCATTACCAAGGTCGCGCCGGAAAACAACAGTCCCAGCAGCGCCGGATAAGCACTTCGTTTCATCTGGATTGGTCCCCTAACTGGTTTGGCAACACCCTTGCCCCGTCGGCGCGCCAGGCTCTTCCTGAACCACAGCGGGCATAGCCTTGATTCTAAGGGATTGAACCCCCTCCACCAACGCAAGTTTCTGCTCTAGGTAAAAAATTGCAAACATCTCCCCTGGAACCCCTACCACCTGCAAGTCAGTTGCGCCTGTAAATCACTGAAAACATTGCGCATCGTCTGTTACACTCAGGGAAGTGTTAGCCCCCCGGCCCCTCGCCTTCCTAGCCCTCCTATTCCCCCTCTCCCTGTTCTCTCAACAGCCCCTCACCCTCGCCACCGCCATCCGCGAAGCCATCGAAAAACACCCCCTCCTCGCCGCCGCCGACGGCCGCGTCTCCACCGCCCAGGGCCTCCTCGAACAAGCCGCCCTCAAGCCCAACCCCCGCCTCACCCTCCAACTCGAAAATCTCCGCGGCGGCTGGCAATCCCCCTACCGCCCCTTCACCGATAACGACCACTTCATCTATATCTCCCAAACCCTGGAAACCGCCCGCAAACGCGAACGCCGCACCGATCTCGCCACCGCCAATAAAGAACTCGCCGCCATCGCCCGCGATATCCTCGCCCAGCGCATCGCCGCCCAGGTCCGCGAAGCCTTCTGGTCCGCCGCCGGTGCCGCCCGCATCGCCGCCGTCTACAACGAAACGCTAACCAACTTCGCCCAAACCGTCGCCTACCACGAGGTCCGCGTCAAAGAAGGCAACATGGCCGAAGCGGATCTCATCCGCATCAAGCTCGAAAACGAGCGCCTCCGCCTCGCCGCCTCCGGCGCCACCCTCGCCGCCGAAAAGGCGGTCATCAATCTCCAGCGCGAAATGGGCCGCACCGTCTTCGAAGACAATCTCAAAATCGCCGACACCCTCGACGATAAAGCGGAAATCCCCGCCGAAAACGTCGACGAAGCCTTGAACCGCCGCGCCGAAGTCCGCCTCGCCCGCCAGGGCATCGCCGCCGCCTCCGCCAACGAACAACTCCAAACCGCCCTCGCCCGCCCCGATCTCGATCTCTCCGCCGGCTACAAACGCACCAACGGCTACGACGGCCTCCTCGCCTATCTCAATATGGATCTCCCCTGGCGCAACAAAAACCAGGGCAACATAGCGGCGGCAGCCGCGGAGGTCCGCGTCGCCCGCTCCAACGTCGCCGCCGCCGAAGCCCTCGTCCGCGCCGAAATCCGCGCCGCCTACTCCGCCTACCGCCTCCGCCAATCCCAAATCGCCGGCATGCTGACGGCCCTCTCCCAGCACGCCCGCGACACCGCCCGCATCGCCCAGGCCGCCTACCGCGAAGGCGGTGCCGACCTCCTCCGCCTCCTCGACGCCGAACGCGTTCGCCTCGAAACCGAACTCCTCCGCGTCCAGGCCCAAACCGAAATGCGCCTCAGTGAATCCGCCGTCGACACGGCAATGGGAGTCATGCCGTGATCCGCCTCGCCCTCATCCCCCTCGCCCTCGCCCTGGTAGCCTGCGGCCCCAAAACCGCCGAACCCGCCAAACCAGCCGAAACCAAAAGCGCCAAAGACGCCAAGCCCGAACCCGGCGAAGTACACCTCTCCGCCGAACTCCAGAAAACCGCCGGCCTCCAATTCGCCAACGTCGAAAGCCGCAACGTCCCCACCACCTTCCGCGTCAACGGCCGCCTCACCGCCGACGAGGAAAAAACCCACAAAGCCGGCTCCGTCATCGATGGCCGCATCGTCAAAATCTTCTTCAACGTCGGCGACCGCGTCCAAAAGGGCCAAGTCCTCGCCCGCCTCCACTCCCACGACATCCACGAATCCCGCAGCGCCTATCAAAAAGCCAAAGTCGAAATCACCCGCCTCCAAACCCAGCTCTCCTTCGCCCAGAAAAATCGCGACCGCATCAAACGCCTCCTCGACCTCAAAGCCGCCTCCCAGGAACAGCTCGACCACGCCGAAAACGAGCTAAAAAACACCGCGTCCAACATCGATTCCGCCAAGCTCGAACTCGCCCGCACCCGCCAGCATCTCGAAGAATTCCTCGAAGTCGCCGCCGAAGATCCCCCCGGCCACAAACAAGGCGAGTTCGATCACGACGACGACACCGCCCCCATCAAAGCCCCCTCCTCCGGCGTCATCATCTCCCGCTCCGTCTCCTCAGGATCCGTCGCCAAACCTGGCGACGACCTCTTCGTTATCTCTGACCTCTCCTCCATCTGGATGCTCGCCGCCGTCCCCGAAGAAAACCTCGGCCGCCTCAAAATCGGCATGACCACCCAGGTCTTCGTCCGCGCCTTCGAAGACAAACCCTTCCCCGGCCGCCTCACCCGCATCGGCGATCAGCTCGACCCCGCAACCCGCACCGTCCAGGCCCGAATCGTGTTGGCCAACCCCCGCGGCGACCTCAAACCCGAAATGTACGCCGCCGCCGAAATCGCCTCCGCCGGCACCGGCGAAGCCCTCTACGTCCCCCAGGAATCCATCCAGGAATTGAACGGCCACAGCATCGTCTTCATCACCGAAGACAACCACAAATTCAAAGCCCGCGCCGTCGAAACCGGCACCCGCGCCAACGGCGCCGTCGCCATCCTCTCAGGCCTCTCCCCCGGCGATAAAGTCGTCACCCGCGGTGCCTTCCTCCTCAAATCCGAAATGCTCAAGTCGACTCTCTCCGAGGAATAAGTGCTCAACAGCCTCATCGACGCCGCCCTCCGCAACCGCATCCTCGTCCTCGCCGCCCTCGGCCTGCTGATCGGCGGAGGCATCTACAGTCTGTTGGAACTCCCCATCGACGCCTTCCCCGACCTCACCAACAACCAGGTCACCGTCGTCACCGACTCGCCCGGCATGCCCCCCACCGAGGTCGAACGCCTCGTCTCCTGGCCCCTCGAAACCTCCCTCATGGGCCTCCCCCGCGTCACCGAAGCCCGCAGCGTGTCCAAGTTCGCCCTGTCCAAAATCACCGTCGTCTTCGACGATTCCGTCAGCCCCTACTTCGCCCGCCAGCTCGTCAACGAACGCCTCCAAGAGGTCCGCGGCCGCCTCCCCAGTGGCCTCGAACCCTCGCTCGGACCCAACGCCACGCCGTTCGGAGAGGTCTACCAGTTCACCATCGAAGGCAACAAAATCCCCCTCGACGAAAAGAAGGCCTTCCTCGATTGGGTCATCCGCCCCCTCCTCCGCACCGTCCCCGGTATCGTCGAAGTCGAAACCTGGGGCGGCCTCACCCGCCAGTATGAAATCGAGGTGCGCCCCGAATCTCTCGAACGCTACAACCTGTCGCTCGATGACGTCGAAAAAGCCGTCACCGATAGCAACGGAAACTTCGGCGGCGGCTTCTTCGAATTCGGCGGCGAACAACACACCGTCGTGGGCAAAGGCCGCTTCGGCAAAATCAGCGATCTCGAAAACATCGTCATCACCTCCCGCGCCGGAACCCCCGTCCTCATCCGCGACGTCGCCCAGGTCAAAACCGGCGCCGTCCAGCGCCAGGGCGCCACCCTCCGCGACGGCCAGGGCGAGTCAGTCTCCGCCATGGCCATCATGCTCAAAGGCGAAAACTCCCGCGAAGTCATCGCCCGCGTCAAACGCCGCCTCGACACGGTAAAGATGCCCGAAGGCACCAAAATCGTCCCCTTCTACGACCAAAGCGAAGTCATCAACCGCACCATCGCCACCGTCCGCCGTAACCTCGGCGAAGCCGGCCTCCTCGTCATGGTCGTCCTGCTGCTGTTCCTCGGCAACGTCCGCGCCGCCCTCCTCGTCGCCGCCGTCATCCCGCTCTCCCTCCTCGCCGGCTTCATCGGCATGAAGTGGTTCGGCGTCACCGCCAACCTCATGTCGCTCGGAGCCGTCGATTTCGGCATGATCGTCGATGGCGCTGTCGTCATGATGGAAAACGCCGTCGCCCGCCTCGGCTCCCGCACCGAAGACGAAGACGTCAACAGCGTCATCCGCTCCGCCGCCCACGAAGTCGCCCGCCCCATCGTCTTCGCCGTCGGCATCATCATCGCCGTCTACGTGCCGATATTCTTCCTCGAAGGCCTCGAAGGCCGCATGTTCCGCCCCATGGCCGTCACCGTGGTCTCCGCCCTCGCCGGCTCCCTCGCCCTCGCCCTCTTCGCCATGCCCGTGCTGGCCAGCTACACCCTCCGCCACGGCGTCAAAGCCCACAACAACGAAGGCTGGTTCGAACACCTCCGCAATCTCTACCGCCGCCTCCTCTTGGGTGCCCTCAAGCTCCGCGTCCTCACCGTCGCCATCGGCGTCATCATCGCCACCGTAGCCCTCGGCTCCGTCCACTTCCTCGGCACCGAATTCATGCCGCGCCTGGAAGAAGGCTCCATCCTCGTCCAAACCAAAAAGCTTCCCGGCATCTCGCTAACGGATTCCAACAAACTCAGCGTCGAAGTCGAAAAGGCCCTCCTCACCCTCCCCGAAGTCAAAGGCATCGTCTCCAAGATCGGCCGGCCCGATCTCGCCACGGACCAAATGGGCATCTTCGAAGGCGACGTCTACGTCATCCTCCACCCCCAGGAACAATGGAAGGTCGCCACCAAAGAGGAACTCATCGCCAAGATGCGCGTCGCCCTCGAAGCCGTCCCCGGCGTGGCGTACAACTTCACCCAGCCCATGGCCATGCGGCTCGACGAGACCATCAGCGGCATCAAAGCCGACGTCGCCGTCAAGGTCTTCGGCGAAGACCCCGAAAAGCTCGACGCCTTGGCCATGAAAGCCTTTCGCATCCTCGAACGCGTCCCCGGCGCCACCGACGCCCAAATGGAAATCGCCAACGGCGTCGCCGAACTCCACATCGAACCCAACCGCGACGCCCTCGCCCGCTACGGCCTCCACGTAGACGATGTGAAGAACATGGTCGAAGCCGCCGTCGGCGGCCGTCCGGTCAGCGAAGTGATCGACGGCCAGCGCCGCTTCGGCATCGTCGTCCGCCTCCCCGAAACCTACCGCCAGCGCCCCGAATCGCTCGAACAGATCCGCCTCCAAGCCCCCGGCGGCGAACGCGTAATGCTCGGTCAAGTCGCCAAAGTCCACACCGCCCGCGGCCCCGAAGTGGTGTCCCGCGAAAACGGCATGCGCCGCGTTGTCGTGCAGTGCAACGTGCAAGGCCGCGACCTCGGCAGCTTCGCCGACGAAGCCCGCCGCCGCGTCTCCGAAGAGGTACAACTCCCCCCCGGCTACTTCATCGATTGGGGCGGCCAGTTCGAAAACCAGGAGCGCGCCCTCGGCCGCCTGACTCTTGTCCTGCCCATATCAATCGTCGCCATCTTCGCCCTGCTCTACTTCACGTTCTACTCCATGCGCCAGGCCATGTTGATCCTCTGCAACGTGCCCTTCGCCCTGGTCGGCGGCGTCGCCGCCCTCTGGCTCCGCGGCATGAATCTGAACCTGTCAGCCTCCATCGGCTTCATCGCCCTATTCGGCGTAGCCGTCCTAAATGGAATCGTCATGGTCAGCCAGATCAACCGTCTCCGCGCCAACGGCATGCCCGACGAAGAAGCGGTCCCCGAAGGCGCCACCCTCCGCCTCCGCCCGGTGCTGATGACGGCCCTCGTCGCCAGCCTCGGCTTCCTGCCGATGGCCCTCTCCACCTCCGCCGGCTCCGAAGTCCAACGCCCGCTCGCATCAGTAGTCATCGGCGGCCTCGCCAGCTCCACCCTGCTAACCCTCTTCCTCCTCCCAGCCATGTACTCCTGGTTCTCCCCCAAAGAACTCAAGACCACCTCCAGCCAATAACCCCCAACGCAGCAATCAACCCACGGGGACATCCGCGTGCCGCAGCGCGAAGCGCGCAGGCCGGATGTCCCCAGACGCCGAACCCGCCCGCCTCTCCCCCCCCACGCAGCAATCAACCCACGGGGACACCCGCGGGCCGCAGCGCGAAGCGCGCAGGCCGGGTGTCCCCAGACGTCAAACTCGCCCGCCTCTCCCCCCCACGCAGCAATCAACCCACGGGGACACCCGCGGGCCGCAGGCCGGGTGTCCCCAGACGCCAAACTCGCCCGCACCCACCGGATCGCAGGCCCCGCAAATACCACCTACCCCCACAACTCATCAATCGGCCCATAAATCCCATGCGCCGCATCCGGCACATACTCAAACGTCCGCCCAAACGGCGTCTCCAACTGCTTCGTCCAATCAATCCCCATCGCCGAATACACCGTCGCCAACACATCCTCCGCCCTAACATACCGGTCCTGCTTCCACCCAAAACTCGTCACATCCGCCCCCGTCGCGTTCGTCTGCCCAATCACCTTCCCGCCCTTCACTCCCGCCCCCGCAAACGCCGCAAACTGCTGCACATAATGGTCCCGCCCACCCGAAGCCGACACCGCCCCCACCGTCCGCCCAAACTCCCCAGCCATCACAATGAGCGTCTCTTTCAACAACCCCGCCGCCTCCAAATCCGTCATCAACGCACTCACACCCCCATCAAAAACCGACCCCAGCGTAAAGATATTCACCGCCGTCCCCCCGGTCCCATAAATGTCGTTGTGCATGTCCCAACCGCCCAGGTTGATCTGAATAAACCGCGTCCCCTGATTAGCCGCCAACACCTGCTTGGCCACCAAACACGCATTCCCAAACCCCGTCGCAACGCCCCCCGCCCCATACCGCAAGCTATCCGCCGAAGCATACCGGAACGCCGTATCCACCGCCGAATTGAACATCATCCCGTTCGCCGCGCCATAAAACTTATCGAAGTCCTCCGCAGTCTTCCCCAACGGCGACGCCACCCGCAACGGATCGTCGATCGTATGCAAAAACCGCAGCCGCGCATCGCTCCGCGTCTTCCCATCGACGTTCGAAGTGTTCGGCACCCCCGTCGTCGCCGGCGTCACCTTGAACGGCGCATACGACGCCGAAAAATACCCCGGCCCCATCGCCGACCCCGCGTTCAACGCCAAAAACGAAGGAAACACCTGCGACGCCGTCCGCTCCCGCTCCTTCTCCGAAGCCACGACACTCCCCATATTCGGCGACACATCCCCCAACGCCGCCGCCGGGTTCCGCCCAATCTGCGTCCACGTCTGCCCCAGCGAATGCACCAGCGCCCACGCCCGCATCGACCGCACAATCGCCACCTTCCCCAACTGCGCCCCCAACTTCGGCATCACCCCGGTCGGCCACAACACCCCGTTCACCGTCTCCGCCTTCAACGAAGCTGGCGTCGAAGGCCCAACTTTACAATCAAACGTGTCCACATGGCTCGGCGCACCGGTCAGCAAAATGAAGATCACATTCTTCGCCGTGTTCTTCGTCGTCACCGCCGTCCCATTCACATCGGCCAGCAACGGCTGCGCCAGGTACGACCCCGCCACCCCAGCCCCGGCGACTTCAAAAAACCGCCGCCGCGACAAATGCGGTGCCGACCCAAACGAAGCGTGCCCCCGCGAAAAGTTCTGTTCATTCATCGTCGTGTCCCCTAGTAGCTGAAAAGAAAATCCACTTTGTTATAAAGCGACCACAGCAGATCTTCCGCCTGCGTCGTCCGCGCCCCGGCCTTCAGTTGCGCCAACGCCGCCGTCCGCTCCGCCTCCGTCGGCACCCGCGAAAGCACCGTCAAAAACAAGGTGCTGACCAACTCATCATCCGTCTTCGACAAGTTCTTCTGCAACAGCAGATTCGCGTTCCCCGTCCCGCGAATCCGCGTCAACACCAGCGGATCGTTCATCAACGCCAACGCCTGCGAAATCGACCCATCCGGCCGCCGCTCCTCGTCATCCCGGTTCCCCCGCAAAAACGCATCCAGGAACCGCGACACCGCCCCGCCCCGGTCCGGCGTCGTCAGCGGCTCCGGTATCCGCATCGCCCACGCCTCCGTCCGGCTCAACCCCGGATACGTCCGGCTCAGGTCATAACTCGGCGTCAACCCGCTCGTCTGCACCAACGCGTCATGCACCTCCTCCCCCCACAACCGCCTAACAAAATGCCGCGCATACAGCGGCTCCCAGTTCGGATCCCACGTCCCCGGATACCGGCTCGACATCTGATAGGCGTCCGACAACACCATCTGCCGCATCAGCTTCTTCACGTCGTACTTATTCGCCACAAAATCCGCCGCCAGGTCCCGCAACAGCGCCGCATTCGTCGGCTGCAACGCCCAGCCTTCCTCCGTCGGCGGATTGTCCGGATCCAGCCGGTCCGGGTCAAACCCATCCGTCGGCGTGACGAGAGCCAACCCAAAGAACTGCTCCCAAACATAATTCACCGCGGCCTTCGGAAACAGCGGATCCGCCACCACCTCCCGCGCAAACACCGTCCGATAGTCCTCCCCCGCCGCCGGCTTCACGCCCGTAAACAGGTACGTGGGCGGCACCGTCGTCTGCGTCCCCATCGGGTTCCGCGCCGGCCGGTTCCCCGTCGTCGTGTTCAACGTGTAGTCGTTCCGGATCGCCGGATTCGTCGCGATTCCCCAGTAATACGGCACAAACACATCCGGGTTTACCGAGGTCCGCGACATCGTCGTCCGCGAAAAGAAACTCGCCATCCCCCACCCCTGCGACCGCACCGTGTTCTTCCCCCACAGGCTCAGCGTGTCCAAGCGCCCCCGCCCGTTGTGGCACAGAATGCAGTTCAAATGACCCAACCCCAGAAACGTACGCACCACGTCCACCGCCGCCTGGTCGTAGGTGTCCTGCAACGGCACCATCGGCTGAAAGCTCCCCGGCAGGAAATTCAGCTCCCCCTGCGTGAAACTATTGGTCCCCCGCGCCGCAATCAGCTCGGTCGCCATCGTGTTGTACGGCTTCCCCGTCCGCAACGAGTCCCCGATCCACTTATAAAACGCCGCCACCCCGTCCCCATCCCGCCGAATATTCGTGTTCACCGAGTTGTTCTTGAACAGGTCCCCATAAAACATCGTCCACTTGTCCACCCACTCGGGCTTCGCCAACAGCTCATCCACCAGCAACTCCCGCTTGTTCCCCCGCGCATCAGCCACGAATGACGTCACCCGCTCCGGCAACGGCACCCTTCCCGTCAGGTCCAACGTCACCCGGCGGATAAATTCGTAGTCATCGGTCCGCCCCGCCGCCGCCACGCCCCGCGCCTGGAGCGTCCCGTAAATATGGCGGTCAATCGTGCCCATCTCGTCCAGCTGATACTGCGCGTTCGTGCGGCTCCCACCGGGCACAAACATCCGCGTGCCACCCATCCGCCCCACCACGCCAGTCGTCATGGCACTCACCCGCCCCACCTTCCCGCCCTCCAACATCCGCTCCCGCAGCGGCCCGAAGAAGGAGCACTCCTGCCCCAAGCAAAGAAAAGGAAATAGGCCCAAAATAAGAGGAACTGCCACGCGCATTGTCAGACTCCATTTACAAAATCGTTCTGCCTACCGAAACACTGCGGCCGATATGGAGTTTCAGAAATAATCGAAACGGGGACCAATGTCTAAGAAACTCACCGCGGCGCTCTTCATCCTATCGGCAGTAGAAATCTTTTCCCAAAGCTTTTCCAATAGCTCGCTAAATGGGAAGTACTTCTTCCGCCACGTCATGATACTCGGAAACTCGGCCGGTGCCGTATCAGAAATGCGCACGGCCTACGGAGCCATCACCTTCTCAGGCACAGGTACTTACACCCTCACCGGCTCCCAAATCATCGGCCCCGCCGCCCCCGCCGCCTTCACCGCCAACGGCACTTACGCCGTCAAGTCCACCGGCTACGTCACCATCTCGAACCCCCAACGGGCCAATACCGATATCACCGCCGGCCTCGGCCAGGGAGCCCTCACCGGCGCCTCCACCGAAACCGCCACTGTCTACGATCTCTTCCTCGCCATCCCCGCGCCCCCCGGCGGCCAAAGCAACGCCTCCCTCTCCGGCAGCTACGACGTCAGCGCTCTCGAATTCCCCAACGCCTCCACCGCGCAGATGCGCAACGCCTCCTTCCGCCTCGCCCCGTCAGGCGCCGGCGCCGCCCCCACCTTCACCGTCACCGCCAAATCCGCCGCCGCCAACAACCAAACCACCACCTTCCCAATCGCCAACGCGACCTACTCCATCGCCACCGATGGCTCGGGCACCCTCACCCTCCCCGGCACCGCCCTCCTCAACGGCGTCCGCAATATATGGGTCTCCGCCGATGGCACCCTCGCCCTCCTCGGCTCCACCACACCCGGCGGCCACGACATCTGGATCGCCGCCAAAACCGCCGCCCCCGCCACCCCCTTCCGCAATCTCTACTTCCGCGCCGGCCTCCGCTATGAAGCCAACAAAGCCGGCACCTACGCCGGTTCTTCCAACTCCACCAACACCGGCAAACTCGTCTCCAGCCTCCGCGTCCGTCAGCCCGAAGGTGTCATCGACCTGACATCCGCCAACACCTACCTCCTCACCCCCGACAACACCGGCACCCTCGACCTCAACCGCCTCGTCCTCGGCCAATCCGCCAACACCTTCCAAACCACCGGCCTCTCCAACGTCGATTCCAACAACTACGAAATCAGCTTCGCCATCCGCGCCGCCACCCCCACCGGCACCGGCGTCTTCATCAGCCCCCAAGGCGTGGTCAACGCCGCCAGCTTCGCCCCCGTCGGCGCGCCCCTCTCCCCCGGCGGATTCTTCACCTTGTTCGGCTCCGGCCTCGCCGCCGCCACCACCGTGGCATCCACACTCCCCTTCCCCACCACCCTCGGCAACGTCCAGGTGCTCATCAACAACACCCCCGCGCCGCTCTACCTCACCAGCGCCGGCCAGATCAGCGCCCTCGTCCCCCTCACCGCCACCGGCGCCACCGCCAGCATCGTCGTCGTCAACAACGGCCAGCGTTCCAACACCGCCGAAATCCCGCTGGCAAAATCCAGCCCCGGCATCTTCACCATCCCCCCCGCCGGCACCGGCCCCGGCGCCCTCCTCCACGCCAACTTCACCCTCGTCAACGCCGCCAACCCCGCCAAGCGCGGCGAGACCATCTTGCTATTCCTCACAGGCCTAGGAGCCGTAACCCCGACAATCCAAGACGGCGCCGCCGCCCCCAGCAACCCCTTAAGCCAAGTCCCCGGCGACGTCAAAGTCTACATCGGCGGCCGCCAAGCCACAGTCGTTTTCAAAGGCCTGGCCCCCGGCCTGGCCGGCCTCTACCAAATCAACCTGACCGTCCCCGCCAACGCCCCCATCGGCGCCTCAATCCCGCTAGCCATCGAAACCCCGGAAGCCTTCCACGACATGGTCGACATCGCCATCACCAACTAGCTCAACCCCGCCACCCCGCCCGTGCTACTCCCAAACGATGAAGCCTCCACCCCCATCCGCTGCAGCATCGCAACAAACAAATTGCACAACGGCAAATTGTTGTCTTTCCGAAACACCAAATGCTGCCCGTGGGCAAACCCACCCCCAGCCAAAATAATGGGCAGATTCGTGTTGTCATGCATATTGGCGTCCCCCATATTGCTCCCATAAAGCACCATGGTCTGGTCCAACAAACGCCGCCCATTCTCCACCCGCGAAGCCAGCCGCCCCCACAACCCCTTCAGCAAAGTCATCTGCTGCCGGTCCGCCTCCTGCAACTGCTTCACCTTCCCCTCCGCCTGCCCGTGATGGCTCAACCCGTGATAACTCTCCGTCGTCGTATCCCGCCCGTTCAACTGAAACACCGGCGTCGTAAACGCATCCGCCATCAACGTCACAATCCGCGTCGAATCACTCTCAAACGCCAACTGCGCCATCTGTAACATCAAATCAAACTTCTCAAAAAACAGCTTCTTCTCCGATATCTCCGCCGGCGCCGGCCCGCTAGCCGCAGGCTTAGCCCGCAACTCCCACTCCCGCGCCGTCACCAACCGCTCCTCCACCTCCCGCACCGAAGTCACATACTGGTCCAACCGAGCCCGATCCTCCCCACCCAACTTCCCCCCAAACCGCCGAGTCTCATCCAACAACGTGTCCAATACACTCCCCCGGTTCTCCAGCCGATGCAACTGCCGCGCCACAGACTCCGGATCCCCCTGCACAAACATCCGCTGATACAACTTCGGCGCCGAATCCTCCGCCGGCAACAACACCCCGTCCCGAGTCCACGACAAACTCCGATTCCCCTTATCGATATTCACGCCCAAATTCAACGAAGGGAACCGAGTCACCTGTCCCAATTTCTCCGCCGCAAACTGGTCCAGCGAAATCGAATTCCGAAACCCACTCTTGAAAGCCCCCCGAGCAGCCGTCAGGAAACAGTTGTCCGTACTATGCCCACCCGAAACGCCCGGATGCGACAACCCGCTGAACACCGTAAACTCCTTCCGCCAA
>JBIKOG010000399.1:0-4778 GCA_044358225.1 Bryobacteraceae bacterium | reverse complement strand
TGAGACTTTCCGAAAGCCGCCCCTTTGCTTTCTATCGTTTCCGAATACCGAAGGCCTCAAATTCGCGAAAAACAGGCCTGAACTGCGAAAGTCGGGCTAGCCTCCATGTCGATGTCCACAAGTTGCGCGCGGCTCTCCAAACGCGCTAGTCACCACCGCCCCCAACAACCCCATCACCGCCCGAGCAATCAACCTCATACCCGCCCAAACGCCCGGTCCGCCAATTCCCTCCCATACCGCTTCACCGCCAACCGGTACCGCAACTCCTCCTCACCCGCCTCCGGATCCTCCGCCCGTAATACCCCCAATTCCAACGACCGCACCAACTCCGACATCTCTAGCGCATTCGAAATCCGCTGCCCCGGCGTCTGCGCCCGCCGCAACTCCAGCATCATTCGTTCCACCTCGGGACTCGTGTCAGAAACCCCCATCATACCGCCCGCAATCGCCCCACCAGATCCCCCACCCCCAGCCGCGGCCCCCACGCCTCCACATGCTTCCAATCCAGGCTCTCCCCCTGCGCCTTCACCAGCGCCTGCACGTCCGTCCAATGCCGCCCCACCGCCCGCTTCCCCTTGTCGAACCACCGCAACTTCGCCAGCACCACATCCTCCGGACTCGCCACCGGCACCCGCACATCGGACAGAAAATCCACCCGTTCCATTCGCTTCCGTTCCAACTGCACCATCCCGAACGGGTCCGTGTTCGCCGGATAAAAGTGGAACTTCGTCACGTCGATCATCGACAGCAAATAAAACGGTTTCGAAGACCGCCACGACGCCTTCGCCGCGCCGAGATCAAAATAAAACTCCGTCCCCGCCATCATCGCCAGCCGCTCCAGCTGCGCCTCGTTCATCATCACCAGCAGGTCCACATCGTTCGAACCCCGCGACTCCCCATATACACTGCAAGCCGCCGACCCCACCACCGCGAAGTCCGCCCGGACCATCTCCAACAGCCCCAGCAGCTCTTCCGCCGACCGTACATGTTTTTTCATAGTTCCCTCTCATCGCACCAAATGGAACCGCTCCTGCCGTCCCAATACCCACTCCATCTTTCCGTCCGGACGCATATGCGCCTCTTCTTCCATGCCGATGAAGACCTCCGCCCCGCCCCACTCCGCCACCGGAACCTTTGCCGACAGTTCAATCGAAAACCACGTCCCCGGCTTCAGCGGTACATCCCCCCGCCCCGGCACGCCCTGCTGCCGGTCCCACAGCCCAATCAGCGGTCCCGCCCCATGCCCGTGGTCTCCAATCGGGTGCGTGTAAATCGTGCCCTTAATCCCGGCGTCCAACACGTCCGCCAGCGCCTCGCTCAATACCGCGTTCCCCGTCAACCCAGGCTTCATCCGCGAAAGCAGCAGATCCTGCATCCGTTTGCCTTTCTCCAGCGCCGCCGCCAGCCCCGCCGGAGGCCCTGTCTCGCCGGGACGTAGAACGTAACCCATATGTTGCGTATCGGTATTGAGGCGCATGGATGAGAGGCCAAAATCGACATGCAACACATCGCCCCGCTCAATCACCGCCGACCCGTCCTCGCTCAGGAAACTCGCCCCCGCCTTCCCCGGCTTCTGCACCCGCACCGACGGCTGAAACCACGTCCCGAATCCGCCCTCCAACGCCCGCTGCCGCAGCCACCACACCACGTCCTCGTTCGTCGTCACCCCGGGCTTCACCACCTCGCTCGAAAACCCTCTCGCAATCAACGAATGCGCGTTCTCCTGCAACCTCCGGTACAACGGCAACATCTCCGGCAGCCGCGTCTCCACGTACTCCAGCGCCAACAACTCCGCCCGCTTCAACTTCGCCCGGTTCTCCGCCCCCAGCGCTTCTTCCAACTGTTCCCGCTCCCCCGCCGACAACCCGTCGGCAAACGCATGCGTCTGCGAAATGTCGATCGCGATATTCTTCGGCTTTCGCTCGTCCACCAGCTTCCGCAATAGCTTCCACTGCGCGTCCCCCAACAGCTCCCGGTTCTCCACCGCCGGATCCCGGTAGACCGTAAACAGTCCTCCCTGCGAATTGCCCCCCAGCGCCAGCCGCTCCACGCCCAACCCAGGTCCCCGGTCAAACAGCACATAGATCGTGCGCCGCCGCGCCGCGAACGTCGTCGGCGAAACCAGCGAATAGAAAACCGGGTCTTCGTTATACTCCCGCGATACCACCAGCCACATCGCCACGTCGTGCTTTCGCATCAACGGAGGCAGCACCCGTTCCAACCGGGCCTTCACCCACTCCTGCTGCACCGCCGCCTGCTCCCGCAACGGAGGCATCGCCCCCTGACCCCACGCACTCAGTCCAATACAAGCCAACCCAATCGCCAAGAAGATTCGCATCCCGTCAGGATAACCTCCCCCGGATTGACAGTGTCCTTCCCGGACCCCTACCCTGAAGTGTGAAGTTGTTGCAAAACGTGTGGGTTGTTGTACCGACCTACAATGAACGGGACAACCTGCCGCCTCTTGTGGCCGCTATCGCCGCCTCCGGGGCTTCCATCCATCGCATCCTGATCGTCGATGATTCCAGTCCCGATGGCACCGCCGCCGTCGCCCGCGAGCTCCCCAACGTCCAGGTCCTCGAACGCTCTCATCCCCGCGGTTACGGCCACTCCATGCGCGCCGGCATCCAACTCGCTCTCGGCACCGGCGCCGATGCCGTCATCACCATGGATGCCGACCTCTCCCACGATCCCTCCATCTTTCCCCAGCTTCTCGCCGCCCTCGCCCACGCCGATGTCGCCGTCGGCTCCCGCTACTGCGAAAGCCATCCGCTCATCGAAAACTGGTCCCGCCACCGCCTCGTCATCAGCCGCCTTGCCACCGCCCTCGTCCGCCTGTCCACCGGCGTCACCCTCGGCGACCCCACCAGCGGCTTCCGCTGCTGGAACGCCGCCACCCTCCGCCGCATGGATCTCGACGCCGTCTCCACCGGTGGCTTCGCGTTCCTGTACGAGGTTCTGCTCTACGCCCGCCGTGCCGGCGCCCGCTTTCACGAAGTGCCCAACATCTACCGCGGACGCATTCACGGGGAATCGAAACTCAACACCCGGATTATCCTGGAAGCCGTGCGCCTGCTGCCCCGGCTCTTCCTGCTCCGCCTCGGCGACCGGCTCCGGCGTTAGCCCTGTAAATGCAGACCCTTGTGGATGGCGTACAACGCCAGTTCCAAGCGGTCACTCACACCCAGCTTGTCGAAGATGTTGTGCAGATGGTTCTTCACCGTCTGCTCGGAAATAAACATCTTCTCGGCCATTTCTTTGTTCTTGTAGCCCTGCGCCACCAGTGCCACGATCTCGCGTTCCCGCGTCGAGAGCGGCGACCGTTCCCGGCCCTGCTTCCCGCCGCCCTGCTGCGCCATCTCCGAACCCGGCGTCGCAAACTGCCGCATCACCGCCGCCGTCGTGTGCGAATCCAGCCAGATCTCGCCCGCAAATACTTTCCGGATCGATTTCACGATCAGGTCCGGCGCCGTCTGCTTCAACACAATCCCCGAACAGCCCAGCTTCATCGCCTGCACAAATTCGTTCTTGTCTTCCGATGCCGTCAGGATGATCACTCGCGTCCGCTTGTTCGTCTGCTGCAACGTCTCCAGCGCGCCCAAACCGTCCAGGTTCGGCATCCGCAGGTCCAACAGCAACACGTCCGGATTCGTCTCGTGCACCACGTCCAGCACACCGCGCCCGTCGCCGGCTTCGCCTACGACGTCGATGTCGCTCTCCAGAGCCAGTAGCCGCTTGATCCCGTCTCGTACAATCGGATGGTCGTCCGCGATTACGATTCGTATCCGTTTTTCAGCGGCATCTTCCCCTTGCGGGATGTCCATGATTGCTGTACCGTTCGTCATTGTGTTTTCCAGCACCACGCTTCCGATGGTAAAGGCGGTCTAGTACGAGGTCAACTGAGGGTACCCCTACTATTCACGCACGAAACAACCTACGCAGTTCTAAGGAATCACCTTACACACCCCGCATTTGTTCCGCGTGGCTCGCCCCTATGTCGCTACGAAGTTCTCGGAGAATTTGGAGACTTATAGCATATCAGATACAACGGATTCAACGAGTTGCATCTAAGTCAAACGGCACTTCTATAGAGGAATTCTTAAGACTTCTTGCTACAATTCCCCAGCCGCTTCCCGTAACTTCTCCGCGAAGTTTCCGCCCGACTCCGTCCACAACGAACGCCGCTCAATCGGTAAAACTTCATCCAGCGAGTGAACATACTTCAATAATCCCTTCAGGTTCGACCGCGCGTACCATGCCGCGTTCGGCAGCTCCACCTGCGGCAGAAACCATGTGTCCAACCCGAAATCCACCCGCAAATGTTCCGCCTTGCTGTCCTCATCTCCCAGCGGAGAATCACTGAACCGAGGCCCGAAGCACTGAATGGTCACCCGCGCCGGAGCCAGCTTCCAGTCTTTTTCGTACGTCCACAACCCCCACCACGTCTCAAAACTGTACGCGCAGTCGTCGTGCAGGAAGTCCCCCGCCTCTTCGGCGACCAGCTTTGCATCCACCGGGTCCAGATACGCCCGTTCCAGCAGATACGGCTCCGCCGTCGACACCGCCTGCACCCGCAGCACCGAATCCGCCGGGTTCTCCGGCGAGAACGGAAACAGCTCCAGCGCCTTGCCGTACTGCCGCAACATACTCAGCGCGGAAAACCCACGCAGCCAACATGAATAGTAAAGGTGGTCTGCCACCCCCCTATTTTGACAGCACTTCCCCCCGCCGTCCTACTCCCCCAATCGGTGCCACTCACTGTTATCCCCCACAATTCC
>JBIKOG010000398.1:0-4794 GCA_044358225.1 Bryobacteraceae bacterium | reverse complement strand
ATCCCGCCGATCGTTTTGACGCTACTTATTTGCGGTAGGAGCCGTATGCGGTAGTGCCGCTCGTACGGATCTGTGCGGGGGGCGGGTCGTGAGATTCGTCCCTACCGCGACCCTAGGATTTGTCCGATAAAGCGCTAGCGAATAATGCCGCGCGCCTGACTCCATCGGCTGGATCACCGGCCACTTCGGCGTCACGCCGGGGCTCGATTTCACGGGCGGCGACCGCGGCTGGGAGCCGAGGCTAACGATTCAGCAGGCCGTCATCAAGACGGTCGAATATCTCCAAGCCAAACCCTCGGTCCTCGAGCGCCGTTAAATCCCCCCGAAGCCCGAAGGGCGGCCTCGGGCGGCGGTAAAAGCACTAATTCCCCGTCGGCGAAACCTTGAGCTCGTTCACGACCTTCGTCACGCCCTTCACGCGCCCGACCACCTTATCGGCCTTCGTCTTGGCCCGGTCCGTGCGCACGATCCCGGTGATGGTCACAACGCCGTCCTTCACGGTCACTTCCAGCGCGCCGCCCTTCACCTCCGGATCCCCGGCCAGCCGCCGCTTCACCGAGTCGTAGATCTCGTCGTCTTTCTTCTGATCCGCGAAAGCGGGCGTGAGCAGCAATAAAAACAGCGCAGTTTTCTTAAGCATCTCGATCATTGACCATCCTTCGCCAGTCTAACTCATTCAGGAACTCCGGCTGATTCCGCCAATCCGGCTTCACCTTCACAAACAGTTCCAGAAAGATCTTCCGGTCGAAAAACCGTTCCATCTCCAGCCGCGCCGCCGTGCCGATCTTCTTGATCATCGCCCCGCTGGCGCCCACAATAATGTTCTTCTGCCCCGCCCGCTCCACGTAAATCGTGGCCGCAATGCGAATGACGTTGGTCTTGTCTTCCCACTCGTCCACCAGCACCGCCACCGAGTGCGGCACCTCTTGCGTGGCCAGAATCAGAATGCGCTCGCGAATCAGCTCCGCCGCCAAAAACCGCGACGGAACGTCCGTCAAATGGTCCGCCGGATACAGCGCCTTCGCCATCGGCAGGTACCCGACGATGGCCTTTTTCAGCTCCTCGATCCCCTCGCCCTTCTTCGCCGAAACCGGAATATACGCCGCAAAATCGTGCAGCTCCCGGTAATGCTCAATCAGCGCGAACAGCTTCGGCTTGTCCTGAATCGCGTCCACTTTGTTCAACACCAGGATCACCGGCGTCCCCGGCTTCTTCACCAAATCGACAGCCTGCGCGTCGTCCGTATTCGGCTTGTTCTTCGCGTCCACGACGAACACAATCACATCGATCGAGTCCATCGCCGATCGCACCGCCTGCATCATCCGCCGGTTAATCACCGTATCGGATTTGTGCAGCCCCGGCGTATCGACGAAGACGATCTGCTCGTTCTCCCCCGTCCACACACCGTTCAGCGCCGTGCGCGTCGTCTGCGCCTTCGCCGTCACAATCGCAATCTTCTCGCCCACAATCGCGTTCAACAACGTCGATTTGCCGGCGTTCGGGCGGCCAATAATCGTGGCCGTTCCCGCATGATACTTAGGCTTTTTAGCTTTAGGCATCCTTTTTCTCTTCCACTGCTGGATGCTCCTTCTGAGGTTCTGTTGTTTCTGTGGCCCGCAGGATGCGAGCCCGATCGACACGCCTGTCATTGGCGGCGACAATTTCAATACGAATTCCTTCGCGCTCCACCGCTTCACCCACCCGCGGCACGCGTCCCAACCACTCGGCGGCCAGCCCGCCCACCGTGGTCGAATCAAACTGTTCTTCGGGCCGGAAGCCCACTAACTCCTGCAGGTGGTCCAGGTCGAAACTCCCGCTCACCAGCCATGCGCCTTCGCCGTCCGGAGTAACATCGGCCACCGGCTCATGCTCATCGCGAATCTCGCCGAAGATCTCTTC
Organism: Bryobacteraceae bacterium; assembly: GCA_044358225.1. Lineage (GTDB taxonomy): Bacteria > Acidobacteriota > Terriglobia > Bryobacterales > Bryobacteraceae. Next base: position 2,895 of record JBIKOG010000398.1, on the reverse strand, counting down.
CACCAGATCTTCCATCGTCGCCAGTCCCGCCGTGTTCCCGTACTCGTCCACGACAACGGCCATGTGCGCGCCGTCCCGCTGCATCTCGCGCAGCAGCGCCGTCACTTTCTTCTGCTCCGGCACCACGCGGATCGGACGCATCAGCTCCCACGCCTTCCGCCCCCGCTCGTTCGGATTGCGCTCGAACATGTCCCGCACGTGAATGAACCCAACGACGTTATCGATCGACTCGTCAAACACCGGCACCCGCGAATACTGCTCGTTGATCACCAACTGCCGCAACTCTTCCAGCGATTTACTCTTCTCAATCGCCACAATCCGCGGCCGCGGCGTCATCACCTCGTGCACCGTCTTATCGCCAAACGCCACCACCGACTCAATCAGCTTCCGGTCTTCTTCCTCAATCAGCCCCTCTTCCTTGCCCGCCGCAATCAGAGCTTCCACATTGTTCTCGGCGTTCGACCCGTTGCCATTCTCCTCATCGCCCGTCTCGCGCAGTTCCGTCAGCGATTGGAAAAACTTCAACACCGCCACCAGCGGCCGCATCACCAGAATCATCGCGTGCAGCACCGGCAGGAACGCAAACAGCCACTTCCCGCTCGTCTTCCGATACAACAACTGCGGCAGAATCTGCGCAAAAATCGTGCACAACGCCCACGCCAGCACCGCCGCCTCGACGATCGCGTTCCAGAAGTGGTCCCGGCCCGAGCCCAACAGCGCCAGCGCGAAAACGCCCATCAACGCGATCAGCCCATGCTTGAAAAGCGAAAACGTCAACGCCCCGCGTTCAATCTTCAGCCCCAACCGCTCTTCCAGATTCTCTTTGAAATACTCAAGCGACGGATACTCCCGCGACCGTAACCGCAACGCCTCGACATACAGCAGTTGCGCCAGCGTGCTCAGCGTCAGCAAGCCGGAAAACACCGCCAATGTCAGGAAAAACGCTATGTTCATCGACGCGTCCGCTCAATCAAGCCAGCCGGCAGTCCCAGCTTCGCGCGCCATCGGGACTCCAAACGCCGCATCGCGCCCTTGTCCGTCTCGTGGTCGTGGCCCATCAGGTGCAACGTCCCGTGCAGCATCAGAATCTCGATCTCGGTCTCAATCGGGTGCCCGAACTCAGCCGCTTGGGCTTTAGCCCTGGGTGCCGAAATCGCCAGCTCGCCCAGCGACTCCTCCCCCTCCACCGACGGGAACGACAGCACGTCCGTCGCGTAGTCATGGCCGAGGAAAGTGGCGTTCAGCCGCCGCAGCTCGGCATCCGAAGTCAGCAGGCACGTAAAGTCCCGCCCCTTCGTGACGAGCGTCGTTAGCGTTTGCTGAAACAGGCGGAGGCGCTTGCGGTCAAGGCCGCGGGGCGCGCTGCGAAATAGAAAAGTACTGCCATCCGGCGACATAGGTATTTGTGGGCTCACTCAGGCGTTCGGCGAGTTCTGCTTCGCCGGGTTGGGGTTGTTGGCGGGGTCCGCATCGGCCATGACTTCGTTCAGCCGCAGCCGCAATTGCCGCGCATTCGCGGCGTTCTCTCCGTGCGCTTCGTAGGCGCGGATAATGCGTTGGACCAGACTATGACGGACAACATCCTGCTCATCGAAATGCACGAAGCTGATCCCGGGAATGTTCTTCAGTATCTCGACAGCTTCAATCAGGCCACTCTTCCGCCCGCTCGGCAAATCGATCTGCGTTGCATCACCCGTCACGACAGTCTTCGAATTGAAGCCCTGCCGCGTCAGCACCATCTTCATCTGCTCCGGCGTCGAGTTCTGCGCCTCGTCCAAGATGATGAAACTATCGTTCAGCGTCCGCCCGCGCATAAACGCCAGCGGCGCCACTTCGATGATGTTCTTCTCGATGAACTTCTCCACCTTCTCGGCATCGAGCATATCGAAAAGGGCATCGTACAACGGCCGCAAATACGGGTCAATCTTCTCCTGCAACGTCCCCGGCAGAAAGCCGAGTTTCTCCCCCGCCTCCACCGCCGGCCGCGTCAGGATGATCCGCGACACCCGCTTTGACAACAGCGCCGAAACCGCCATCGCGACAGCCAGATACGTTTTTCCCGTGCCAGCCGGGCCCACGCCAAACACCAGATCGTTGCGTTCAATCGCTTCCAGATACCGGCTCTGGTTAATCGTTTTCGGCGTCAGCACTTTCTTGCCGAAACTCCGCTGCCGTCCGCTCGCCACCAGCGCGCGAATCGTCACCGCCTCATCGCCAAGAACAATGCGCAGGTAATTGGCCATCTCCGCGCCCGAAAACACCTTTCCCTCGCGCACGAGTTCGGTGTAATCACTCACAATCCGGCACGCCCGGTCCACGCCCGGCTCCTCGCCGTCGATCTCCAAAGTGCCATTCGCCATGCGTGTCCGAACCGCAAGCGCAGTTTCCAGCAGGCGAATATTCTCGTCGCGAGTTCCGTAAAGGGCTTCCACCCCCCGTGGCAGGGGCACACTTAGTCGCATGTATGAGTGCGGGAGAACATCACCCTAAATTATAGCAACTCCGTACCCCCGGCCCCTCCGGCTAGAAAATCCCTTTCCCCTCGTTCCCCAACCGCTTATCCGCAACCACCAAAATCACCACCACCGCCGCGGCCGCCACCCCAATTGCGATCCACTTCCCTTTCCCGCCCTTCTTCTTCACCACTTTCTTCTCAACCGGAGCGGGAGCGGGAACCGGAGCAGCCGCCGGAGCCGGAGCCTGCGCCGCCAACATCGAACAAGCCAAAATCAAAGCCAAAATAGGTTTCATAACTCACCACGCGCATCCTATCAGCCCAAACAGCTCACCGCAATGAGGTCCTCTGCCCCTCCCCGTTCAATTTTTTCGCCCGCGCAAAATCCTCCGCCCACTGCCGCGTCACCTTCCCCGCCACATCCGCGCTGGGGGACCGGG
>JBIKOG010000027.1:0-52500 GCA_044358225.1 Bryobacteraceae bacterium | reverse complement strand
GTTTTAAGATTTTCGATTTGCCTTGTGACTGAGTTTTCCACAGGGGTGCGTTTTGCCTTCTGCGGGTTGTTTCGCGTCTTTGGGGACACCGCTATGGTTGGGCTACGGGCCGACTTTTGTTGGGGGGTTTGCCCGCAGTGTCCCCGGTGGGGTGGGTGGGGTGGGTGGGATGGGTGGGCTGGGTGGGGGTAAGGAAAATGGGGTAAGCGAAATTCGGTAATTGCGGTGGCTGTCCCTCATTTAGCCTCATTTAGCGTTCTTCGAGGGCGGTGGCGGTGATTTGGGCTTGGGCGTTGACGGTGAGGGTGATGATCAGCAGGGTGGCCGCTTTGGGGATTTTCGGTGGGTCTTTCCAGATGTAGAGACTGCGGCCGGCGGAGCCGTTGACGATTTCGTTGGGGGTCCCGAGAACCGATTCGGCCTTCTGGACGGGTTGGCCTTCCCATTTGTTCAGGAGCGACTGCACGCGGCGGTTGCGGTAACGGCGGCGCCAGTCGACCGTCGCTTCCCGGGCGAAGAGCCAGAAGCCGAGAGCGGTCAGAGACACGAAGAAAAATATTACTTCAAATACCAAAGGCGAACTCTATTCTACCGATGCCGGCAGGATGGAGTTCGCCTTTGGATTTTTTTGATGTGCTATTCTTTGCCGATTCGCATGCCGTAGAAGCTGCGGTGGACAAAGAACAACGCGACGGCCAGGCAGCCGCCCGCCAGGATGTTGGTGAACATGGCGCCTTGGGTTTCGGTCACCGACACGGCGAGTTCGACGGCCAGGAGGCCGAAGAGGGTCGTGAATTTGATGATCGGATTGAGGGCCACCGAACTCGTATCCTTGAACGGATCGCCGACGGTGTCGCCGACGACGCAGGCGTCGTGCAGCGGGGTGCCCTTGGCTTTCAGTTCCACTTCCACAATCTTCTTGGCGTTATCCCAGGCGCCGCCGGCGTTCGCCATAAAGATGGCTTGGTAGAGGCCGAACAGAGCGATGGAGATTAAGTAGCCGATGAAGAAGTAGGGTTCGAGGAAGGCGAAGGCAAGAGTGGCGAAGAACACTGTCAGAAAGATATTGAACATGCCTTTTTGGGCGTATTCGGTACAGATCTGCACCACTTTCTTCGAGTCTTCGACGCTGGCTTTTTCGATGCCTTCGAGTTTGATGTTGGCTTTGATGAACTCCACGGCGCGGTAGGCGCCGGTGGTGACGGCCTGCATGGAGGCGCCGGTGAACCAGTAGATGACCGCGCCGCCGGCGACTAAGCCGAGGAGGAACGGGGGGTGGAGAATCGACAGGTTATTGATGAGTTCGGGTTTCAAGCCGTGGGTGAGGTTGACGATGATGGAGAAGATCATCGTTGTGGCGCCGACGACGGCGGTGCCGATCAACACCGGCTTCGCCGTTGCTTTGAACGTATTGCCGGCGCCGTCGTTTTCTTCGAGGTTGTGTTTGGCGATCTCGAATTTGGGATCGAAGCCGAAGTCCTTCTTGATCTCCTTTTCGATGCCGGGGATGGCTTCGATGGTGGAGAGTTCGTAGACGGACTGGGCGTTGTCGGTAACGGGGCCGTAGGAATCGACGGCGATGGTGACCGGACCCATGCCGAGGAAGCCGAAGGCGACGAGGCCGAAGGCGAAGACGGCGGGGGCGAGCATGAGCGCGGCCATGCCCATGTTGGAGACCAGGTAGGCGCCGCCCATGAGGAGCAGCATGGCCATGCCGAGCCAGAAGGCGGAGAAGTTACCGGCGACGAGGCCCGAGAGAATGTTGAGCGACGCGCCGCCTTCGCGGGAACTGATGACGACTTCCTTGACGTGGCCGGATTCGGTGGAAGTGAATATTTTCACCAGCTCGGGAATAATCGCGCCTGCCAGAGTACCGCAGGTGATGATGGTCGAGAGCTTCCACCAGAGCGATGAATCGCCACCGATGTTGGGGATCAGCGCGTAGGAGACGACGTAGGTGAGCGCGACGCTGACGAAGGAGGTGAGCCAGACGAGGATGGTCAAGGGCGCCTCGTAGTTCATCTTGTCGGCGTGTTGGTACTTGGCCTTGGCCATGGCTTCGTTGATGAAGTAGCTACCGGCGGAGGCGACGACCATCATGATGCGCATGGCGAAGATCCAGACGAGGAGTTGGATCTGCACGAGGGGATCTTTGACGGCCAGGAGGATGAAGCTGATGAGCGCGACACCGGTGACGCCGTAGGTTTCGAAGCCGTCGGCGGAGGGGCCGACGGAGTCGCCGGCGTTGTCACCGGTACAGTCGGCGATGACACCGGGGTTGCGGGCGTCGTCCTCTTTGATTTTGAAGACGATCTTCATGAGGTCGGCGCCGATGTCGGCGATTTTGGTGAAGATGCCACCGGCGACGCGGAGGGCGGCTGCACCAAGGGATTCGCCGATGGCGAAGCCGATGAAGCAGGGGCCGGCGTAATCGCGGGGGACGAAGAGCAGGATGAAGAGCATCAGCAGCAGTTCGACGGAGATGAGAAGCATACCGATACTCATGCCGGCCTGTAAGGGAATGGCGTAGCAGGGGAACGGTTTGCCGCGGAGGGCCGCGAAGGCGCAGCGCGAATTGGCGAACGTGTTGACGCGGATGCCGAACCAGGCGACCGAGTAACTACCGGCGATACCGATGAGGCTGAACAGAATGATAATGGCGACTTTTATGAATTCGAAGTGCTGTAACACGCCGAAGTAAAAGATCATGATGACGCCGATGAAGAGTTCGAGGATTAACAGGAACTTGCCCTGGGTTAACAAGTATGTTTTGCAGGTTTCATAGATCAGCTCACTGACTTCGAGCATGGATTTGTGAACCGGCAGGTTCCGGAGGTGGTTGTACATCAGCAGGCCAAAGAGGAGCCCGAGGAAACCAACGACGAGCCCACTCATGAGCAGCGTGCGGCCGGAGACGCCGTCAAGGAATGTGGCCTGGTTGAAGTCGGGCAGGACGAGATTAGCCTCGCCGCCGCTGTGCCGGACAGGCGCAGCGTCCTGGGCGTAGGCACAAACGCCTATGAGGGCCAGGAGCGAGACGAAAAGAAGGACGCGCATGAAGCGGGTCCGGGAGCCGCGTACGGAAGGTTCTCCGGCGGGCGGGATGGGCGAATTAAATCGCAACTGGGAATGCGAGAGCATTCTAGCGAATCCTCCAAAGCTTCGAGAACGACCCTGGTTTGGGCCGATCCACACTCTATCAGCACTCGTTAACGGAAGCAAATTTTGTATTTCTAATCGTTGACTGGATAGAACGACCTTCCTAAGGCTGTATAGCCCGCTTGGCATAGGGGTAATTTCTCTTCAAGATCGTCTGTGTTTCCGACGATAAAGGATGGGAGCAAAGGAGTTCGCAATGGACTGGATCACGATACTGTTGGTTTCGGCGAATGTATTGACATTGGCGTGGGCGCTGCAGCTACTGGGGCGACAGCCGAACCGTCGATTGCGGCATTTGGTCTTGACGGTGAGTATCGTCTCGATGACGCAGACGGCGGCGTTTCTGTGCCATTTACAGGGCCAGAGCCTGATGCAGGCGGTGGTGGTGGTGCAGCAGTGTGTGACTTCGATGGGCACGCTGGCGGCGGTGTATTTGTTGTGGGTGGAGATACGGGACCGGCGGCGGACGGATGAGATGTTGCGGCTGGCGGAGCATGAGAGCCAAGTGCGGCACGGGCGTGTGGTGCGGGAGGCGCGGATGGCGGCGCGGGCTTCGGATTCGCGTTAGGGCTGTTGTCCTTCTGTCCTTCTGCGGGGAGTGTCGCGTTTTTGGGGACACGCCTGTTTTGGGGTTACGGGCCGAAAGTCATCGGGGGTTTTGCCCGGCATTTCCCCGGTGGGGATTGTTGGGGCTGGGCGGTTGCGGCTTGTGTTCCCTAGAGGACTTCGAGGATCAGGCACTTCAGGTAGAGCGTTTCGGGGATGGCCGGGAGAATGGGGTGATCGGCAGCCTGGACGCGGCGTTCGAGTAAGCGGAGCGTGCGGCGGGTGTCGCGGGCGGCGGCGGTGACGGCGTCGAGCAACATCTCCTCACTCATGTGATGGGAGCAGGAACAGGTGACGAGGACGCCGCCGGGTTCCAGGAGTTGGAGGGCGCGGAGGTTGATCTCTTTGTAGCCGCGGCCGGCGCCTTCGAGGGTCCCTTTGGTTTTGGCGAAGGCGGGCGGGTCGAGGACCACTGTTTGGAAACGGCGGTTGGCCGAGCGGTAGGCGGAGAGGAGATCGAAGACGTCGGCTTCCTTGAAACTGATGTTGGTGATTTCGTTGCGCAGGGCGTTGCGGGCGGCGGCGGAGAGGGCGGCGGCGCCGGAATCGACCGCTTCCACCGACTGGCAGGAGCGGGACATATGGATGGCGAAGCCGCCGGTGGAGGTGAAGCAATCGAGAGCTTCGCCGTGGGCCCAGCGGGCGGCGGCGACGTAGTTTTCGCGCTGGTCGAGATAGACGCCGGTCTTCTGGCCGCGGGCGAGATCGGCGTGGAAGATGAAGTTATTCATGTGCACGTCGACGTGGGGGGCGGGGGTGCCGGCGAGGGGGCCGGAGCGGAAGGCGAGCTGCTCTTTGGTGCGGACGGGAGCGTCGTTGCGTTCCCAGATGCCGCGGGGGGAGAGGAGTTCGTCGAGGAGCTGAACGATGAGGGGTTGGGCGCGGTCCATGCCTTGCGTGAGGGTTTGGAGGACGAGGGTGTCGTCGTAGAGATCGACGATCAAGCCCGGGAGGCGATCGGCTTCGGAGAAGACGAGGCGGCAGGCGGTGGAGTTTTGGACGGCGCGGCGGCGGTGGGCGATGGCGGCTTGGAGACGGGTGCGGAAGAAGGCTTCGTCGAGGGGTTCGACCTGGGTGGAGAAGAGGCGGAGAGCGATTTGGGAAGAGGCGGAGAAGTGGGCGGTGCCGAGGGGGAGACCACGGGGGTCGAGGACGGTGACGGTGTCGCCGGGGCGGGCGTTGTCGGGACGGTCGACGTCGGAGGCGTAGACCCAGACGTGGCCGACGGCGAGACGATCGGCGGCGCGTTTTTGAATGCGGAGAGAAGGGCGGTTTTGCACTACCTCCCAGTTTAGCCGGGGCGGCGTGATGGCCGGACAGGGATAAGCCGGGGCGGCGTGATGGCCGCCCCGGTTTGGGTGAGCGTCGTGTTAGCTGACGACGTTCACTTTGATGGCGCGGGGCTTGGCGATTTCCTTCTTGGGGAGGGTGATCGTCAGGACGCCATCTTTGAAGGCGGCGGCGACCTTTTCGGCGTCAACGGTTTCCGGGATGGAAAAGTTGCGGGCGAATGAGCCGTAGCCGCGTTCGAGGCGGTGGTAGCCGGCCTTGTCCTCTTTGTGTTCGAACTTGCGTTCGCCTTTGAGGGCAAGGATTCCGTTTTCGAGGTTGATGGCGATGTCTTCGAGTTTGACTTCGGGCAGGTCGGCTTTGACGACGAGCTCGTTTTCGGTTTCGAAGATGTCGACCGAGGGCGTCCAAGGACGGCCGGAGGGTTCCTGAATGAGATCACTCAGGGCATCCTCGAAGAAGCGGAAGGGAGCCGGGAAGGCGGGATTGAGTTTGGTGATAAGCATGGTGGAAGACCTCCGTAAATGTACTTACATTCACAGCATAAAATATGCGTGACCATGAGTCAAGTAATTTTATTTAGATTTTATGAGTGTCTCACGCTCACATGTTTACGCTTTCCGGTGCGTGGCCCAGTAGCCCAGCCGGTAGAGGAGTAAAACGCCTAGGAACATTCCGTAGTAGATAGGCGTCCAGAGGGCGGCTTTGCCTTGCCAGAAGAAGTGCACGACGCCGGCGGCGGCCGAGACGTAGGCCAATTTGTGGAGCAGCTGCCAGCGTCGGGCGCCGAGGCGGCGGATGGCGGCGTTGAAACTGGTCAATGCCAGCGGCACCATGAGGGCGAGGCCAGCCATGCCGGCGATGAAGAAGCGGCGGGTGGTGAGGTCCTCTTTGATGATGTCGAGGTTCCATTGGACGTCGATGCCGTAGTAGTGGAGGGCGTGGAGAGCGGCGTAGAAGAAGGCAAATAGCCCGGTCATGCGGCGGAGGCGGGCGATGCCGCTTTGGCCGGGGAGGCGTTTGAGGGGGGTGATGCAGAGGCTGATGAGGAGGAAGCGGAGAGCCCAGTTGCCGGTGTAGCGGGCGACGGTTTCGATGCGGTTGATGCCGAGTTCGTTGGCCTGCCAGCGCCAGGCGAGCAGGAGGAGGGGGACGAGGCAGAGAAAGAAAACGACGGGTTTGGCGAGACGGCTGTTCCAGAAACGGTTCACGTTCTCAGTATCCTCAACCGCCACTCATATTATTCCCCCTCCATCCGAAAAGACTTCATGTGGGCTCTTCTATGACCGGACGAATAGGAACAACGGTGGCCGGGCGGTTGCTGATAGCGGCCGGGTGGTTGCTGATAGTGACGCCGATAGTGACATTGACGGGGTGCCAGCAGAGCCGTCCGGTGGCGGCCGGGGTGGAGGGCGCCGAGACGGTGACGGTGGCCGAGACGGCGTTGCCGGAGAACCAGATGGTGTACCCGTGGTCGGTGGTGCCGGGCGGGGTGGATTCGGCAAAGGCGATGGGCAAGGCGATGGCGGCCGACCCGGTGGTGGGGGCGCACTACGCCGGGCTGCAGCCGGGCTCCTTTCATCCGGAGCGGCTGGTGGAGAAGAAGCAGGGATACGTTTCCTACCGGATTCGGGACAAGATTTACTGGACGCGGCGGATGGTGACGCTGGCGGCGGGCGAGCAGGTATTGACCGACGGGAAGACGCTGGTGCGGGGGCGGTGCGGGAATCTGTTTTCCGAGACGCCACGGGAACCGGTGGCGGCATCGGCCGAGGAGCCGCCCGAGAAGAAGATGGACGAACCGGTGCGGGCGGCGCAGTTGATGCCTACGCCGGAGATGCGGGCCGAGGCGCCGGTGGAGATCGAAAAGTTTGAAAACCCGAAGGGGTTCGGCGAGAGCGCGAGTGTCTTGCCGACGCCACAGCCGGAGGAGGCATTGCCGCCGGTGTGGGTGGCCGGGACAGGGATTGGCGGTCCGGGCGGCGTGATGGGAATCGGCGGCATGGGTGGAGGAGGAGCGAGCGCGGGTGTTCCCGAGGCGACGACGCCGGAGACCCCCAGTGTTGGTGCGCCGCCGCTGACCATTCCGCTGGTGACGCCATCGACGGCGTTCACGATTCCGCCGCCGCTGGTTCTGGCGGCGCTGACGCATCCGCCCTCGACGCCGTTGATCCTGGAGTATCCGGTGTTCACGCCGCCGGAGTTGCTGTATCCGCCGGTGTTTTCACCACAGCCGCCGCAGATCTGGATGCCACCGGTGGGTGTGCCGCCGCCGTCGAGACCGCCGATCGTTGAGAATCCGCCATCGGGGATGCCGCCGACGGTTCCTCCGCCGGGGACGCCACCGCCGGGAACACCGCCGCCTGGCACACCGCCGTCTGGCACACCGACGATGCCACCGCCGGGAGGCATGCCGCCGGGGACGCCCCCGCCGGGGACTCCACCATCGGGACCGCCACCATCGGGGCCGCCGCCGTTCGATCCGCCGCCGACAACTCCCCCGGACGTCTCGGTTCCCGAGCCGGCCGCCTGGGTGCTGGCGGTGCTGGGCATCGGGGCGATCCTCGCTGGATCGTGGCGACGAAAATCCTGAACTTTCTACTTTTCTGGCGGGCTGGGTTGGGTGTACTTTACCTAAAGTCAGCTATGCCGGGAATGGTTGCCAGCCGATTTGGGTTCACGCGGGAGGAGCTTGCCGTGCTGCGGCCGTTGCGCACGCCGGAGCGGGTGCAGCGGTTTTTGGACGAGGAGATTCTGTACGACCCGAGCGTCTCCTGCCGGTCGCCGCGACGGGTGTTGCGGGAGCGGCGGGGGCACTGCATGGAGGGGGCGATGCTGGCGGCGACTGCGCTGCGGCTGGTGGGGGATCCACCGTTGATTTTGGATCTCCAGGCGCAGCGGGACGATGATCATGTATTGACTGTTTTTCGGCGCGACGGGTTGTGGGGGGCGATTGGAAAATCCAATTACGCCGGGTTGCGGTATCGGGAGCCGGTGTATAAGACGCTGCGAGAGTTGGCGATGTCCTACTTCGAACACTACTTCAACCAGCGCGGGGAGCGGACGCTGCGGGGGTATTCGCGCCCGATTAATCTGGCCCGGTTTGACGCGACGGGGTGGATGACGGCTGAGGACGATCCTTGGCAGATTCCGAACTACCTGACGACGGTTTCGCATACGCCGCTGATTCCGAAGAAAGTGGTGGCGCGGCTGACACTGTCGGACCCGTTGCTGGTTGCCGCCGGGAAGTTCGGGATGCGGCGGGCGGGTTAAACCTTTTTCTAAGTTAGACCTTTTCGGGGACGACGTAGGGTTTGCGGTAGTCGCGGGTGAGGTGTTTGTTGGCTTCGTTGTCGTTGGGGAAGCGCATGGCTTGCGGGTCGAAGGTGAGCTTGCGGCCGGTGCGGTAGCTGATGTTAGCCAGGTGGCATAACGCCGCGGCGTTGGCGCCGGATTCGATGTCGGCGTGGAGATCGGAGACTTTGCGGGACTTGACGGCTTGGAGGAAATTGGCCATGTGGGGGGCGGTGTCCCAGGCTCGTTTTTCCTTGTAGTTCACGTCCATTACCTTCTGGTGCTCTTCGCCTTTGTAGACCTGGTAGCCCATGAGATCCATCACCATGACGCCTTCGCTGCCGAAGAAGATATTGCCGATGGTGTGGCCGTTGCGGAAGGGGAGTTTGCCTTCGTCGGGGGTGAGCAGACCGCGGACTTCGAACTCCATTTGCACGTCGCCGTAATCGAAGATGGCGGTTTGGGTATTTGGGGTTTCCTGGGCGTCGTCATAGACGAATTTGCCGCCGAAGGAGTAGACGGATTTGGGGAGCTCCGATTTGCCCAGGCCCCAGCGGGCGATGTCCATTTCGTGGACGCCCTGGTTGCCGATGTCGCCGTTGCCGGTGTCCCAGAACCAGTGCCAGTTGTAGGCGAACCTTAACTCGTTGAAGGGCCGCATGGGGGCGGGGCCGAGGAACTTGTCCCAATCGACGCCGGGGGGCGGGGTGGGGAGATCGGGCTTGCGGCCGATGGATTTGCGGCGTTTGTAGCAGAGGCCTTTGGCGAGGTAGACCTTGCCGATGACGCCTTCGTGCAGGAGTTTAATGCCTTCGATTTTGTGGGCGATGGAACGGCTTTGGGAGCCCACCTGCACGATGCGGCCGTACTTGCGGGCGGCGGCGGTCATCTGGCGGCCTTCGAAGATGTTGTGGCTGGCGGGCTTTTCGCAGTAGACGTCTTTGCCGGCCTGGCAGGCCCAGATCGTCGCGAGGGCGTGCCAGTGGTTGGGGATGGCGAGCGAGACGGCGTCGACGGACTTGTCGTCGAAGACCTGGCGCATATCGCTATATTCTTTGGGCTTGCGGCCGGTCAACTTTTCGACCATGGCGACGCCGCGTTCGCGGGCGGCCTGGTTGACGTCGCAGACGCCGGTGATATTGGCGGTGGCGATTTCGTTGTAGAACTTCGCGTGATCCTGGCCGCGGCCGCCGAGGCCGACCAGTGTGACGTTCACCCTCTCATTGGCTCCGCGGACTTGTGTGGTGGAAAGCACGGAGGCGGCGGTGAGGAGGGTGCGGCGGGTCATTTTGCGTAGAGTCCTAATACCCAGAGGGGGAAGTAGTGCCGGTACATGGTATATCGCATGTAGAAGACGTTTGGGAACCCGGTGCCGGTGGCGAGGGATTCGGGCCAGGAGCCGTCGGGGGACTGGGTTTCGAGGAGGTGGCGGATGCCGCGTTCGGCGTAGGGGGAATCCTTGCGGCCGGCGGCGTGGAGGGTGAGGAGGGCCCAGGCGGTTTGGGAGGGGGTGGAGGGGGCGCCGATGAACTCGTCGTTGACGTATCCGGCGCAGCTTTCGCCCCAGCCGCCGTCGGCGTTTTGGACGGAGATGACCCATTCGGCGGCGCGGCGGTAGAGGTTGGGATCGTCGTAGCCGGCGGCCTGGAGACCGCGGACGGCGAGGAAGGTTCCGTACAGGTAATTTACGCCCCAGCGGCCGTACCAGCTGCCGTTCTTTTCCTGGGTGTTGACGAGGTAGTGCACGGCGTCGCGGACGGATGGGTCCGACTTGGGGACGCCGCGGCGGCAGAGGGCTTCGAGCACGCGGCCGGTGATGTCGGGGCACGTGGGGTCGAGCATGGCGTTGTGGTCGGAGAAGGGGATGGCGTTGAGGACGCCCCAGTCGTTGTCGGCATCGAAGGCGGCGTAGCCACCGTCGCGGGACTGCATGCCTTTGAGCCAGGCGAGGGCGCGGTCTTCGACGGCCTTTTGTTTGAAGGGGTCGCTGGCTACGGCGTGTTCGAGACACATGAGGACGATGGCGGTGTCGTCGATGTCGGGGTACTGTTCGTTGGCGAATTCGAAGGCCCAGCCGGAGGGTTGGAGATGGGGGCGTTTGACGGACCAGTCGCCGCGGCGGCGGATTTCCTTGGAGAGGAGCCAGTCGGCGGATTTGCGGAGGGCGTCGGGGTTGGGGTGGCCGGCTTCGGCGAGGGCGAAGGCGGCGTAGGCGGTATCCCAGACGGGGGAGAAGCAGGGCTGGAAGTAGAGCTCGTTGTCGGTTTCGGTGATGAGGTTATTGAAGTGGGCTTTGGCTTCGATTAAGTCGGGGTGATCGTTGGGGTAGCCGAGGGCTTCGAGGGCCATGATGGTGTACTGCATGGCGGGGTAGATGGCGCCGAGGCCGTCGGAGTTGCGGCAGTGGTCCATCATCCACTTTTCGGCTTGGCGGATGGCGGCGATGCGGGCGTCGCGGTGGCCGCGGCGTTCCCAGATTTTGAGGAGCTTGTCGACGTGGTGGAAGATCGTTGATAGAAAGCGATCGCGTTTGGGGAGACTTAGCTTGCGATCGGGGTGGATGAGTTCGTCGACGTTGATGCCATCGGGGGCGGGGCGGACGCCGCCGACGGATTGGACGATGGAGAGGGGGACGACGATGGCGCGGGTCCAGGAGGCCATTTCGTAGAGCACGCCGCCCATGTAGAGAGACCCGCCGGGCATGAGGACGAGTTCGGGGGGGATGCTGGGGACGTATTTGCGGGGGTAGAGGCCGAAGAGGCTGAGGTTGACTTTGGTGTAGCTGTTGCAGGCCTGGAGGCCGCCCAAGGCGAGGACGCGGGCGCGGGCGCGGCGGAGGGGTTCGTCGTCGGGGGAGTAGCCGCAGAGGCGGAGGGCGGTGTAGGCTTTGACGGTGGAATTGACGTCGGCGGGGCCGTCGGGGTAGATCCACCAGCCGCCGTCGGCCATTTGTTGGGAGAGGATGCGGCGGCAGACCTTTTCGAGGCGGGATTTGGTGGGCGGGTTCCAGCGGCCGTGTTCGGGGGGGTGGAGCCAGAGTTCGAGGAGAACGTAATCGGCTTCGAGGGAGATGTCGGCGAGGAGTTCTCCGCACCAGTAGCCGTCGGTGAACTGTTTGTCGACGAGGGCGCGGGCGCTGGTTTCGGAGGCGGCGCGGGCGGCGTCGCGAAGGGTTTGGCGTTCTTCGAGGAGTTCGCCTACTACGGACCGGCGACGGAACGGTTGCTGCGTGGGAAAGACCAGACTCATTCGATTGTGCGGGCGCTTCGGCCGGGTTGGGTAAGCGCGCTTCTTTCAGGATAGCGCCTGCGTGGGGTCGGGAAAATCTTATCTCTTGTTTTCGGGCGGGGGGCCGATGAGTTGAGTGATGTGGATTTTGATTTTTCTAGTGATGGCGATGGGCGTGTTTGGGGCGGAGGAGGCGGCGAAGCCGAAGGATCCGCCGAAGGAAGTCCCGAAGCCGATGAACAGTTTTGAGCGGCAGCGGCTGAGCGTGGAGCGGCAGATGCAGGGGATTCGGGAGAGTTTTCCGCCGCCGTTTGGCGGGCAGGCGGCTCCGATGGTTGCGTCTTCGGCATCGGCACCGGGGCCGCCTCCGCCGGCCGATTGTCCGCCGGTGACGGCGGCGGCGATGAGACCGATCATTGACCGGGAGGCGACGAAGCAGAAGGTGGACGCGGGGTTGGTGCGAGCGGTGGTGGAGGCGGAGTCGGCGTATTCGCCGTGCGCGGTTTCGCCGGTGGGGGCGATGGGGTTGATGCAGTTGATGCCGGCGACGGCGGAGAGTTTGCAGGTGACCGACCCGTATGATCCGAACCAGAACATCACGGCGGGGACGCAGTATTTGAAGCAGATGCTGGAGCGGTATGGAGGGGACATCGCCAAGGCGTTGGCGGCCTATAACGCCGGGCCGGCGCGTGTGGACGCGGCTGGCGGGGTGCCGCCGATTCCGGAGACGCAGGAGTATGTTCGCAAGATCATGGGCAAGATCGGACCGCCCCGTCCCGTGGAGTGATGGCGTGGGCGTAGAATGAGGGCATGATCAGCGCCCTGTTGTTCGCAGGTCTGGCCATGCAGGTGGGGCAGAACCCGTCACCGGTTACGGAGGCCACTCGGACGCATGAGCGGGTGGTGCAGAGGAACGTCGCGACCGGGAGGCGGAAGGGGCGGGTGCTGACTGTGGGACATCAGGGGCCGGTGTCGCCGGTGATTCTGCACTTTCATGGGGACACGTGGCTGCCGGAGCAGGCGATTGCGGGTGCGTATCCGGACGTGACGATTGTGTCGTTGTATCTGGGTTCGATCTCCGATATCTACCAGGATGCGTATAAGACGCCGGAGGCGTTTCAGGCTTTGTTGGTGGAGGCCGGGGCGGGGCGCCGGCCGGTGTATTTGAGTGCGTTTAGTGCCGGGTATGGGGCGGTGCGGGCGATTTTGAAGCATTCGTACCGGCGGATTGATACGGTGCTGTTGATGGACGGGTTGCATTCGGACTATTTGGGGAAAGAGATTGATCCGGCGGGGTTGGATGTGTTTCTGCAGTTTGCGCGGGATGCTTCATTGGGGCGGAAGCGGATGCTGATTACGCATTCGGAGGTTTATCCGGGCACGTTCCCGAGCACGACGGAGACGACCGATTGGTTGTTGAATCAGTTGAAGTTGAAGCGGATGCCGGTGTTGCGGTGGGGGCCGGTGGGGATGCAGCAGTTATCGGATGCGAGGCGGGGGCGGTTGGTGGTGATGGGGTTTGCGGGGAACAGCGCGCCGGACCATGTGGACCATTTGCATGGGATGAGTGCGTGGTTGCGGGCGTTGCGACGGATGTAGTTGATGGTGCGGGGTTCGGTATCGGGGGGGGGGGGCTGCTGGCGAGGGGTGCGGTAACGGGAGGCTGTCGGGTGGGGCGGATTGGGTGGGGTTGTCCTCAGACAATTCCTTGGTGACTGTCACCAAGGAATTGTCTGAGGGGGTGGGTTAGACGGTGATGCAGGGGTTGGAGAGCGTGCCGATGCCGCTCGTCGTGATGGTTACCACGTCGCCGGGGGCGAGCGCGGATTCTTGCGTCACGATGATGCCCGTGCCGGTCAAGACCACCGAGCCGCAGGGGACGGGGTTTGACTGGAGGAGGTACTCGACCAGGGTTTCGATCTTGCGGCCGAGCTTGCCGGTGGAGGTCGAGCCTTCGAACGTCGTCTTGTCGCCGCGTTTGATGACGCAGGTCATGTCGAGCGTGTAGGGATCGGGGATCTCATCGGCGGTGACCATGACCGGACCGAGCGAACAGCAGGCCGTGTAGACCTTCGACTGGGGCAGGTAGAGCGGGTTTTCCCGTTCAATGTCCCAGGCCGAAACGTCGTTGGCGATCGTGTAGCCTACCACGCGGCCTTTGCTGCCGAGGACGACGGCGAGTTCCGGTTCGGGGGCGGTGAAGACCGAATCCGAACGGATGCCGATGCCCTGGTCGGGGCCGACGCAGACGCGGGCCGTGCCTTTGAAGAAGATCTCGGGACGGTTGGCCGGGTTGTAGACGTAGGCGTAGAAGCCTTCGCGGGTGTTGTGTTCCCCGTCGCGGAAGCTGGCGCTCATCTCATACGTACAGCCGCAGGCCCAAACTTCCTTGGGCGCGAGCGGAATGAGAGGCGTGGCCGGAGCAGCGTTGGAAGAGGCCATGGACTTGGCCAGCTTGGGCAGGTCCGTATTTTCCACTTCCGCGCGGCGGATGAGGTCATAAAGCGTATGACCGGGGATCGGGCGGGCGTTCCCGTTTTCAAAGATCGCCGCCGTAACTTCGTTATTCCACTTAATTTGTCCGAGTCGCATGGGTTAGTACTTGAGGTAAACCGTCTTGTAATCGCTGTAGAAATCCAGAGCGGCCGGGCCTTGCTCTTTCGGGCCAAAGCTGGAGTCCTTGGTGCCGCCGAAGGGGAGTTGATATTCCACGCCCGCGCTGGGGAGGTTGATGGTCAACAGGCCTGCTTCGGCACCATACACGAATTCGAAGACACGCGACAAATTCGTCGTCTGCACGGACGCCGAGAGACCAAACGGGATGTTGTTGGCGATCCGCAGGGCGTCGGGGAAATCCTTCGCCTTCATGACGGCGAGGACGGGACCGAACACTTCTTCCTGGGCGATTCGCATGGTTTCAGTGACGTCGGCGAAGAGGGTGGGCTCGACAAAGTAGCCTTTGTCGTAGGCGCCGCCGGTGAGGCGGTTGCCGCCCGCGACGAGCCGGGCGCCTTCCTGTTTACCGATTTCGATGTACTTCAGATCCGTTTCGAGCTGGCCCTGATCGACGGCGGGGCCGATGTCGATGCCGGGCTCCATGCCGTTGCCGACCTTGAGCTTGGACATGCGTTCGGCGACGGCTTCGACGAACTTGTCGTAGATGGACTCTTCGACGATGGCGCGGCTGGTGGCGGTGCACTTCTGGCCGGTGGAGAAGAACGCGGCGTTGACGACGTTTTCGACTGCCGATTTGAAGTCGGCGTCGGCGAGGACGATGGTCGGGTTCTTGCCGCCCATTTCGAGCTGGATGCGGAGGCGGCGCTTGGAGGCTTCAGTGTGGATCCATTCGCCGATTTCGCAGGAGCCGGTGAAGGAGATTGCCTTCAGGGGCTTAGCGGTGACGAGGGCTTTGCCGATTTCTCCGCCGGAGCCGGCGATGAAGTTGACGACACCTTTGGGGATGCCGGCTTCGTGGCAGGCTTCGACGATGCGCCAGGAGCTGAGCGGGGAGACCGAGGCCGGCTTGATGATGACGGTGTTACCGCAGATCAGGGCCGGAGCGAGCTTCCAGGCTGGAATGGCGATGGGGAAGTTCCACGGGTTGATGAGGCCGATGACGCCGATGGGCTTGCGGATGGCGAACATGTGAACGCGATCGCGTTCGCTGGGCACCAGGTGGCCGGGGAGGCGGGAGCCTTCTGAGCCGAAGTAGCGGAAGATGTTGATGGCGCGGCGGACTTCGCCTTTGGCTTCGGGAAGGGTTTTGCCTTCCTCGCGGCACATCTCTTCCCCGAGCTGGTCGAACTTCTTTTCGAGAATATCGGCGACCTTGAAGAGCAGGGCGCCACGGGCCGGGCCGGGCATGTTGGCCCAGCCGGCGAAGGCGGCCTGGGCGGCGTCGGCGGCGCGGTGGACGTCGTCGCCCGAGCCTTTGACGAACAGGCCGACGACTTCATCGGTATTGGCGGGATTGCGATTTTCGAAGGTGGGTCCATCGACCCATTCCCCATTGATGTAATTGCGGAAAACTTCCGGCATGATTTTGCTGTCCTCGTGGAAAGTGATTACGGCTAACAGGGCGCGGTGACGCCGGTGGGTTGGAGCTTACTTCTTGTTGAAATCTACTTTGGGCGCCTGGCGGGAGCCCGGGTCGGTCTTGAAGTACGCATCGTTGCGCTGGAAGCCGAAGAGGCTGGCGGCAATGTTGTTCGGGAACAGTTCGATGCTGGTGTTGTACTTCTGAACAGCCTCATTATACTTTCTTCGCTCGACGGCGATGCGGTTTTCCGTTCCGGCGAGTTCGTCCTGGAGGCGCATGAAGTTGGCGTCGGACTTCAGCTGAGGGTAGTTTTCGACCACCATGAGAAGGCGGGAGAGGGCGCCATCGAGCTGGCCGTTGGCGGTGATTTTCTCCTGGGGCGAGCGGGCACCACCGAGAGCGGCGCGGGCGTTGGAGACGCTGGCGATGACATCCTTTTCCTGGGATGCGAAGCCTTTGACGGTTTCGACGAGGTTGGGGATGAGATCGGCACGGCGCTGGAGAACGACGTCGACCTGGGCGAAGGCGCCATCGATGGCGTTCTTCTGCACGACCAGATCGTTGCGGACGCCGACGAACGAGCCGCCGACGAGCAGCACCAGCAGCACCAGTACACCAAGAATGATCAATGCGATTTTCATAGGGCTCCTTATTATCGAACTACTTTTTTGCTAGCCGGTCGACGGCACCGGTTAGCGCTTCAATCTGTTTCATGTAGGCGGCGAGCAGCGCCGGAGGGTCGAGGTCGCGCGCCTTTTTTACGCCTTCGCGGAGATCCAACAAAGTATAGAACGGGGCGGGGTCGATGCCGAATTGGGTGGCGCAGGCACCGATGGCGTCCCGCTTATGCATGGGCGAGGGGGCGCCGGCGAGGCGGAGGGCGTGGCGGGAGAGATTGCAAAATGTCGAGACGGATTCGCCCATGAGGAGGACGAGCTGGCCGGGTTCGCTCAACAGGCCGCCGGCTTTCTGGCGGAGGCGGAGGAGCTTGGCGCGGAGTTCGTGTTCGACCTGGCCGCGGTAGAAGGTGTCGTCGACGACGAGGCCGGTGACGAGGTCGGCCCCGGCGAGGACGCGGTGGCATTCGACGATGTCGTGGAACTCGATGGCGAAGCAGTCGGTGGAGTTGTAGAACTCCTCTTCACTGAGGAAGAGGGGGGAGGGGTTGTTCAGTGATCGCCAACAGCGGATGGGCGATTCGGCGAGGCGCAGTTCGGCGGGGCCGATGGTTTTGAGCACGCAGAGCACGTTCAGATCGCTGTATTTTCCGTGCATTTCGCCGGAGGCGGCCGAGCCGTAGAGGACGACCGAGAGCAGGCGATCGCCGAAGGCCTGGGAGAGGCGGGTGGTTAGTTCGTTGAGCCGTTTGTCGGTTTCGTTTGCCATAGATTTACCAGTCGCTTGAAGAGCCTCCTCCACCGGAATCGCCACCGCCGAAGCCGCCGAAACCACCTCCGCCGCCACCGCCATCGTAGCCGCCGAAGCCGCCTCCACCGCCGCCTCTACCGCCGTTCATCATCATGGGCAACAGCCACCAGGGGCCGCCGCCGCCGCGTCCGAACAGGAAGAGCAACCCGAGCAGGCCGAAGAGGATCATGGGCCAGGGCAGACCCTTTTGCGGACGGGAGACGGGCCGGCGGGGGCGCACGGCTTCGTCGATGGTCACTCCCTTTTCTCGAGCAACCTTCTCCCCTATTTGATGCGCGGCGACGAGAAACGCTGCGCCATACTGACCCTGCCTGAGCGAGGGGCGCATGGCGCGGAGGATATCGCCGGCGGAGCCATCGGGCAGGATGGGTTCGAGGCCGTAGCCGACTTCCAGGCGGCTGCGCTTATCGGCGACGGAAAGCAGGAGCAGGGCGCCGTTGTTTTCACCCTTCTGGCCGATGCCCCATTTGCGGTAGATGGTGTTGGCGACGTCTTCGACGGGCTCGCCGTCGAGATCGCGGAGGACGACGAAGGCGAGTTGGGCACCGGTAGCCTTTTGCACAGCGGCGCAGTAGGCATCGATTTGTTGGCGGGAGGCGGGGTCGACGACGCCGGCAAAATCGCTGACGAAGCCCTGCGGTTGCAGCGCGCCCCAATCGGCCGCGGGCGCCAGGGCTGCGGTGAGCAGCAGGGCGCACAGCTTCGCAATGTGCCGGAAAGGCATAGTTAGCAGACGAGATCGCGGCGGGTGAACTTTTCGGTGCCGACGGGGCCGACGACGGTGAGGGCCATGTTCTCGGGTTTCAAGAACGTCTGGGCGATGTCCTGGATATCTGTAATTTGGACGGCGTCGATGGAGGCGATGGTTTCATCGAGATCGAGGAAGCGGCCGAAGAAGATCTCCTGGCGGGCGAGATTCGACATGCGGGAGCCGGGGGATTCGAGGCCGAGGACGACGGAAGCCTTGAGATTTTCCTTGGCGCGGCGGAGTTCTTCGGCGGCGATGGGGCCGTTCTTGATGCCGCGGAGTTCTTCCATGACACTGGAGACCACTTTCCGAAGGGAGGTGGGCGAGGTGCCGGCGTAGATGGCCATGGCGCCGGAATCGCGATAGAGCGACAGTTCACTGCCGATGTTGTAGACCAGGCCCTGGCGTTCGCGCACGTTTTGGAAGAGGCGCGAGCTCATGCCGCCGCCGAGGATGGTGTTGAGCAGATAGCAGCCGAAGCGTTTGGCGTGGACCATCGGGTACGACGGGGCGGCGATGCAGAGTTGGGCCTGTTCGAGCGAGGCCTTGGTCTTCATGGCGATCTGCGGGAAGACGTTGACTTCGGGGAGCGCGGGTAGCTGGGCGCCTTTGGGCATGGAGCCCATGACGGCGTCGATCATCTTGACGAAGGCGGCGTGCTTTACCTTTCCGGCGGCGGTGATGAGCATGTTGCCGGGGATGTAATGGCGGGTCCAGTATTCCCGGAGCATTTTGGGGTGGAAGCTTTTGACGGTTTTGGGCGTGCCGAGAATGGGCCAGCCGAGGGCGTCTTCCTTCCAGAACTTCTTGCAGAAGAGCTCGTGGGTTTGGGATTCGGCGCTGTCGAGATCCATCTTGATCTCTTCGAGTACGACGCCCTGTTCCTTGGCCACATCTTCTTCGCGGAAGAGAGGGCGGAGGATCATGTCGGAGAGGATGTCGAAGGCGTGGGGGGCGTGTTCGTCGAGAACCTTGGCGTTGAAGCTGACGATTTCCTTGCCGGTGAAGGCGTCGGAGTAGCCGCCGATGGTGTCGAGCTCGCGGGCGATTTCGTGGGTGGTGCGGCGCTCGGTGCCTTTGAAGAGCATGTGCTCGATGAAATGGCTGATTCCATTTTCGGCGGCGGTTTCACGGCGGGAACCGGAGCGGAGCCAGATACCGAGGGAAAGCGAGCGGGCGCCAGGCATGGACTCGGTGATAATTTTGAGGCCGTTGGGAAGCACCGTGGTCTCGACGGCAAGAGATCGATTCAAAGTTTTTGACATGGAATGC
The DNA here is from genome assembly GCA_044358225.1 of Bryobacteraceae bacterium. Taxonomy (GTDB): domain Bacteria; phylum Acidobacteriota; class Terriglobia; order Bryobacterales; family Bryobacteraceae. The sequence continues at coordinate 33,436 of JBIKOG010000027.1, read as the reverse complement.
GCTAGCGCAGGTTTCCCTTCTATTCTAGAAGGGATGGGACAACGCGCTCAGCCTACTTTACTTGGACTTGATGTCCCCGACCTGCTTGAACTGCTGGGAGAAGGAGCGCGGCCGTACCGAGCCCGCCAGATATATGATGCATTGTACCGCCGCAACGTTGCGGATCTGGAAGAGTCGACGGCGTTGCCGAAGGAACTGCGAGATCAGCTGCGGAGCCGGATGCCCCACGGGCGGCTGGAGGTAGACCAGCGGTTTGACTCGGCCGATGGGACGACGCGATACCTGCTGAAGCTGCCGGCGGACGGGCGGAGCGTGGAGACGGTGTTGATGCCGCAGGATGACCGGCACACGATCTGCATCTCTTCGCAGGTGGGATGTCCGGTGGATTGCAAGTTCTGTTTGACGGCGCAGATGGGGCTGGAGCGGAGCCTGAGCGCGGGCGAGATTGTGGGCCAGGTGCTGCATGTTTGTAAAGAGCATGGGCTGGACCCGCGGGCGGAGCACGTCAATATCGTGATGATGGGCATGGGCGAGCCGCTGTTGAATTTGCCGAATGTTCTGAAAGCTACGCGGATTCTGTGCGATGCGCATGGCGTGGGGTTTTCGCAGCGGCGGATTACGGTGTCGACATCGGGGATTGTGCCGAAGATCGCGGAGTTGGGGGCGGCGGAGGTGCGGCCGCATCTGGCGATTTCGTTGAATGCTTCGCACGAGGAGCAGCGGCGGGAGTTGATGCCGATTACGAAGAAGTATCATTTGGCCGATTTGATGGAGGCTTGTAAAGCGTTTCCTCTTCGGCCGCGGGAGTTTTTGTTTTTTGAGTATGTGATGCTGCGCGGGGTGAACGATACGGATGCCGATGCGCGGCGGGTGGTGGCGCTGTTGGCCAATATGCGGGCGAAGGTGAATATTATTGCGCTGAACCCGGGGCCGGGGATTCCGTTCCAGACGCCGGATCCGGAGCGGGTGGCGAGTTTTCAGAAGATTGTGATGAAGTCGATGCCATGCTACGTGCGGCGGCCGCGTGGGTTGGATATTTATGCGGCGTGCGGGCAGTTGAAGAAGATGCAGACGGAGGATCTTGTCACGATCCAATGAGCGCCTATCCGGGGTTAGGGAAGGTGTTGATGTGGGCGGGGGTGGTACTGGGGGCGCCTTCGCTGGTGGCGAGTGTTTATTTTGGGATCGATGTGGTGAAGCAGTGGCTGGCGCCGGCGCCGGTGGCGCGGGCTCCGTTGGATGCGAACGCGCATCCGATTGAGGTGGTGGCGCGGGGGGCGACGGTGGTGGGGAGTGCGCTGTTGAGCGTGGGGGATGGGATTGTGCGGGGGCTGTTTGTGGCGGCGCTGGTTTTTCTGGGCGTGGCGGTTTTGCTGTTTTTTGTGGGGCGGCGGTTGCGGCAGGGGTAATCCTAAATTACGGATTCTCCTGGTGTCACGGTACCAGGGGTTTTCCGAGGTTCATGACCCATTTGGTGGCTTCGAGCCACATTTTCTGGACTTGGGGGAGTTCCCAGATTTCTGAGCGGTGGCCGAGGGTGGAGACGAAGACGCGGCCGCGGCCGTAGTTGCGGACCCAGCTGACGGCGAAATCGCGGTCGGTGCGGCGGACGTTTTTGTTGGTGAGGGCGACCGAGTCGGCGTCGAGACGCATGAGGACGCGGACGCGGTCGCGGGAGTAGTTTTTGAGTTGGTAGATTTCGTCGAACAGGAAGAAATCGGGCGGGAAGTGGGCGGTGGCGGGGTGCTTGGGATCTTCGTTGATGATCTTGGCTTTGATCTGGTTCCAGGGGTGGAGGTCGAAGTAGCCGCCGACGAGTTCGCCGTATTCGGGCCAGGTGTAGAGGGTGTCGACGCCGCTGTGGGCGGCCATGAAACCCTTGCCTTCCGTTCGGACGAATTCGAGGAGTGCCTGTTTTTGCTCGTCGTCCAAATCGAGTTCGCCGGAGGTGTAGAAGAAGATGGCGTCGAAGTAGTCGAGGTTTTTGGCGTTGGCGCCGAGCTTCTTTTTGGTGATCAGCTGGGTGTCGGTGCGGATGTAGGTGTCCCAGAGGCCGGAATCTTTGCCGATTTTCCAGAGCGTGGCGAGGCCGTCGCTGGTTGAATCGTGCTGGAAGCCTTTGGTCTGGCCGATGGCGAGGAGCTTCTTGCGCTTGGGGGCTTGCGGGGGCTGCTGGGCGAGGGCCAGGGTGGCAAGCAGGAGGGCGGCGAGGAGGATTCGGAGCGGGCGCATGGCACCCGGTAGTTTATACCTTTACGACGCGGCGGAGGGTGTAGAGCTCCTGGTTGACTTGCCCCTGTTCGAGTTTGCGCCATTCGTCGTTGACGTGGACGACTTTGCCGCTGATGTGGTTGGACCGTTCGCTGGCGAGGAAGAGGGCGAGTTGCAGCTGCTTTTCCGGGCTGGCGCCGCCGGTCATGCGGACCTGTTTGGCGTCCTCGATTTCCTTCCATCCGGCGCGATCGCCGGCGGCGAGGATTTCGTCGGTCATCGAGGTATAGGCGCCGCCGGGGGCGAGGCAGTTGATCTGTACGTTGTCTTCGGCGACTTCGGCGGCCAGGGTTTCGATGAGGCGAACGAGGGCGGTTTTGCTGGTGGAATAGGCGGAAAAGTTGGGGCGGGGGGTGAGAGCGCCGCCGCCGGAGACGGCGATGATTTTGCCGGAGCGGCGGGTGATCATCTCCGGGAGGACGGCGCGGGTGGCGAGCATGACGCCGTGGAGATTGGTTTCGATGGTGTCCCACCAGGCTTTGGGGGAGACGTCTACCAGGCGGCCGATGGGGCCTTGGATGCCGGCGGCGCAGATGAGGATATCGATGGAGCCCCAGTGGACGCGCATGCGATCGACGGCGGCGGCGACCTGTTCGGCGTCCCGGACATCGGCGCGGAGGCGCATGGCGATACCGCCGGCCTGTTCGATTTCCAACTGGGCCAGATCGAGTTCACCGCGACTGCGGGCGAGCAGCCCGACTTTCGCACCGCGCGATGCCATTCCGAGGGCAAAGCGTTTTCCGATCCCCCGGCCCGCTCCGGTGATCAGAATATTTTTTCCAGCAACAACCTGCGTATCAGACATTCTATGAGCGAACCGAGCGAAACCTGGCGCGGTCGCGGCTACATCCCTTCCCTCCCATTCTAGCGACAACTGAGGCGGGTGAGGGGCGGCGGGTGCTGGGCGGCGGGTGCTGGGCGGCGGGTGCGGGGCGGCGGATCAGGGGCGGGTGCCGACGCGGGAGGCTTTGGCGGCGTACATCGCCTCGTCGGCGCGGCGGAACAGATCGGCGGCCGATTCGCCGCAGCAGTACTCGACAACGCCGGAACTGGCGCGGATGGGAAGGAGAATCGATTTGCCCTGCCACTGGATTTCGTAGCGGCGGCTGAGCTTCTCCGAAATCTGGGCACATCGTTTGAGCGCATCTTTTAGAGGGCAATCGAAGATGACGAAGAACTCGTCGCCGCCCCAACGGGCGACGACGTCGCCGGGGCGGACCTGTTCGTTGAGCACGTTGGCGAACTGGCGAAGGACCATGTCGCCGCATTCGTGCCCGAAGCGGTCGTTGATGCTTTTGAAGAAATCGAGATCGAAGAGCAGGGCGCAGAACGGGGTCATCGATTGGACGCGGAGATCGAGTTGGCGTTCGAGTTCGCGGCGGTTGGCGAGGCCGGTGAGAGAGTCGGTAGAGGCGGCGGCTTCGGCTTCGGCGAGGCGGGTGCGGAACTGGGCTAGATCGGCCTCCATGGTGGCGATGGACTGGTGATTGTCCTGCACCATCTTCGTAACACTTTCGCGAAGGTGAGCGGCTTCGGCGGTGAGCTGATGGCGCAGTTGTTCGAGATCGTCCAACTGGACGAGCCGGCCGAGCGCTTCACAGACACCCTCGAGATCGCCGCTCTGCAGGTCCGACCGGGAGCGGGCGGATTCGGCCGCCGAGGCCATGACGGAGAGAATGGATTTGACGGCGTCCATGTCCTCGCGCTGGGTGCGGCGGGACTCCTGGGCGTAGTTGTAGAGCACGCGTTCGACCAGCCGGGGTGTGGAATCAAGCACCGCCTCCGGGACGTCCTCTTCCAGGCAGGCGTGGACCTGTTGCCAATCCTCCTCCGTCTTCCGGGCCGCGCCGGGGAAGAGGGGGAAGACATGCTCCTCCATAGAGAGCATGGATTGCTGCCAGTAGGTGAGGCATTTCCGGGCGAGCCGTTCCCGCTCCTCCATGGCCTTTGACTGCCGGTCTAGTTCCGATACTGCGTCTTTCACCGAGATCATCCCGCTCCTCTCTCCAACAGTTCTTATCGGCGGGTTGGAAGAGAAAAAGAGTAGATTTGAGACCCTTGCGCGGATGCCGCTATACTTGTAACGGAGAGAGTTTGTCTATTCTCCGATGAACGTACGCGCCCAGGAGGCCAATGAGCAAAGAGGATTGTATTGAAGTTACCGGAACTGTGGTCGAAAAGTTCCCTAGCGGGCTGTTCAGCGTCCAACTGGACCAGGAACGGCTCGTACTCGCCCATCTCGCCGGAAAACTGCGCCGGAATCGTATCCGCGTGCTGGCGGGAGACCGCGTCACTTTAGAAATGTCGCCCTACGATCTGACAAAAGGCCGCATCACCTATCGCCACAAGTAGCCAGTAACCTTTCGTCCTCATCGTCCGGGTTTCGAGAACAATCGCTTTGCCTATTCGCACACTTTTTCTATTTGGAACCCGGCCGGAGGCCATTAAGCTTTGCCCCGTCCTTCGCCACCTGCAGTCGGAGCCGGAGCATTTTGACGTCAAAGTCTGCGTGACGGCGCAACACCGGCAGATGCTCGACCAGGTGCTGGAGGCGTTCCGGGTGAAGCCGGACGTGGACCTGGACCTGATGCTGCCGGGCCAGACGCTGTTCCAGTCTTCGTCGCGCATGCTGGCGGCGCTGGAGCCGGTGTTCAAAGAGCTGAAGCCCGACCTGGCTATTGTGCAGGGGGATACGACGACGACGCTCTGCGGGGCGTTGGCGGCGTTCTATGCGCGGGTGCCGATTGGCCACGTGGAGGCCGGGTTGCGCACCTGGGACATGGCCCAGCCGTTCCCGGAAGAGATGAACCGGGTGCTAACCGGGCGGATGGCGGACATCCATTTTCCGGCGACGCCGTGGGCGCAGGCCAACCTGGTGCGCGAGGGCGTGCCGGTGGAGCGTACCCACGTGACGGGGAACTCCGGGATCGACGCGGTGCTCTACGTGCGCGACGGGCTGGAAAACGGCACGCTGAAGAGCGGGGTGGACTGGTCGTTCCTGAATCCGGCGAAGCGGTTGATTGTTGTTACGGCGCACCGGCGGGAGAGTTTTGGTTCCGGATTTGAGAGCATTTGCCGGGCGGTGGCGCGGCTGGCGGCGCGGGAAGACGTCGAAATTGTGTATCCGGTACACCCGAATCCGAATGTGCAGGACCCGGTAAACCGGCTGCTGGCGAACCTTCCGAACGTTCATTTGATTGCGCCGTTGGACTACATTCCGTTCGTGGATCTGATGCGGCGGGCGTATCTGCTGATCACCGATTCGGGCGGGGTGCAGGAGGAAGGGCCGTCGTTGGGCAAGCCGATTCTGGTCCTTCGCGAGAAGACCGAGCGCCCGGAAGCGGTGGAAGCGGGCACGGTAAAGCTGGTCGGAACGGACGAAAATCGGATTGTAATTGAGACTGAAATCCTTTTAAATGACGAGGATTTATACCGTCGTATGAAACTCGTTCACAACCCTTACGGAGATGGGCACGCCAGCGCCCGGATTTCGGCTGCAATCCGTTCATTCTTAAGGAAATAAAAATTTCACTTTATTTCGCAAAGTGACAGGGTTGCGAGACCCGCCGAGCCGTTTTTGCTTGCCAATTTCATAGAATGGGGTCGTGAAGTCACTTTCTTTCTCCCCACGCAATCGCCGGAAGGCCTCGTCCTTCACTGGCGCTGCCGGAGCGCGCATGGCGGCTCAGTTGGCGGAACGAATCATTGGTCAGCCGGACTCGCTGGACGCGATTGTCCCCTACGTCCAGATGTACCAGGCTGGACTGGCGCCGGAGGGGCGCCCGGCCGGCGTGTTCCTGCTTCTGGGCCCGACGGGCACGGGCAAGACGCGCACGGTGGAGGCGTTGGCCGAGGTCATCCACGGCTCGGCGAAGAACGTCCTGCGGATTGATTGCGGCGAGTACCAGATGGAACACGAGGTGGCCAAGCTGATTGGCGCGCCTCCGGGATATCTGGGCCACCGGGAGACGCAGCCGGTGTTGACGCAGTTGCGGCTGAACCAGGTGATGAGCGACCGGGCCAATATCGCCATCGTGCTGTTTGACGAGGTGGAGAAAGCGGCGCCGTCGCTGACGCGGTTGCTGCTGGGCATTCTGGACAAGGGCACGCTGCGGCTGGGCGACAACAACACGGTGCAGTTTGAGCGGACGCTGATTTTCCTGACCTCGAATTTGGGGGCGCGGGAGATGGCGCGGGAGCTGCGGCCGACGTTGGGGTTTGAGGCGATCAGCGGGGGCGGGACGGCTTCGGACGACTATTCGCGGCTGGAAGACGTGGCGATTTCGGCGGTGAAGCGGAAGTTCCCGCCGGAGTTTATCAACCGGATCGACCTGATGCTGACCTACCGGCCGTTGTCGGGCGAGGCGATGGAGAAGATCCTGGATATCCAGCTGCAGGAGCTGGCCAATCACATTTCAAAGCGGCTGGGCGAGCGGCGGTTCTACTTGCAGGTTCCGCGGCGCGCGCGGCGGTTTTTGCTGGAGCAGGGGACCAGTTCGCAGTATGGCGCGCGGGAGTTGAAGCGGGCCATTCACCGGCACCTGATGCATCCGCTGTCGGCGCTGGTGGCCGATGGGTGTGTGCCGCCGGGGGCGATTGTGCGGTGCGACCTGCACTCGGGCGGGAAGCGGCTGGATTTGATGCCGTTGGAGGAGGCGGCTTAGTTGCCGCTTCTTCCTGTTCTCCGGTGGGATGGATGGGTCTCTATTCGACGCTGATGCGGACGGTGTTGGCCTCGACACCGTCGATCAGAACCATCACGGGGACTTCGCCGCGGCCTTTGAGGGCTGGCGGGAGCGGGCCGAGATTGATCTGGTCGAGGCCGGGGAGATCCGACTGGGGGCCGGCGTAGAGCACGGGCACTGGGAGGCCGCCCACGGTGGCGGTGACTCCGGCGAGGTCCCGGCGCTTGCGGATGCCGGTGCCGTAGAGGGAGAGATAGACCGGTTCGCCGTCGGTGATGGGGATGGCGGCGGTGAGCGGGGTGGCCGGGTTGGCGTCGCTCGTGGTGAGGCGAAGGGCGGTGCCGGCGGCGAGGCCGCGGCCGGTGCCATCGGCGGAGAAGAGGCCGGGAGTGGTGGACTGGATGTTGGAGAGACCGCTGGCGACGGCTAGGCCCTGGCGGAGCAGGTTGATGAGGACCGGCCCGGGCGAGATGGTTTCCGGTAGCAGAAAGTTGACCTGGCCGGGGGCAACGACCAGGAGCGGGGCGAGGCGGGCGGTGCCTGTGGCGTCGATCAGTTGGACCTGGATGCCGTTGAGGGTGGTGGGCCAGGGGTAGGCCGCGGCCACGGTGGCGGCGGCGAGGTTCGACGTGAAGCCGGCGGCGAAGGAGCCGGGGGCGACCGAGACGCCCGTGAAGCTGGCGGCGGAGGTGAAGGACGCCGGAGCGGTTTGGAGGGAATTGGTAAGGGTGAAGGCGGCGATGGGGCGCGCGGGGATTTGGAAGCGGGGGATGTGGGCGAGGGTGGCGGTTGCGGTTGTGGCTTCGAGGAACGGGGCGATGCTGCCGCGGAGGGTGGCCGCGCCGGTGCCGGCCGAGCCTTGGGAGGTGAGGGCGATCTGGAAGGCGATGCGGTCGAGCGCGCCGGGGTCGGCCGAGACGATCTCCCAGACGGCTTGTGCTTTGCCGTTGTCGGAGTACAGCTGCGCCCAGCCGGGGAGGTAGGGCGAGACGGGGCTGAAGGGGCCGTCGCCGTTGGGGTTCGCGTAGGTGAGCAGGGCTTTGGGGGAGTCCTTGTCGAAGCTGCGGGTGCCGGTGGCGACGTCGCGGATGCTGACCCAGACGAGGATGTTCTTCGGGAGATTTTCGATGGTGAGCCGGAGCCGGGTGCCGGAGTCGGCGGCGCCGGCGAGGCTGAGAGCGCTTGTGAGCGGGAGGCGGGTATCGAAGAAGCCGGTCTCGGTGTTGTAGGTGAGGCCGGGGAGGTTCTGGCTCTGCACGCTGCCGGGGAAGGCGGGCGTGGTGGCGATGTTGCGGCGGCGGAAGGTGGCCGGTTGCTCCTCTTCGAAGGCGGCGAAGAAGGAGAGGGCGTCGGTGGGGGCGTTGAGCGGGACGATGGCGGGGGAGGCGAGGAGCGCCGGGGCGAGGTCGCTGGTTGGGTTGCCGCGCGCGTCGAGCAGTTGGAGCTTGTACGAAGGCTGGGCGGTGGCCGAGATGGCCTCGCGGCCGGTGAGGGGGACGAGCGCGCCGCGCGGGTCGAGCAGTTGGACGGTGGTCGAGATGGCGCCGCCCTTGGCGGCCGAGAGCGGGGCGTTGACGCGCAGGTTGGTGATGCGGAGGCGGCGGGTGCGCGTGTCGCCGGGGGCGGGGAAGGGTACGTCGGTGAAGCTGACGAGGTTGTTTTCCAGGCGCCGGGCGGGGAAGATGTTGGCCGTGGCCGCGGGGGCGCAACTGGTGAAGCTCGTGACCGGGAGGCAGACCGATTGCGCGGTGGGCGCGGGATCGTCGATGACGAGTAGCGCTTCGTTCCAGATGGGGGTTGGTGCGGGGGGCGTGGTTGCGCCGGGCGCGGCCGGCGGCGTGAAGGCTGGCCGGGTGGCCCAGGTGCCCTGGACGGTGAGCAGGACCGAGTAGGAGGCGACCGCGCCGGGTTGGCCGCCGCGGCATTCGACGACGATGTCGGGCAGCAGTTCGGCCAGCCCCTCGGCCCGGACGACGCCTGTCGATTCCAGGCGCGTGCAGGTGAGCGGCGATTGGGCCCGCGCGGCGCCGCAGACAAGAGCCAACAGGAGGAGAGTTCGCATGGGGGCTCCTCCTACGGCAGGAACGGTTGCGCGCCCTTCCAATCGGGGACCGAGGGCGGACCGGGTTCGGTGCCGATGGGCCGCGGACGGAAGCCGTACTTCAGGGTGAAGCCGGCCGACTGGGCGGTGAAGTTGCGGGCGTTGTTCAGGTTGAAGTAGCTTTCCAGGAACCATTGCTCGGAGAGCTGGTAGATGCCGCGGAAATCGACCGAGTACGACGCGCCGGTCTGCGATTGGCCGGGGTAGTAAAGCGCGACGGCGTTTTGCAGCGCGGCCATGGTGGGGAAGTACGGCGAGCGGTCCTCGCGGAAGTGCTGCGTGCCAAGGCCGCCATTGACCACATAGCGGAAGCGCGGGCCGTAGGTGCCGCGCCAGGTGAGCGGCACGTTGAACATGTAGAAACGCTGCGGGCTGAAGTAGCCGCCCTGGCCGGCGGTGTAGTAGCGCAGGTTCTTTTCGTAGGCCATGCCGGTGAGGTTCAGGCCCACCGTGAGGGCGCCCGAGGCGTTTTGCAGCACGCGCCAGTAGTTGCCGCCGTTGCCGTGGAAGGCGCGGTTGGTCTGGACGCTCTTGCCGGTGACGATGGAGTAGCCGCCGGAGACGTAGAAGCCCCCCTTTTCGTCTCCCCAGTTGCCGGTGACCTGGGCGAGATTGGCAACCACGCCGCCCCACGTCTGTTTGGTGATCGGGTCCTGCTGGCCGGCAAAGGAGAGCAGACTGTCCTTGACGTTATCGCGGTTGAGCAGCACGGTGATGTGACCGCCGGCCGGACGGAAGCGCAGGCCGCCGATGTAGTTCTTCACCAGGAACCCTTGGGGGCTCGCGCCCACGCGGAGGCCGAAATCGTTGCTCGAAAGCTGGAACTCGGCGGCCATGCCGGAGACGCTCTGGCCGTCGAAGGTGGAGCCCACCGGGAGCAGGCCGAGGCGGAACGTCTCACTCGTCCCATCGGCGGCCTCCGTGCGGATGGCCGTGGGCCGGACGATGAGGCTGGCGCGGACGGCGTTGCCGAGTACTTTGCTGACGCCAATTTCCGTCTCCTGCAACGTGCGCCGGTCGAAGCCGGGCGTGCCGCTGCGGGAGGAGATGGTGCTGGTGACTTCAAACGTGGGGGTGTTGCGCGCGGTGATGGCTTGGAGGCGATCGGCGATGCGGTCGCCTTCGCTCTTTTGGTTGACGAGCGAATTGGCGAAGGGGCCGGGCAGCGTGTCGGCGTTGGCGTCGCCGCTGAGGACGCGGCCGAGCCGGTCGGCGCCGGGTTCGGGGGCGGGGGGAGTTTGGTCCTGTTCGCCGACGATGAGGCGGCCGAGAGCGTTGCCCGGTTGGCGGCCGGCAAAGAGCGGCGCCGTATCGGCCTTCGGCTTGCGACCGGCGACGGCGAGGGCGCTGCGGTAGTACATCTCGGCGCGGGCGAAATCGCCCTTCTGCGCGTAGATGTCGGCGGCAAGGCCGAGCACCTTGGGTTCGGAGGGGAATCGCTTCATGGCGTCGTCGAGCCACTTGGCGGCGAGATCGCTGCGCTCGGCCATGGCGGTGCCGATGGCGGTGGAGTAGTCATCGGCGGTGGCCCCGGTGAGGCCCCACTGTTTGTAGGCGGCGAGCGCCTTCTTCGTATCGCCTGACTCTTTGAGCGAGGCGGCATAGGCGCCGCGCAGGCGGCCATCGGCGGGCAGCATGCGGACTGCTTCGGCGAGGATGGCGGTGGCGCGATCGGGCTTGCCGGAGCGGCGGGCTTCCTCGGCCTGGCGCTGGGACCAGACCGACCAGAGCTCGTTGTAGCTTGTGCGCTGATCGGCGGAGAGCGTGGTATCGGTGGCGAGCGATTTGAGGACGGCAAACAGTTCGCGGCCATCGGCGTTCGCGTTCAACAGCAGCCACGCCTGTTGGAGGCGCATCTGCGCCGGCGGGCGTTCGCCCTTTTGCTCAAAGCGGGCGAGGGTTTCGTGGACCAGCCGCAGCGCTTCGCCCTGGTTGCCGGCTTCGCTGTTGATGGCGGCGATGAGCGAGAGATAGTCGTTGTCCTGTTGGAGCTGGGCCTGCACGATGGGCGGGACGCGGCGGGACTCAAGCAGCGCTTCGGCCGAGCGGCGCTGGGCTTGGAGCGCGGCGAGCAGTTGGCGGGTGGCCTCGGGACGGAAGCCGTCGCTCGCCGCGGTGTCCCGGGCGAGTAGTTCGCGCAGGAGCTTCTCGGCTTCCGGGGCCTTGCCCTGCTTCAGCCAGATGCTGGCGAGCTGGGTCTGCACGTCGGCCGGAACGTTGCCCGCGCCGGCGCGGGCGATCCATTTGAGGAGCAGCGATTCGACGGCGTCGTAGCGGCCCAGATGCATCTGCAGTAGCGCGGCGGAACGCAAGAATCCGGGCCGGTCTGCCGCCTCGGCATAGACCTTGGCGGGCATCGACGAGAGGGCTTCGTAGGCGCGCGTCTCTTCTTTGGCGGCCATGAGAGCCGCGAGCAGTCTTTCCCAGGCGACGACGTTGGCGGTATCGGCGTTCACGGCCGCCTGATAGAGCGCGACCGCGTCTTTATCGCGGCCCTCGTTCAGGTAGGAGCCGGCGAGCAGGAGTTGCAGTTCGGTATCGGCGCGGAGGCCTTCGCGGACCGCGGCCGGGGCTTTGGCCCAGAGGGCGAGGGCTTCCTTCTGCCCTCCGGCTTCCTGTCCACCGGCTTTGGCGCGGGCGGCGATGAGGTTGCGCCAATCGGCGGCGTTGTTTTCGGTGAGCGTGAGCTGTTGGAAGAGCGCGGCGGCCTGCGCGTTTTCCCCGGCCGCCATCCAGGCGCCGGCAAGGCCGCGCTGGGCGTCCGGGCTGGCCGGACGGAGGGCGAGCGCGGTTTGGAACTGCGCGGCGGCCGGGCCGACACGGTTCTGCTTCAGCGCGGCGGTGCCTTCGCTCATGGCGAGGAAAAAGCGGGACTCGGCCTGGGCTTCGGCCCACTGCTTGTTGCCGGGTACGGCGCGGGCGGCCTGCTCCCAGGCCTTGACGGCTTCGACCCAGTTCTTCTGCTTCATCCGGGCGTAGCCGAGACCGGCCTGGGCGGTGGCGCTGCGCGGGGTTTCGCGGAGTGCCTTTTCAAAGTACGCGACGGCGGCCGGGGCATCGCCCGCGTTGAGCGCGGTGTAGCCAAGCGCCTCTTGCGGACTCTGCGAGAGAGCGCGGGGAGCGGCCGAGGTGGCGCTGGCGGCGGTGGTGGCGAGCCGGGTGAGTTCGGCGTCCGGGGTCTGCGCCAGATATTCGCGCAACGGCGCGAGCGAGGCGGGCGAGCCGTTCTCCCAGACGAGTGCCTGGCGGATGGCGGCGCGGGCCTTTTCGCCGTGCACCCCGGTTGCGGGGATCGACTGCAGCAGGCGGATGCCGCGGGCGCGGGTCTGCGGTTGATAGGTGCAGAGGCGGCCGAGGGCGAGCGTGTAGTCGAGCTGGTTGGGCTCGGCGCGCAGGAGCCGTTCGAGACCGGCGATGGCCTCATTCGTGCGGCCTTTGACGCCGCCGATGGTTTCGTAATAGGCGACGGCGAGCGGGCCCGTGGGGGCCTTGTTGCCGAGAACCTCGCCGTAAACTCGGGTCGCGTCTTCGTACTTGCCGGCCTGGGCGAGCGATTCGGCCGAGTGCAGGCGCGGGTCGCGCGCGGGCTGCCGGGGCGGTTCGGGTATAGCGGCGTTGGGCGTCAACTTCCGCAACCGGTCCAGATACGCGCGGGCCTGGACGTCTTCGCCGGACTGTTTGTGGAGCCGCGCCAGGGCGCCGAGCGCCTCGGTACTCTTCGGGTCGCTCCACAGCACCTGTCCCCAGGCCTTGATGGCCAGATCGAGCCGGCCGCGCACTTCGAGCGCGCGGGCTTTGTTCGAGAGCATCGCAAGAGCGGGGTCGGCTGGCTGGGCGATCGCCTGGATGGCCAGAAACAGCGTCAATAGCAGGGAAAGCAGGCCTTGCACGGTCATACAGTCAACTCCTCGTCATAGTCCAAACGCGCCTTGCGACGGCGCTCCACGAAGGCTTCGATCAGCGGCGCCAGCGGTACGGCGCAGAGCAGCACAAACAGCGGCATAAAGAGCAGATAGCGGGTCATCCAGTGATCGAAAGCCTGGATGGGGCCGAGCCGGCCGGCCGAGTAGGACTCGTCGGCGAGGCGGAAGGATTGATAGGCTCCGGCGCGCTGCAGGCTCAAGTTGCCGAAGATGTTGTCTTCGGCGGCGGCGGCTTCGAGTGCCGGGAAGATCTGGCCGGATTCGTCGTCGCCGACGGCGAGCAGTTGGATGAGACTGCGGTCGCCGAGGCGCGCCCCTTGGAGGACCGCCTGCATGGCGCCTTCGCGACCGACGAATTCGTTGGCGCGGCGGCGCTCCTTGCCGTAGCCGGCCCAGGGAATGGAGAGGTAGCGGTTAAGCAACTGCCGCGGTTCGACGGTGCGGAAAATGCCGTCGCTATAGGAGAGTGGAAGGGCGGCGGTGCGCGCGGCGAGATCCATCTGGTCCTGCGGCGAGCCGATCATGAGCACGTCTTTGCCGCGCGTCCGTTCAATCTCCGTGGTGGGGATGAAGCTGACCCAGGTGGCCGCCTGGCCGGTCTGGCTGGCGAGGAAGGCGAGCGCGTTGAGAGCGAGGGCGATCTGCGCCGGAGAGGCGTTGGCGGAAAGCGCGACGGCGGTTTCGGCCAGATCGGCGTGCCGCGTGAACGGGAAGCCGCCTTGGCGAACAGATCGAGCCGGGGCATTTCGGTGAAGTGCTCGACGTCGCGGAGATCGAGCGCCGAATCCATGTCGATTTCAAACTCCGGCCGCACGCTGGCCGGCAGTTCCGGATATTCGAGTTCGAAGGTGAGCGTGTTGCGCGGATAGAGCGCCGAGACCGGTACCTGCAGCGTTTCCTGGATCGTCTCGCCGGCCTTTGGGCCGCGGAAGGAGCGGCGGGCAACGAGGGTGCCGTTCAGGGTGACCCGCAGGCGGGCCGGGGTGGAGCCGGGGATGCGGCGCCAGCGGAAAGAGGCCCGCAAGGGGACCATGCTGCGGGTGGCGAAGTGGAGATCGGGGGCGAGGCGGAAGTAGAGCTTCGCGCTGCCGGCGCCGGAGAGCCGCGACTGGCCGTCGCTTGCAAACTTGCGGAAGGGGACCGTTTCGCCGTCGCGCAGCCAACGGGGCGCCTCGTAGGCGGCCAGTTGCCGGGGCGGGGTGGCCGGGAGCGAGAGGCTTTCGCCCTTCACGCCTTTGGCTGCCACAAAGGCGCGCGCGGCCTGGAGAGTCTGGGCGGCGTTGTCGCCGGCGATGACGAGAATCTTGGCCGCCAGATCGGATGGATGGGGGCAGAGGGCGACGGCGTGGCCGGGCGGCAGATTGCAGTTGAGCGAGGCCAGATCGCCCTTGGAACGATCGGCGAGCCAGACGAGATTGCCCGGCGGGAGTTCGCCGATGGAGACGCGGAAGTCGGCCGCCATGTGTTCCGGCTGCGTGCCGAACCAGGAGGCGGCGACGCCGGCGGCGGTGAGCAGTTCGCGGCTGGGCGGTGAGGAGAAGTGGACGCCGATGCGGGTGGGGACCTGCGCGGCTGGGTCGACAAAGAGTTGCGGCAGCAGTTCCAGGCGGCTGGGCACGGGGAGAATGGCGCCGGAGTAGATGACGGCCGAGGCCGCCTCCAACTGGGTGGTGAGACGGCGTTCGTCCTTCGTCGAGCAGTCCTCACACTGGGCGATGAGGTACAAGCTGATGCGATTGTTGGCCGTGAGCAACTCGGCCGGCAGGGGGAGCGTGGCGACGCCGGTGTCGCCGCCCTCGGCCGGTTTGAGAAGCAGGGTGCCGGCCGGCGAGCCATTCAACTGGATCTCCAGGCGGCTCGAGTCCGGGTTGAGGGCCGGGGCGAGGCGGTAGCGGAGTTCCAGGCGCGCTTCGGTGGCCAGTTGAGCGACGGGAATGGAGAAGTCGAAAGCCGCCGTGGCTTCGCGCCCTTGGAGGGAGATGCCCGCCGGGCGGCCGGCCTGACGGAAGCTGATGGCCGACTGGAACCCGGTCTGCGGTTCGTCGCCGATGGGTGCGGGCGGCGCCGGTTGGGCCGGGGCACGAAGGGCGAGCAGCGTGAACAAGACCACGAACAGCAGCACCGCCGAGTAGACCGGGCGGCGGTTGGAGGCCGGGCCCTTTACCCCGTTCTTGCTGGCTTCGGCGATGGAGCCGAACAGCGAGGCCGGGATGGCGATGAGGCCCTTGGTGGCGATTTCGACGATGCGCAGGAAGGAGTAGAGCGGACGGTCGACGTCGGTCTTGCGCCAGCGGTTCCAGAAGTCGGCGCCGGAGAAAACCAGCAGGGCGACCTTCTCTTCCTGTTCGAGCGTCAACTGGTGGAAGACGACGCGCAGCGTGCCTTCTTCGGATTTGACGACGAAGGCGGGAAGCTCGATGTCCTGACCGCGGAGTTGGAAGCGCAGCGTGAACGTGTCGGCCGGGCGGAGATCGGGCGCTTCGCGGAGTTCGATGGCGAGCCCGGTGGTGGAGATGTCGCTGGTGACCGTCTGGTACCGGCGGCCGTCGTCGAGCAGACATTCGACGGCGATCGCGGCCGGGACGCGGATGGAGGTGCGGAGCTGGCGCTTTTCGGTGGCCGCGGCGACCGAGGCGCCGAGCACGACCACGTTCAGCGTGGACCAGAAGATGTTGATGGCCATGGTGGGCCAGGTTTCGTGATCGTCGAGGATCTTGCCGACGCCGACGAGGATGCCGGCGAGGTTGAGCGCGAGCAGGACGGCGAAGGGCCAGACGACGTGCCAGTCGAGATAGGTCCGGTCGCTGGTGACGTTCTTTGAGGTGACGTTGAACTTGCCCCACTTGGGGTTGATGAGCGCGGCCATGGTGGGCAGCAGGATGAAGGGGGCGAGGACGGTTTCGTAGACTTCATTCCAGAACGAGTGGCGATGGGTGCCCTGGATGCGGGAGTTGGTGAGCGTCGCCAACGCCAGATGGGGCAGCGCGTAGGAGAGAATCGTCGCCACCGAGCCGTACATGTTGCTGTAGCCGAGCAACAGATAGACGAGCGGGGCGGTGAGGAAGATGAGCCGGGGCAGCGAGTAGAGATAGTGGACGACGCTGTTGAAGTAGCACAGGCGTTGGGCGAGCGTGAGGCCGCTGCCGAACAGCGGCGTGTCGACGCGGAGAATCTGGACCATGCCGCGCGCCCAGCGGATGCGCTGGCCGATGTGGTCGGCCATGCTGGCGGTGGCGAGACCGGCGGCCTGCGGGATGTTGATGTAGGCTGTGCCCCAGCCGCGGCGCTGCATGCGGAGCGAGGTGTGGGCGTCTTCGGTGACGGTTTCGACGGCCACGCCGCCGATCTCTTCGAGCGCCGGACGGCGGATGACGGCGCAGGAGCCGCAGAAGAAGGTGGCGTTCCAGAAGTCGTTGCCGTCTTGTACGATGCCGTAGAAGAGCGAACTTTCGTTGGGAACTTCCTTGAAGATATCGAGGTTCTTTTCAAACGGATCGGGCGAGTAGAAGTGGTGCGGCGTCTGCACCATGCCGAGCTTCTGATTGGTGAGGAACCAGCCGACGGTCAACTGCAGGAAGCTGCGCGTGGGGACGTGATCGCAGTCGAAGATGGCGACCAGATCGGCACTCGTGTTTTTGAGGGCGGCGTTGATGTTGCCGGCCTTGGCATGCTTGTTGTCGGCGCGGGTGACGTGCGAGACGCCGTAGTCGGCGGCGAATTGACGGAACTCGTCGCGGCGGCCGTCGTCGAGGATGTAGACCTTAAAACGGTCGTGCGGGTAGTCCATGTTGAGCGCGGCCATGACGGTGGGTTTGACGATCTCCAGCGGCTCGTTATAGGTGGGAATGAAGACGTCGATGGTGGGCCATTTGGTCGAGTCCTCCGGCAACGGAATCGGCTTGCGGCCGAGCGGCTTCAAGCCCTGGAAGTAGCCCAGGGCGAGGATGAGCGCGGCGTAGGTTTCGGCGCCGAGCAGGAGGGTGACGAAGATGAGATCGACCGAGATGGCCGAGGAGCCCTGGACGCCAAAGAACCGCCAGCTTTCGAGGTAGCGCCAGATCGTGTAGCGGGCCGTGCAGAAGACCGAGAGCAGGATGAGAATCAGCGTGACGCGGTAGCTTTTTGAGGTGCTGTTGAGATAGACGCAGAAGGCATAAAGGGCGACGCCGACGATGAGTTGATCGCTCTAGGTGAGCGGAAGCGTGGCCAGCAGGGCGAGGCCCGCGAGGATGGGGAGGACGAGGAGCGTCTGGAAGTTGAATTTCTGTTTGGGTGTGGGCACGAGATTACTCCTGCGGTCCGGCGGGGGGAAGTTGTTTGATCCAGGCGGCGAGCATGCGGTAGTCGAGGGCGATGCCGGAGGAGGGGGCGTAGTCGATGACCGTGCCGCCGTCGGCGAGGGCCTCGGAGATCTCGTCGCCCCGGCGCAGCGTGAGCGGCAGGACGAGCGAGCGGAAGGACTCCTGCAACCACTCGCCGATTTCGCAGTGGAGCCGGACTTGCGGGTCGAATTGCGAGAGAAGGAAGTAGATGGGGAGCGGCGAGTCGCACTCGTCGCGGAGCGCGATGAGCCGTTTCAACATCGGCTCCAGGCGGCAGGCGGTGCGGAGATCGGGAAGCAGCGGGACGATGGCGACGGCGTCGCGGAGCACCTTCTTCAGATAAGACGGCGGGAACATGGGCGACATGTCGAGGATCATCCGATCAAACTCGCCGTCGAGATGTTCGCAGGCCGAGGCGACCCAGTCGTCGCCGACGGCGCGGGGACGGTTGACGATGTGGACCGAGGAACGCTCGGCGAAGTCCGGGTGGGTGATGGTGCGGACGCCGCCGCCGAAGCTGTGCAGGCCGAAGTAGGCGCCGAGCAGGGATTGCGGGGTGTCGTCGATGAGGGCAATCGATTCGTTGGAATCGCTCAGCAGCCGCGCAAGGGTGGCGGCGATGGTGGTGACGCCGCAGCCGCCGGCGGAGGCGAACAGGGCGACGGTTGTCTTGCGGCCGGTGCGGCGGGTGGCGGGTTTGTCGCTGCGTAAGGCATCGAGGGCGCGGTAGGCGCGGCCGTCGTCGGGCGGTTGGTAGCCGGAGCGGCCGTGATAGTCGGCCGGGGTGAGTATGAGATCCGCGTTGCCGGAAGGGGCCGCGCCGCCATCGCCTTGCCGGATGGCCCGGCGGATGGCGTGAATCTGTGCGCCCGCATCGCTTTGCGCCGGCTTCGGCCGGCCGGGCCGTTCGAAGGTCCGGTACGCCTTGAGCGCGAATTCAGCGTCGCTGGTGAGTTGCGCAATATCTTGCGGTAAGAACGTCGTCATCGGCTTGCCTGTCCTGCAATTCCGGAGCGGCCGCTGTGGCCGGGGGCTCCCCCATTCGGCAAAGACCTAGCCGGGTATGTAGGGATCCACCGTACTTCCGCTCCTGAAGAGCTAATCGACCGCCATCCCAATCTTTTTAAAATTCCCTCCACATTTCGCCGATAAATCAGACAGACGTCGAGACGTCGAAGGGATTTATGCGTCAACTCTGTCCGTGGTTCACACTCCTGTTTGCTGCCGGCTCGATGGCCTATGCGCAGACCGGGGTGCCGCTGCTGCCGCCGGATGCGACGCCGCAGTTCCGGTTGCAGGGCCTGGGCGCGGAGAACTGGACGGTCGCCGATGTGACGGGCCAGCCGTTTTCGCGAATCTGGCGGCTGAAGACGCCGTTTCCGGCGGGGACAGGCAATCCGTATGACTTCACCTTGACGGGCCGCGCGTTGCAGGGGATCCGGCAGGGAGACCTGCTGCTGGCGACGGTGTGGGTGCGCAGTGTGTCGGCCGTCTACGGGCAGGCGCATACGCGGTTCGTGGTGCAGGAAGACCAGCCGCCGTATCAGAAGTCGGCCGAGTGGTTTCTGTCGGCGGGGACCGAATGGAAACGGTTCCAGATTCCGTTCCGGGCGGTGAAGACGAACTTGGCCGACGGCTTCTCCATTCAGTTCTGGGTGGGGTTCGGGCCGCAGGAGATTGAGCTGGCGGGGCTCGAGTTGGTGAACTACGGGCCGGGTGGGCGGATCAGCGCGTTGGGGCTGAGCGACTATCCGTATGCAGGCTTCGCGGACAAAGGGTGGCGGGCCGAGGCCGAGCGCCGGATTGAAACGTTGCGCAAAGGCGACGCGGTGATTGTGGTTCGCGATGACGGGGGGGAAGCCGGTGGCCGATGCCGGGATCGAGATCCGGATGACGGCGCACCAGTTCGGATTCGGCACGGCGGTGCAATCGGAGTTGCTGCTGGCTTCCGGGGCGGCGGCCGACGGCTACCGGCGCACGTTTCTGGAAAACTTCAATCGCGCAACGCCAGAGAACGACTTGAAATGGACCGAGTGGAGCGTCAATCCCGAACGGGCGCTACGCGGGCTGGACTGGCTGCGCGCCAACGGGATTAAGCAGGTTCGCGGGCACAATCTGGTGTGGCCCGACTGGCAGTATCTGCCGGTGTCGCTGCGCGGGTTTGCGGCGAGCCCGAGCGGCTTGCAGGCCGAGATCGACCGGCATATCGCGACGACGACGGCGGCGACGGCGGGGCTGGTTTCCGAGTGGGATGTGCTGAACGAACCGGTAACCAACACGACGTTGCAGAAGATTATCGGCGGGTCGGCAATAGCGGCGTGGTTTGCGACGGCGCGGGCCGGCGACGCGGCGGCGCGGCTGTATGTGAACGACTACAATCTGATTGAAGGCGGGGGCAACGACACGCCGCACCAGGCCGGGTTGGACGCGGTGTTGCAAACGCTGAAGGAGGCCCCCGTCGATGGCATCGGATTGCAGGCGCATATGCAAGGGCAGTTGACGGACCCGGCGCGAGTGTATGAGATCCTTTCGCGCTACGGCGCCTACAAGCGCGACCTGCAGATGACCGAGCTCGACATTGATGTGGAGGACGAGGGGCTGCAGGCCGAGTATCTGTCCGATCTGTTGACGATGGCCTTCAGCCATCCGGCGCTGAGCGGGGTGACGCTGTGGGGGTTCTGGGAGGGCGCGCACTTCCGGCCGAACGCCGCGTTGTGGCGTACCGACTGGACGCCGAAGCCGGCGGGGACGATTTGGCGGGAGCTGGTTTCCGGAAAATGGCGGAGCGGTTTGAATACGCGAACCGATGCCGATGGGGCCGTCCGCTTTCGTGGCTTTGGGGGGAGCTACGAGGCCGTTGTGACGATCGGCGGCGCGCGGCGGGTGATTCCCTTTGCGCTGCGGGCCGGGCAGAGCAACTACGTTTTGTTGGGCAAGCCGACCACGCCGCGCGTGGCCGCGGCAGCCGTGGTGAATGGCGCCAGCTTCGCGGCTGGGCCCGTTTCGCCGGGGCAGGTGGTGGCGCTGTTCGGCAGTGATTTCGGGGCGTCGCGGATGGCGATGGCGGAGCTGGATGGCTCCGGCGCGCTGCCGACCACGGTGGGGGACGTTTCGCTGTTGGTGGATGGGAAGCCGGCCGAGATGCTCTACGCCGTCGAGGGGCAGGCCGGGGCGGTGCTGCCGGCCGGGATTCGTGGGATTGCGCGGCTTCAATTGGGTTTTCTGGGGCAGGCCGGGAACGAGATCTATCTGCCGGTGGCTGATGCGAATCCGGGGGTCTTTACTGTCTCCGGAGGGAGGGGGCAGGCGGTGGTGTTTCACGCCGAAACGGGCGACCGCAACAGCGCCGGGACGCCGGCGGCGCGCGGCGCGGTGGTGACGCTGTTTGCAACCGGGATGGGCAACACCGATGGGTCCGGGACGCCGGTGGCGCGGGCGCGCGTGCTGTTCGGCGACCGCGAGGGCGAACTGCTGTTTGCGGGCCGAATCCTGCCGGGGGTCTTTCAGTTCAACGCCCGGATTCCGGCAACGGCTCCGGTGGGCGGTGCGATTCCGGTGACCGTTGCGGCGGGCGGATTCCAGTCGCAGGCGGGTGTCACGATGGCGATTCGCTAGAAAAGTACCACGCCGTACGGGTAAAGATTTCCTATTCCCTGTCGAAACGAAAGGCTACCTCCATGGGGAGTAGCCTTCTATGTCGTTGATTCCTGTAACGGCCAAATTTTGGGCCTATACCTGCTTCGGGTTTGATACTACCTCCCTCAGGTAGGTACTCGAAATGGGAGACCGTGAATGACGTTGAAATCGCTGCTGGCCGTTTTGGCCGGCACCACCGCACTGCTCGCCGCCGACTCCGGGTATTGGCATACCTTGGGCAGCCAGATCGTGGACGCCGGGAATCAGCCGGTGAAGATCGCCGGGGTGAACTGGTTCGGCATGGAGACGGGGAACTACGCCCCGCACGGACTGTGGACACGTGGGTACAAGAGCATGATGGACCAGATGAAATCGCTGGGCTACAACGCAATCCGGTTGCCGTATTCGAATCAGTTGTTCGATGCCGGGAGCCAGCCGAACAGTATTGATCTGAGCAAGAATCCGGACCTGGCGAATCTGAACGGTTTGCAGATTATGGACAAGATTGTGGGCTATGCGGGGCAGATCGGCCTGCGGGTGATTCTGGACCGGCACCGGCCGGATTCGGGCGGGCAGTCGGAACTTTGGTATACGGCGGCGTATCCGGAGTCCCGTTGGATTGCCGACTGGCAGATGTTGGCGACGCGGTATAAGGGCAACGCGACCGTTGTGGGGATGGACCTGCATAACGAGCCGCACGGGGCGGCGTGCTGGGGCTGCGGGTCGAACACGACCGATTGGCGGCTGGCGGCGCAGCGGGCGGGGAACGCGATTCTGGCGGTGAACCCGGAGCTGTTGATTATCGTGGAGGGCGTGGAGTCGCACAACGGCAGCTTTTACTGGTGGGGCGGGAATTTGATGGGCGCCGGCGCGGCGCCGGTGCAGTTGAATGTCGCCAACCGGGTGGTGTACTCCGCGCACGACTATCCGTCGACGGTGTACCCGCAATCCTACTTCTTCGCGGCGGATTACCCGGCGAATCTGCCGGGGATCTGGGATCGGCACTGGGGGTACTTGAAGAAGAATAATATCGCCCCGGTGCTGGTGGGCGAGTTCGGGACGAAGCTGCAGACGGCCTCCGATCAGCAATGGCTGGATGCGCTGGTCGCCTATCTGGGCGCGGGGACGGGTGGGTTCAACTGGACCTACTGGAGCTGGAATCCGAACTCGGGCGATACGGGCGGGATTCTGGCCGATGACTGGAATACGGTGATTCAGGGGAAGCAGACGCGGCTGGCGACGATTCAGGCTTCGAGCGTGCCGGCCCCTACGCCGACGCCCTCCCCGACACCGACTCCTACCCCGACGCCCGCGGTTAACTGCGCGGTGACGTATTTGAACCGGAACGACTGGGGCTCGGGCTTCACGGCGGACCTGACGATTACCAACGGATCCGGGGCGGCGATCAATGGGTGGCAACTGGTTTGGGCGTTCGGCGGGAACCAGACGCTGACGCAATCGTGGAATGCGAGCTATGCGCAGAGCGGGCAGACGGTGACGATGCGGGATGCCGGGAGCGCGCAGATTGCCAATGGGGCGACGGTTACGCTGGGCTTTAACGCCACTTACTCGGGGACGAACGCCGCGCCGGCCTCCTTTACCTTGAACGGTGTGCCTTGTTCGGGTGGGACGGCTCCCACGCCTACCCCGACTCCCACGCCGACACCGACCCCGACCCCGACTCCTACGCCAACACCCGTTGCCGGTTGCCGGGTTGGCTATGTGATCGCGAGTGACTGGGGCAGCGGCTTTGTCACCAACCTCACGATTACTAATAGCGGAGCGTCCGCTTGGAGTACCTGGACGATGACATTCAACTTCGCGGGCAACCAGCGGGTGACGAATCTCTGGAACGGAACGGTGAGCCAGGCGGGGACGGCTGTGACGGTTCGCAGTGCGGCTTACAATGGACAGGTGCCGGCCGGGGGCTCGGTGCAGATTGGATTCCAGGGAACGTATAGCGGAACGAATGCAGCTCCTGGGGTATTTGCTGTAAATGGAGTGCCCTGTAACTAGGTGTAGCTAAGGGATTTTTGTCGGATTGATCTGAGGGTGCTTAGCCTCGATTCTGACCGACAATGAAAGGGTATGATTCCGAAAGCTCGCAAGGCAGTGTTTCCCGCTGCCGGCCTGGGCACGCGGTTCCTTCCTGCCACGAAGGCGCAGCCCAAAGAGATGTTGCCGCTTGTTGATAAGCCGCTGATTCAGTACGGAGTGGAGGAAGCGATCCACTCCGGACTGCAAAACATCATCATCGTCACCGGTCGAGGGAAGAGTTCGATCGAGGACCATTTCGACGTCAGTTTCGAGATGGAACACCTGTTGGAGACGCGCGGCAAGAAAGACCTGCTGGCTCTGGTGCGCGGGATCTCCGACATGATCGATGTCTCCTATGTCCGGCAGAAGGAGGCGCTCGGCTTGGGCCATGCGGTGTTGCGGGCTAAGGAATTGGTGGGCCAGGAGCCGTTCTGCGTGGTGCTGTCGGATGACGTGATCGATTCCGAGGTTCCGTGTTTGCGGCAGTTGCAGGATGTGTACGAGTTTTACGGCGCCTCGGTGGTGGCGTTGATGGAAGTGCCCAAGGATATGATCTCCGCCTACGGCGTGGTGGACGCCGAGCCGGTGGACCACATGGGACAGAGCGGCCGGCTGTTCCGGATCCGCAATATGGTGGAGAAGCCGAAGGCAGAAGACGCGCCGAGCAATTTGGCGATCATTGGGCGCTACGTTTTGACGCCGGAGATTTTCCCGTCGATTGAGGCGGTTGAACCGGGCCGGGGTGGGGAGATCCAGTTGACCGATGGGCTGAAGCATCTGCTGCGAAGCCGGCCGGTTTACGGGTATAAGTTCGAGGGCAAACGGTATGACGCCGGCGACAAGCTGGGGTTCCTGCAGGCAACGGTGGAGTTTGCATTGAAGCGGCACGATTTAGGTGGGGTGTTCCGGGAGTATTTGAAGGGGCTGACGCTGTAGGTTTGGGGTTTTGGGGCTTCCTGCGGGGTGTGTTGCGTCCTGGGGACAAGGCTGTGGTTAGGTTGCGGCCGAACGGTGCCGGAGGGTCTGCCCGCCTCGTCCCCGTCGGGAGTTGGGGGTTGTCGGGGCAGTGTTTTGGCTGTTGACTTCCTTCTGCCTGGCTTTGTCGATGTGCGGTAGGCTCGGAAGGAAGATGCTACGCCGTGCGTTTTTGGCTGGAGCGCCGCTGGCGGCGCAGATTGCGAGTCCTGAGGAACCATTTCGGATTGGCCCGCGGGCTCCGTTTCCGGGGTCACCCGTTTTGTTTTCCTTCGCGGAGAAGGTGGAGGCGGGGCAGTGGATGGGGCGAACGGTGACGTTTGGTTTGGACGCGTCGTCGAAGCGTTGGGTGGGGCTGGCGGCCGTGGGATTGGAAACGAAACCGGGCGTGCATGTGCTGGATTTGGGAGAGGGGCGGTCGCACAAGGTTCGGGTGGCGCCGCATCTGTATCGCACGGGAAAGCTGACTGTTGCTCCGAAGTTTGTGACGCCGCCGAAGAGTGTTTCCGAGCGGATTGCGCGGGAGCAGGCGATCAAGAAAAAGGTCTTTGCGGCGCGGTCCGAGCGGTTGTGGGTGGGAGCGTTTGGCGCGCCGACGGACACCTCGCAGAGTTCGCCTTTCGGGACGCGGCGGACCTACAACGGCAAGACGCAGAGTACGCACCAGGGATTAGACTTCCGGGCGGTGGTCGGGACCTCGGTGCGGGCGGCGGCGCGGGGGCGGGTATTGATTGCCGAGGAGATGTATTACGAGGGTGGGTTCGTGGTTCTGGATCACGGGGAGGGGCTGTTTACGTTGTACATGCACCTTTCCAAGTTTCTGGCGCCGGTGGGGGAGACGGTTGAGAAGGGCGCGGTGTTGGCGGAGAGCGGGAGTTCGGGGCGGGTGACGGGGCCGCATCTGCACTTTGGCGTGCAGTGGCAGGGGCTGTACATGGAGCCGGGAACGCTGTTGGCGCTCAAGATCGCATAGGGCTTGGGCGGTGGTAGTTCGTGGCGTTTTGGTAGGCTTCACCGATTTGCAGAAGTCGAGCGTCGGCTCCGCGGGGGGCGCAGAACTGGACGCCTAAGGGGAGTGTGGGTTTGGTGGTGGTGAAGCCGCAGGGGATGACGAGCGACGGCATGCCGGTGATGTTGGCGAGGTTGACGACGTCGGGGCGGGCCGGGGGCGGGGGGACGGGCGGAATGTCAGTCGTGACGATTTCGTCGGCGAGGAGCGGGGCAGCATTTCCGGCGGGGAGGAGGATGGCGTCGCAGGTTTGGAAGACGGCGTCGGTTTCGGCGGTGAGGATGGTTTTCAGGCGCAGGGCCTGGATGTAGTCGACGGCGGAGTAGCAGGAGTTGGCTTCGAGCCGTTCGCGGACGAGAGGGTCCAATTGATCGGCCTGGGTTTGGAGGCGCTTCTGGTGGTAGGTCGCTGATTCGGAGCCGAGGATGATGGCGGAGACGGCGCCGCACATTTTGGCGTTGGGGATGGAGAATTCAGTGAGCGTCGCGCCGAGTTGGGTGAGTTGTGTCATCACCTGGCGGAGGGCCGCGTCGGTTTCCGGGTGGACGTTGGTGAAGAAGTAGTCCTTGGGGACGCCGATGCGGAGGCCTTTGATGTTGGGCTTGTGGGGGAACGGCTGGCCGGTGATGGCTTCGAGGAGTTTGGCGACGTCTGCGACGGAGCGGGCCATGGGGCCGACGTGATCGAGGCTCCAGCTGAGCGTGGTGACGCCATCGACGGGGACGAGGCCGTAGGTGGGTTTCATGCCGGCGACGCCGCAGCTTTTGGCGGGGCCGCGGATGGAGCCGCCGGTATCGGTGCCGAGGGTGAGTGGCGTCATGCGGGCGGCGAGGGCGGCGCCGGAGCCGCTGGAGGAGCCCGAGGGGGAATGGATGATCGACCAGGGGTTGCGTGCCGGGCCGTTCAGGCCGCGCTGGCCGCTGCCCATGGCGAACTCCAGGAGATTCAGTTTGCCGAGGAGGATGGCGCCGGATTGATCGAGGCGGGTGACGACGGCGGCGTCGGCGGTGGGGACGTTGTTGGCTGTGGCGCGGGAGCCGTTGGTGGTGCGGATGCCTTTTGTGGCGATGATGTCTTTGACGGCGTAGGGGATGCCGTGGAGGGGGCCTTTGTAGCGGCCTTTGGCGATGTCGGCTTCGGCCTGTTTGGCGTGGGCGCGGGCGCGTTCGGCGGTGACGGTGAGGAAGGCGTTGATCTGTTTATCGTGGGCGGCGATTTGGGCGAGGCAGGCGTCGGTGAGTTCGACGGGGGAGATCTTGCGGGATTTCAGGAGGGGCCCGAGTTCGGTGGCTGTTTTTTCGGTTAGCTCTTGTGGGGCCATGGGGGTGTCCTGTCGTCGATGGGGAAGGCACGGAGGGCGTCGACCTGGGCCTGGCGGCGGAGGAGGATGGGGGCGAGGAGTTTGATGCGGTCTGGCGGGAGGCGGTCCTGCTGCGCGTGGGCGGATTGGGCGGCGAGGAGGACGGACCAGAAGGCGCGGCGGCGGGTCATGGGGATTTCTGATGCTACCGGATTTGGAGGGCGGGTTACCAGATGGCGCGGGGGTAGTGCTGGCGGATGAGGGTGTCGGCGGTGATCAGACACGAATTGGGGCTGCATTGGGACTGCGCGACGATGATGCGGTCGAACGGATCATTCGTCCAAAGCAGTTCGGTGGCCGCGGCGGCAATTGGGGGGAAGTTCTGGTTGCAGAGGGTGACGCCGAAGCTGATGTGCAAGTTGGTGTAGAGCTGCTGCGCAGGGAGCCGGATTCTTCCGCGCTGGTGGAGATAGGAAAACTCCAGATAGACCATCGGGGAGATGAGAAGTATGCTCGCCTCAATGGCGTCCTTTGCGGACAGCGTAAGCTTTTCCACCAGCCCATCGTGCAACCAAACCGCGACGTGGGTGTCGAGGTAGGCGATGCTCAAAGCTTCGCGTCCTCGACGGCCCACTTCGCGTCCAGCTCACTGAGCAGATCCTGATCCGGGCCGATCAACGCATCCGGATCGCCGACGATCGCGTTGCGCCGAATGGCTCCGGCCAGTTTCGAATTGCGGCCCGTGGCTTCCAGGCGCAGGCTAACGCCTTTGTACTCGATCATCACTGGATCGCCCTGGGACGCTTTCTCCAGCGTCTGGAACAGGTTTTTGCGGAGTTCCGTGGCTAACATGATTATAGTGTACGGTGGATGGTGTACGGTGTCAACAGTTAGTGTACGTGTTGGGGCGTGAAGACTGGTTCGCCGACGTGGCGGTAGTGATGGCCGGGGCCGGGGAAGACGGGTTTGTTCATCCAGTTTGTGGGGTCGGTGGAGTAGATGCGGGCGGGTCCGATTAACGTCTTCAGGTCGGCGAGGTCCCAGTGTCGGGCGAAGCCGGGGATGAGGGCCTCGAAGAGGTTATTGGTCAGCGGGTTTTCGAGGGCGGATTGGAAGCTGATGGGGGTACGGTCGAGCCAGATGCGTTTGAGGCGCGGGTCGACGGCGGCGGCGAGGAGGAGCCAGAAGCCCTTGGCGCCGCGGGCGTAGGCGGTGATGTTGGCGGGATCGACATCGGGGTGTTTTTCGAGGAGGCTGACGGCGGCGAGGATGTCGTGGGTGCGCATGGCGGGGAGGTGGCCGCCGATGATTTCGACGCGTTCGTTGGTCAGCCAGTTGCCGAGGAAGGGGCGGCCATCGACGACGGCGGGGGAGTCGCGGGGTTCGAGTTCGAGGACGATGTAACCCTGGCTTTTGTAGCCTTCGACGATGGCTTCGGTGGACTGGCTGCGCTGGACGTACAAGGGGACGGGGAGGCGTTTTTCTTGGATGACGATGACGGCGGGGCGGCGGCCAGTTTCCTTGGGGCGATGGAGTTTGGCGTTGATGGTGATGCCGGGTTCGGACTCGAATTGGCCGTTGGTGAGTTGGGGCGCGGGGCCGGTGTGGGCGATGTTGAGAGCGGCGAGTTTTGCTTTGAGGTCGGCGGGGGATTTCGGCTGGCGCGTTGCCTTGTACTCCTCGTGGATGACCTGGTGGAGCTTGCGGCTTTGGGGTTCGCCGGCGACGTTGCCGGAGGCGGTGACCTGGAGTTCGTGGTTGGTATAGAGGCGAACGTCTTCGTCGGTTGTGCTGGCGGTTTCGTTTTTCAGCCAGCGGTTCATCCAGCGGTAGATCTCTTCGCGGGACTCCTTTGGCGTTCCATGGGGGCCGGGGCCGACGGCGAAGCGGACGTTTTCTTCAGCGTTGTAGAGCTTGTAGAAATTGCGGACTTCGTCGTAGACGGGTTGGGCGCCGGCGGGGGTGAAGTAATCCTCAGTGGTGGCGAGGAGGAGCCAGGGGAGAGGGGCGGGGAGGTTGAAGACGTCGGCCCAGTCGAGGCCGCTGACGAGGAAGCGGGGGAGGGTCATTTCGGAGTCGGCGGTGGGGCCGGTGTATAGGGTGCGGAAGGAGTTGATGAAGCAGGCGGAGGCGGCGACTTTGAGGCGGGGGTCGAAGGCGCCGGCGTAGGTGGCGATGGCGCCGCCGCCGGAGCAGCCGGTGACGCCGAGGCGGGCGGGGTCGACGTCGGGGCGGGAGAGGAGGTAATCGACACCGCGTTTGGCATCGTGGATGAAGTAGCGGGCGACGCTTTGGCCGATCAAGAGGCTGCGGCCCCCGAGTTCGATGTGCTCGTTCCCGCCGCCGCCGGAGAGGGCGCGGCCGAGTTCGGGCAGGTAGGTTTGCTCGCGTTCGCCCTGGCCGATGGGGTCATAGGTGAGGGCGATGTAGCCTTTGCGGGCGAGGTTGGCGGCGAGGTGTTGGGCTTCGGGTTTGCCTTCTTGTGTGTGGCCGGCGGGGACGAGGATGGCGGGGTAGCGGCCGGGGGTGATGGGACGGTAGAGATTGGCGGTGATGTAGAAGCCGGGGAGGGATTCGAAGATTACCTTTTCAATGGCGTAGTTGTTGGCCTTAATGGTGCCGGTGACGCGGGGGCGGAGGGGGCCGTTGTAGGTGACGAGGCCGCCGATGCTATCGAGGATTTTGCGACGGACTTCGGCGCGGCGGGCGTCGGCCTGGGCGCGGGTGGTGATCTGGGCGATGGCGCGTTGGCGTTGATCGAGGTGGGATTGGGCCTTTTGATTGAGCCAGTGGAGGAAGGGGTCTGGTTGAGCGGCGCAGGCGAGGGGGAGGAGGAGGGCGAGGAGGATGCGCATAGGGGACATCATATTTCGTTCGGTAATGTTTTGGGCGGGCGCGCCATAGGGAAGTGGAGGAGGCGATGAAGGCACTCATGTTTGGAATGATGATGGTTTCGGCGGTGGTGGGGGCGGCGGAGTATGCGGCGCCGGACGGGTCGTTCAAGATCCGGGTGCCGGAGGGGTGGCGGGTGCGGACGGCCCCGATTGCGGGGCAGACGATGACGATTGTGGAGCCGTCGAATGGCGGGGAGGAGCGGATCCTGGTGGGGGCGGGGATCGCGCAGCCGCGGACGGTGCAGGAGTTGAGTCAGCAGGCGGCGGTGTTGGCGGCGCAGCTAATGCAGGGGGCGCAGTTGGCGGGGGCGCCGCGGTTTGGGGAACAGGGCGGTGTGCCGATGGCGGAGCAGGAGTATCGGAGCTGGCAGTTAGACGGGTGGCACGGGATGATGCTGCGGGGGGAGGTGTATTTTGGCGTGTTGGCGCTGGGGCGGACGGGGCGGATGGAAGTGTTGCGGCAGAAGGGACGGGAGATGCTGGGGAGCGCCGTGTATGCGGGTCCGGCGCGGGATGCGCGAGCGGAGCAGGCGCTGCAGGGGCGGTGGGTGTACTCCGACAACCGGACGACGAAGACGGGGGTGCGGGACAGCCTGATGTACATGAGCAACTGGACTGTGACCTTCCTGCCGGGGAACCGGTTTCAATCGTTCAAGGAGAGCTTTGTGGACACGACGTCGGAGGTGTATGGCGGCGGGAACGTGGGCGCGGCGAACCGGCACGTGGGGACGTATCGGGTATTCGGCGGGCTGTTGGTGGCCGACATTGAGGGCGCGGGGCGGCAGATGTATTCGTTGGAGTTCTACCCGAATGGAGCCGGGGTTAAGCTGAATGGCCAGTTGTTCCTGCGTCCCTAGGGGCATACAATACGGGGGTGCCCGCTTGGTTTTTATTGGGTTTTTTGCTGCTACAGGGATCTTCGGACGCGGTGAAGGAGGAGGCCGAGCGGCTCCACAACGACGGGTTGACGTTGTTTGAACAGGGCCGGGTGGACGAGGGGCGGGAGGCGTTGTTGCGCTCGCTGGCGCTGCATGAGCAGATTAGGGAGAAGCCGGCGCAGGCGGTGAACCTTCGTGTGTTGGCGTTTATCCACGACGGGATTGGGGAGCGGCAGCAGGCGTTGGGGTACTACGACCGGGCGTTGCGGCTGATGCGGGAGACGGCGAATCGCGCGGGCGAGGCGTTGACACTGCGGGACATCGGAGTGTTGTATTACAACCTGGATGAGAACGCGCGAGCGTTCCAGTATATGGAGCAGGCGCTGGGCTTACAGCGGACGTTGGGGAAGCCGGCGGCACTGGCGACGACGTTGTTCAGTTTGGGAGAACTGTACCGATATCGGGGGAATGCGGGGAAGGCGCGGCCGTACTTTGAAGAGGCGTTGGGGTTGGCGCGGGGGCAGGGGGACAAGAAGACGCAGGCGGAGGTGTTGAGTTCGCTGGCGATGCTGGATTTAAAGGCGGGGGAGCTGGCCGGGGCGGGGGCGCGATTGGAGGAGGCATTGGCGCTGCGGAAGGAGGTGGGGGAGCCGCGGGGCGTGGCTTCGACGCTGACGCGGCGGGGATTGTACTTGCAGGCGGCGGGGGAGACGGCGCGGGCGCGGGAGGCATTTCGCGAGGCGGCGGGGATGTTTGCGGCGGTGAAGTACCGGGGCGGGGAGGCGTATGCGCGGCAGGTGTTGGCGCTGTTGGAACGGGAACAGGGGGACCTGGCGGCGGCCGAGGAGGCGATGGCGCGGGCGGTGGAGCTGGCGGAGGGGTTGCGGGAGCGGTTGTCGGACCGGGACTTGCGGTCGACGTATATCGGGTATGTGCAGAACCGGTATGAATTTTTGATTGAAGTTTTGCTGGAGTTGGACAAGGGGGATGGGCGGCGGGCGTTTGCGATGAGCGAACGGGCGCGGGCGCGGGCGATGGTGGAGGCGTTGGGGGACGCGGGGATTCAGGGCGCGGCGGCGGCGGCGACGTTGACGGTGGAAGAGGTGCAGCAGCGGGTGCTGGACGCGGACACGACGCTGGTGGAATATGCGTTGGGGGAGAAGGCGAGCCACCTGTTCGTGGTGACGCGGGCGGGGGTGACGCACCGGACGTTGCCGGGGCGG
Source organism: Bryobacteraceae bacterium (assembly GCA_044358225.1). Lineage (GTDB taxonomy): Bacteria > Acidobacteriota > Terriglobia > Bryobacterales > Bryobacteraceae. The sequence continues at coordinate 2,182 of JBIKOG010000027.1, read as the reverse complement.
GCGGTGTTGGAGGCGACGGCGCGGCGGGCGTATGAGGCCTACCGGCAGCCGGAGGGGAAGCCGGACGGGGCGGCGCTGGCGCGGCTATTGTTGCCGGGGGTGCGGGCGAAGCGGTTGTTGATTGTGGCCGATGGAGCGTTGCAGTACCTGCCGTTTGTGGCGTTTGCGCCGGCGGAGACGGTGGTGCTGGCGCCATCGGCCTCGGCGGTGGCGGGGCTGCGGGCGTTGCCGGTGGCAGGGGGGAAGGGCATTGCGGTGTTTGCCGACCCGGTGGCGCCGCAGTTGGCGCGGCTGGCGTTTGCGCGAATGGAGGGGGATGGGATTGTGGGGTTGGCGCCGAAGGGGCAAGCGAGCCTGGCGGTGGGGGCGGCGGCGACGCGGGCGGCCGTGCTGGGAGCGCGGGCGGGGATTCTGCATTTCGCCGCGCACAGCTTGTTGGACACGGAGCGGCCGGAGCGGACGGAGTTGGTGCTGAGCGGGGGGAGCCTGCGGTTGCGGGACATTTATAACATGCGGGTGCCGGCGCGGCTGGTGGTGTTGAGCGCGTGCCAGACGGCGCTGGGGAAGGAGATGAAGCGGGAGGGGCTGTTGGGATTGGCGCGGGCGTTTCAGCAGGCGGGTGTGCCGCGGGTGGTGGCGAGTTTGTGGAAGGTGGATGATCGGGCGACGGCGGAGCTGATGAAGGAGTTTTATGCGGGAATGCTGCGGGACGGGCGGACGGCGGCGGAGGCGTTGCGGGAGGCGCAGCGGCGGTTGGCGGCGAAGGCCCGGTGGCAGCATCCGTACTTCTGGGCGGGGTTTGTGTTGCAGGGAGAATGGCGATAGATCGCTCCAGTTTCGATGGGTTTTTGGCGGCGCTGGATCCGGACCGGACGGCGGCTGGGGAGCGGTATGAGCGGTTGCGGCGGCGGTTGCTGATGTTCTTCGCGGCGCGGCGGGTGGCGATGGGGGAGGTGTGCGCGGACGAGACGTTGGACCGGGCGGCGCGGCGGCTGGCAGAGGGGGTGGCGGTGGAGCCGACGGTGGAGAGTTACGTATTGGGGATTGCGCGGAACGTGGCGCGGGAGCAGTGGAAGAAGCCGCAGTTCGCGGAGGTGGAATGGGCGCGGATGGCGGCACCGGAACCGGTTGTGGAGGACGGGCGGGGGGCGTGTTTGGAGAGCTGCTTGGACGGGTTGGCACCGCAGGCGCGGGGGTGGATTGGACGGTTTTACGAAAGCCGGGGGGCGGAGCGGATTCGGAACCGGGCGGTGCTGGCGGAGGAGTTGGGAATTGATGGGAATGCGTTGCGGGTGCGGATGTGCCGGATTCGGGGGAAGTTGGAGGAGTGTATGCGGGCGTGTTTAGGCGGTAATGAAACGGGGCGGGGAGGCATATCTTAACGTGACGGATGATTTGCAGTTACGGCGGTATTTTCTGGGGACGTTGGGCGCGGGCGAGCGGGAGGTGGTGGAGTCGCGCCTGTTTGGCGATGAGGCGTTTTGGGCGTTGGGGGAGGCGGTGGAGGCTGAGTTGATGGACGAGTATGTGGGCGGGGGGATGGGGTTGGCGGAACGGGCGCAGTGGGAGACCTATATGGCTGCGCATCCGCGGTCGCGGGAGAGGCTGGCGGTGGCGCGGGGGTTGGACCGGAAGTTCGGCGGGCGGCGGTACGCGTGGTGGATGGGAGCGTTGGCGGCGGCCGCGGTGTTGTTGGTTTGCTTGTGGGTGGGCAGGCCACGGGAGTTTGGGACGCCGGCGCCGGTGGTGCTGGCGGTGGTGTTGACACCGGGGAGCGTGCGGGCGGCGGAGGCCAAGCCGCAGTCTGTGAGCGTGCGGGCTGACGTGGCTTTCATCCGGTTTGAGTGGAAGGGGGTGACGGGGATGGAACAGGTATCCATCCGGCACATCGATAGCGGGCGGGTAGTGTGGACGGGGGCGACGGGTGCGCTGGTGCCGGTGTCCGCGTTTGATAGCGGGCAATACGTTGCCACCGGGCTGGACCGGAGTGGGGAAGAGATTGCTGACTTCGTATTCTCGGTGATCAGCCAGTGAGGTTGCGAAAGGCTCAGACAAATCCTCTCCAGAAACCACACTCCGAACCCAGTGATTAGGCGGGGTGTGGCTCTGGAGGTATCCAGGTTGAAGGCACTATGCCGGTACAAGTTGAAACCCCTGCTGGGCGGCCTGTTTGGCGAGGGCT
>JBIKOG010000171.1:0-16172 GCA_044358225.1 Bryobacteraceae bacterium | reverse complement strand
AAACTGGATTGGGTACACTCTGTCATAGCGAAAGCCGTTTTGTTTGGTTCGTAACTGCTTGTGTGGAAACACAGTTATGCCAGATTTAACGGCTTTTTGCCATTACTTTGTGAGAAATGCGGGTTAGTTTGGCGGAAGGCAGGGTCGGGGAAATCAGAGATTACGGAGTTTTCCGGTAGCCCGGCTCCAGGGGAAATCCTAGCAATTTGGGGATTCCCGGCGGGTGGCGGTGGTGGGGCCGTTATGGGACGGAGTCAGTGGGTCGGGGAAATCGGAAATTACGGAGTTTGCTGGTGTCACGGTACCAAGGGGAATCTGGGGGATGATGGGGGATGCACTCTCGTCATATTGAACGTCATGCGACCGATCGGATTGGGTGGTTGCGGGCGTCGGTGCTCGGGGCCAACGACGGGATTGTCTCTACCGCCAGCCTGGTGATTGGCGTGGCGGCGGCGCATACGGGGCATGCGTCCATCATGGTCGCCGGGATTGCGGGGATGGTGGCTGGGGCGATGTCGATGGCGGCGGGGGAGTATGTCTCCGTTTATTCCCAGGCCGATACGGAACAGGCCGATCTGGCGCGGGAGAAGCTGGAGTTGGAGACCGACTGGGACCACGAGTTTCAGGAGTTGGCTGCCATTTACGTCTCGCGTGGGTTGGAGCCGGCGCTGGCGGACCAGGTGGCGGACCAGTTGATGAAGCATGACGCTCTGGGGGCGCATGCGCGGGATGAGTTGGGGATTACGGAAGTGCTGAGCGCCAGGCCGATGCAGGCCGCGCTGGCGTCGGCGGCCAGTTTCGCGGTGGGGGCGGCGTTGCCGCTGGTGGTGACGGCGTTTGGGCCGGAGACGATGTTGATTCCGCTGGTTTCCGGGACTTCGTTGCTGTTTTTGGGGCTGTTGGGGGGAGTGGCGGCGAAGGCTGGCGGGGCAGGTGTTTGGGCGGGAACGGCGCGGGTCACCTTTTGGGGGGCGCTGGCGATGGCGTTGACGGCGGGCGTGGGGGCGGTGTTCGGCACCGCTGTGTAAGGGGATATGATGAGAGCCAAACTCTCATCATGCGTATTCACTTCTTTTCGTTCCTTTTGGGCTTGCTGATTGCCGCTGGTGCTTATGGGCAGGGCGCGTTGCCGCCGCTGCCGGCCCCGATGGGCGTTCCCAAGCCGGGTCCCGCTGGCGCGGGGCCGTATGCGCCGCAGCCGATTCTGCCTGGGGGCGTGGTGGTGCCGTTGTACCCGGCGGGGTCGCCGTTCCTGAAGGCCGAGAAGGTGCGGGAGGCTGAGGTTTACAACATGAGCCAGTCCGTGCCGGGGCGGATTGCGAGCATTATCAACATCCACAATCCGTCCATCGAGTTTCATCCGGTGGACAAGGGGATTAACACGGGCGCGGTGGTGATTCTGGCGGCTGGCGGCGGGCACAATACGCTGAACGTGGGGTCGGAGAGCGCGGATTTTGTGTCGTACTTTTACAATTTTGGGATCAATACGGTGATCCTGCGGAACCGGTTGCGGAAAGACGGTTACGTGGCCGAGGTGGACGCGGTAAACGATGCGCTGCAAGGGATCCGGATGGTGCGGGCTTATGCCAAGGAATGGAACCTGGATCCGAACAAGATTGGGATTATGGGGTTCTCGGCGGGGGCGGAGTTGTCGGCGCCGGCGGCGGTTTTGTATGACGAGTTTGACAAGAAGAACAGCGCCGACGGGGATCCGCTGAAGGGTGTTTCGTCGCGGCCGGATTTTGTGGGAATCGTCTATCCGGGGCCGACGCCGTTTGCGCGGAACCGGACGGCGCCGCCGATTCCGAAGAATGTGCCGCCGGCGTTCATTGCTTGTCCGGGGTCGGGGGATCGCATTCACGCCATTTGGGCGATGGAGTATTACAACGCCATGCTGATGGCGGCGGTGCCGAATATTGAGATGCACCTGTATGGGAACGGGCGGCACGGCGGGGCGCTGTTGGACCGAGGGGACACGCCGCTGGGGACGTGGCAGCTGCGGTTTATAGACTGGTTCCGGGATTTGGGCTTTTTGCAGAAGCCGGGTGTGGAGACGAAGGCGGCGAAGGATGTGGCGGAGTTTGTGGCCAATCCGCCGAAGTTTCCTGTGCGGCCGGCGGTGGCGCCGGCGAAGCCGTAGTTCGTCATCGTTTGCGGGATGGGGCGCGGCTGGCTGGGTTGGCTGCGCCTTCTTTTCGGGGCACGGCGTAGGGCCGCGCCGAGTTGTGTGTAATTTTGTGTTTTAGATTTTCTGAGGGGGTGGGCGGGGTGGGGGTGTTTTTCCTTGGGTCGAAATTCTCTATAAGCCGCTGGGAATGGGATGGTTAGCGGGATGGCCTGGGAAAACCGGGGGATAACAGTGAGTGGCACCTATTTCGTAGTATTGTGGGGTTTATGCGTTTGCGTGGTCTATTGATTTGCGCTGCCTTATTGGCGATGCCGGCCCTGGCCGCGGACAAGAAGAAGCCGGTGATCACTACGACGAAGACCGTGCAGGTGGGCGGCGCGCCCAAGCGGACGAGCTCTTCGCCGATTACCAGCGGGTTTTCCGGGCTCGATAAGAATGGCGACGGGTATCTGACTCGCCTGGAGTTTGGCTATAACCGGCAGTCGTCGCAGGCGGCGGCGGAGTTTGACCGGCTGGATGCCAACAAAGACGGGCGCGTAAGCCGGTCGGAGTACAAATAGCCGCTGGTTGGGTGCGGCGATTTTCGCACGGGCGGCGGCGGGGCGGCTAGAATGTAAAGATGTCCATTGTCGTCGTTGGCTCCGTCGCATATGACGGCGTCGAAACTCCGCACGGGAAGGTCGAGCGGATGCTCGGCGGTTCGTGCACCTATATCGCCTTGTCGGCGAGCTACTTTTCTCCGGTGAAGATTGTTGGTGTGGTGGGCGATGATTTCGCCCAGGAAGACACCGACCTGCTGGCGTCGCGGGGCGTTGACCTCGCCGGGCTGGAACGGACGCCGGGGAAGACCTTTTTCTGGAAGGGCGTGTACTCGGCCGATATGAACGACCGGGAGACGCTGGTGACGGATCTGAATGTTTTCGAACATTTCGACCCGAAGCTGCCGGATGCCTACAAAGACGCCGAGTACCTGTTCCTGGGCAACATCCAGCCGACGCTGCAGCGGAACGTGCGCGCGCAGATGACCAAACCGCGGATCACGGGCGGCGACACGATGAACCTGTGGATCAACATTGCGCGGGAAGAGTTGCTGCAGACGCTGAAGGGCTGGGATTTCCTGTTGATCAACGACGGGGAAGCGCGGCTGCTATCGGGCGAGAACAATCTGCGCAAGGCGGCGCGGGTGATTCAGGACATGGGTCCGAACACCGTGGTGATCAAGCGCGGCGAGTACGGCGCGATGCTGTTCCGCGGCGACGATTACTTCATCGTTCCGGGCTATTTGCTGGAAGAAGTGTTCGACCCGACTGGCGCCGGCGACTGTTTCGCGGGTGGCTTTAACGGCTATCTGGCGCAGCAGGGGATCGACCTGGGCCAAGGGCACATTGACCGGCGTGAACTGTCGCGCGCGGTGATTTATGGCAGCGTGATGGGCAGCTTCTGTTGTGAACGGTTTGGCGTGGACCGTTTCCGTACTTTGACGCGCGCGGAGATTGATGGCCGCTTCCAAGAGTTCAAAAAGTTCACGGACTTCTAGGCGCCCGGCGGAGCGCCGGCCCGCGCGGAGGGAAAACTTCGCGGCCCGGGCCGGCGTGCCGTGGGGAGCCCTGCTATTCCTGACTGTTTTATCGGCGCTGGCGGTCTTCTACTTCTGGCGCAACGGCTATTTGCACTGGTATGGGGACGCGTCGGCGCATTTGAATATTGCGCGGCGGATTCTGGACGGGCGGACGCCGGGGTATGCGCAGATCGGCACGGTGTGGCTGCCGCTGCCGCATGTGCTTATGATGCCGTTTGCTTCCTACGACGCGCTGTGGACGTCGGGGCTGGCGGGGGCGATTCCGAACGCCGTCTGTTTTGTGGCGGCCGGGGTGTTGTTGTTCCTGATCGCTCGGCACAGCTACAACTGCGAGTTCGCGGCTTGGACCGCGGTGTTGGTGTTTGCGCTGAACCCGAACCTGCTGTATCTGCAATCGCTGGCGATGACGGAGGCGGTGTTTGTTTTTGCGGTTTTGCTGACGCTATATGGCTCCTTACGGGAGAACCCGTGGCTGGCGGGGGTGGGGCTGTTGGCGGGGACGATGACGCGGTATGAAGGCTGGTTTCTGATTCCGTTTGTCGTTTTGTACTTCTTTTGGCGGAACCGGTGGGCGGGGATTTTGGTGGGCGTGATTGCCTCCATTGGGCCGTTGTACTGGCTGGGGCATAACTACGTTTTCCATGGGGATGCGCTGGATTTTTATCACGGGGTGGGGTCGGCGAAGTGGATCTACCAGCAATCGATTGACAAGGGATTGGAACGGGCGCCGGGGGATGGGGACTGGCTGACGGCGGCGCGGTATTACGCGATGTCGGGGCGGCTGTTTACGGGGGTGCCGCTGGTGGTCTTGGGCGGGCTGGGGTTGTTGGGCGTGGTGGTGAAGCGGGCTTGGTGGCCGATTTGTTTCCTGCTGCTGGGGCCGTTGTTTTTTGTGTGGAGCATGCATGGGAGCGGGGCGACGATTTTCGTGCCGAACCTGCATCCGTTCAGCTACTACAACACGCGGTACGGGATGATTGTGCTGCCGCTGTTGGCGCTGGCGGTGGCGTCTCTGCCGGCGGTGTTGCCGCATGGGAGCCGGCGGATTGTGACGGGGCTGCTGGTGCTGATTGCGGTGAGTCCGTGGCTGGCGTATCCGAAGCAGGAGAACTGGGTGACGTGGAAAGAGAGCCAGGTAAACAGCAACGCGCGGCGGGCGTGGACGGCGGAGGCGGCGGATTATCTACGCGATAAATATGTCCCGGGGCGGGGAATTGTGGCGCATTTTGGCGACCAGACGGCGATTTTCCGGGATGCGGGGATTCCGCTGGCGCAGACGGTGCACGACGGCGACGGGTTGTATTTTCAGGGCATTTTGCAGCGGCCGGACCTGTTTCTGTGGCAGGAGTGGGTGGTGGCGATTGCGGGGGATCCGCTGTCGAAAAGCATGGCGGAAAATGCTTCGAAGCTGCGGCGGTACTCCCGTGTGAAAATGGTAGAGACGAAAGGTGAGCCGGCGATAGAAATCTGGCGGCGGTCGACTCCTTAAACCTGTATGGAAATTCCATTTACGAAAGCCCACGGGGCGCGCAACGACTTTTTGCTGACGTGGGCGGACGAGGCCCCGGGCGAGGGGTTGGCGGAAGCGGCGATTGCGATCTGTGACCGGCATACGGGCGCGGGCGCGGATGGCTGGTTGCTGGTTTCCCGGCTGGACAATCCGCCGGAGGGCGGGGACCTGCGCATCCGGCTGTTCAACCCCGATGGCGGGGAAGTGGAGATGTCGGGCAACGGGACGCGGTGCGCGGCGGCGTTCGCGCTGGCCAATGGCTATTCGGGCACCGAGATGCGGATTGTGACCGGCGGGGGCACGAAGCATCTGCGGCTGCTGGAGCATAGCGGCTACAAGTACCTGTTCGAGATGAACATGGGCTGTCCGCGGGTGGAGCCGGATGAGGTTCGCTGCGGGCTGAGCGTGGGTGACGAGATTTACGACTGCACGATTCTGTGGGTGGGCAACCCGCAGTGCGCGGTGTTTGTAGAGAATTTTGATTTCGACTGGCGATCGCTGGGCGCGGCGATCGAACGGCATCCGCGGTTTCCGAAGCGGACGAATGTTTCGTTTGTGCGCCATATGGATGGGCTGAACATCGACGTCCGGTTTTTCGAACGCGGCGCGGGGGAGACGATGAGCTCCGGCACGGGTTCGACGGGGGCGGCGGTGGCGTCTATTCTGCGCGGATTTACGGGTCGAACGATGACCGTGAACACGCCTGCCGGACCGTTAGAGTTCCGGTGGCCGACCAATGAGAGCGACGTAATGATGGTTGGCCCGGCCGAGATTATAGTAACCGGCCGTTACTGCCGATAGGAGTGTTGGGATCCGATGAGCCATTTCGATTTTCTTGCCAATAAGATTCAAAACCGTACCGCGGTGTCGGGAATTGTGGGGCTAGGGTATGTGGGCCTGCCGCTGGCGGTTGAGTTCGCGCGTGCCGGTCTGCCGGTGCTGGGTTTTGACATTACGCAGTCCAAAGTGGACACGTTGAACCGCGGGGAGTCCTATATTCAGGACGTGCCGACGTCGGTGCTGGGGCCGCATGTGGCTTCGGGGAAGTTGTCGGCGACCACTGATTTCGCGCGGATGGCGGAGGTGGACACGATCAACATCTGCGTGCCCACGCCGTTGCGGAAGACGAAAGATCCGGACATGTCGTATATTGTCGCGGCGACGGAGAAGATCGCGCAGTATCTGCATCCGGGGATGTTGATCATCCTGGAATCGACGACCTATCCGGGGACGACCGATGAACTGTTGCTGCCGATGCTGGAGAAGAGCGGGTTGAAGTGCGGCGTGGACTTCTTCCTGTGCTTTTCGCCGGAGCGGGTGGACCCGGGCAATCCGAATTTCCAGACCTATAACATTCCGAAAGTGGTGGGCGGGATTACGCCGGCCTGCACGGAGTTGGGGCGGATGTTCTATGCCCAATCCCTGCAGACTGTGGTGCCGGTGAGTTCCACGAGCGTGGCGGAGATGGTGAAGCTGTTGGAAAACACCTTCCGCATGATCAACATCGGCATGGTGAACGAGCTGGCGCTGATGTGCGACCGGATGAAGATCAACGTCTGGGAAGTGATCGACGCGGCGGCCACCAAGCCGTTCGGCTTCATGCCGTTTTATCCGGGGCCGGGGCTGGGCGGGCACTGCATTCCGATCGACCCGTTCTACCTGAGCTGGAAGACGCGGCAGGCGGGGATTGAGGCGCGGTTCATCGAACTGGCCGGGTACATCAACGGGCAGATGCCGCACTTTGTGGTGGACAAGATTCAGTCCGCGTTGAACGAGCACAGCAAGGCTGTGAAGGGTTCGCACATCCACATTTTGGGCGTGGCGTATAAGAAAAATATCGACGACGTGCGCGAGTCGCCGGCGCTGGACATCATCCACCTGTTGCAGGAACGCGGGGCGCGTATTACGTATAGCGATCCGTATGTGGAAGACCTGCATCACGAGGGGCAGGAGCTGGAAGCCAGTGACGTGGCCGAAGGGTGCGCCGCGGCTGACTGCGTGGTGATTGTCACCGATCACAAGGACTTCGTTTACACGGATGTTCTGGCGGCGTCCAAGCTGATTGTGGACACGCGGAATGCGATGAAGGGTCTGGTTTCGGAGAAGATTGTCCGGCTTTAGCGGAACGAGACGCCGAAGCGGATGGATGTGAGTTCGCGGTAGTTCCGCGTCTGGAAGTTGAGCACTTCGGCGCGGAAGCCGATTCGTTTTTTGAACCAGTAGTTGGCTCCGCCACCGTAGTTGAACATGGACTGGCCGCCGCCGAAGTTGGCGAAGGCGGCGTAGCCGGCGGTGACGAAGGGTTCCAACGGGCCTTTCCCGCGGAGGAAGTGATAGCTGGCGTTGGCGGTGACGATGGCGAGTTTGCCGCCATCGTTGCCGTTCGCGAACAGGTAGCCGACGGAGGGAGAGAAGGCGACTCCTTTGTAGACGAAGACATCGGCGCCGGCGCCGACGCTGTTGTATTCGAAGTTGTGGCCGGCGGGATTGTCGAGGCCGAAGTAGGCGTAGCCTTGTGCGGCGGGGGATTGGGCGGAGAGGGCTATCGTGGCGGCGAGTAGTGAGAATATAAGTCTCATATGAATGTAGACGCGCGAGATTGGGAAATAAGGGGTCTTTTGGCCGATGAGGCGGAGGGCTGGTTGGCGGGGCTGGCGGGGTTGCTGATTGACGCAGTGGAGAGTGGGGCGTCGATCGGGTTTCTGCCGCCGTTGGCGTTGGCGGAGGCGGAGGAGTATTGGCGCGGGGTGTTTGCGGCGATGCGGGCGGGGGAGCGGGAGTTGATTGTGGCGCTGGAGGGCGGGGAGGTGTTGGGGGCGGTGCAACTGATGTGCGAAATGCGGGCGAATGGGCGGCACAGGGCGGAGGCGGGGAAGCTGTTCGTGCACCGGAGGGCGCGGCGGAGGGGGCTGGCGCGGGCGCTGATGGGGGAGTTGGAACGGGTGGCGGTGGGGCGGGGGATTACGTTGATCCTGATGGATACGAGGCAGGGCGGGGAGGCGGAACGGCTGTGTGAGGTGCTGGGGTATACGCGGTGGGGCGAGGTGCCGGAGTATGCGCGGAGCGGGGATGGGACGCTGCACACGACGGTGTTTTTCTATCAGCGTTTGGTGAACACGAACGTTCCGAAGCAGTAGGGGGCGGTGTTGGTGGCCGATTCCAGGGGGGCGAAGTAGCGGAAGTATTTGCGGGTGGCGGGGATGACGCGGTCGACCAGGGGCTGCGGCCAGCCCATGCATTTGCGGATGTAGAAGGCGAAGAAGTTTTCAAAGTAGCCGATGCGGTTGGCGAGATTTTTGTCCGCTGCGATGGTGACGTGCCAGTTGGGATGGTGGTGGAGGTCCAGTCCGACCGCGCGAGCGCTGACAAAGAGTTCGTCGGGGCGGAAGAGGTGTTTGTCTTCGGCTTCCGATTTGTCGAGGTCGCGGCGGGCATAGAACTGCATGGTGGCGATGAAGTTGTTGATGTGGGCGTGGTCGTCGTCGGTGCAAGTGTGGCCGGCGGCGGCGAGGGCGTCCGGGATGAACTGGGCGAGGAAGCCCATCATGACGTAGCCGTCGTAGTAGGGTTCTTCGCAGATGAGGAGTCCGCCCTTGGGGAGGACAGAGGCGCATTTGGCGAGGAAATCGTCGACGTCGGCAATGTGGTGGAGGACGCTGCGTAGAAAAATGAGCGGGACGGCGCCGGGTGTGATGAGGTGTACGTCTTCGGCAAGCATGACGCCGAAATCGACGCGAGCGGCGGCGTTGGGGAAGTCGGCAATTTTGCGCCGGGCGATGCGGCAAAAGGCGGGGGAGGGATCGGTGGCGAGGAGATGCCCGACAGCGGGTTGGGTGGCGAGGCTGGCGGTCATGAAGCCGGAGCCGCAGCCGATTTCGAGGATCGGTGTGCCGGGAGAGTAGCCATGCGCTTGGAAGAAGGCGACGAGATTGGCACCTTCCTGGGAAATGAACTCGGGTGTCCACTGATCCGCGGGCCGGTGGGAGTCGTATTCCTCTTCGGCGTGCTGGAAGGGCCGGGGGGGAGAAATTTGGTGGATTCCATCCGAAAGCGGTACGGAACTAAGAAAATCGGAGAGGGTAACCGCCATGCAAGTTACATGTTGCCATACAATCATCCGTATGCGATTTGTTGCGTTGCTGCTGATGGTGAGTTTGCCGGTGTTGCCGCAGGCGATTGATAAGGCCAAGTTGGCTGGGATTGCGCCGCGGATGAAGGAATTCGTGGACGCAGGGAAGGCGGCGGGCGTGGTGACGCTGGTGGCGCACAAGGGCGAGGTGGCGCAGTTTGAGGCCGTCGGTTATACCGACATGGAAACGCGGCAACCGATGACGAAGGAGAATATCTTTCAGCTGCATTCGATGACGAAACCGATTGTGGCGCTGGCGGCGATGCAGTTGGCCGAGGAGGGGCGGTTGTCGCTGGCGGACGCGGTGGAGAAGCATTTGCCGGAGTTTCGCGGGCAGATGGTGATCGCCGAGACGCATGCCGATGGGAGCCGGTTGTTGAAGAAGCCGTCGCGGTTGATTACGGTGCGCGACCTGATGACGCATACGTCTGGGATGATGCTGAACCCGCCGGCGGGGATTGGGGAGCTGCATGGGGCGCTGCATAAATCGCTGGCGGATGTGACGCTGATTCTGTCGCAGCAGGCGCTGGAGTTTGAGCCGGGGACGAAGTGGCAGTATTCGAACGAGGGTATTGCGACGCTGGCGCGGATTGTGGAAGTGATCAGCGGGCAGCCGCTGGAAGTGTACATGGCCAAGCGGATTTTTGAGCCGCTGGGGATGAAGGATACCTATTTCTTTCCGCCGAAGGATAAGTGGCACCGGATGCCCACCGCCTACATTTTGCGCGATGGGAAGCCGGTGAAGTATACGTCCGATCCGCTGGGCGAGGGGAAGATGAAGTTTCGCGACGGGGCGAAGTATTCGCTGCCGGAGGGTGGGTTGTATTCGACGGCGGCGGATTTACTCGTGCTGTATAAGACGATCCTGAACCAGGGGAAACACGGGAACTTCCGGTTGCTGAGTCCGGCGGGATTGAAGGTGATGCGGACATCGCAGACGGGTGATTTGAAGACGGGCACGCCGGGCGCGGGTTGGGGGCTGGGGTGGTTCGTGATGAAGGAAGACGCCGGCGGGCAGCCGATGGCGGCCGGGACGTTCGGCCACGGCGGGCGGTACGGCACGTTCTGTTTTCTGGACCCGAAGAACGACCTGATTGGGATCTTTATGATCCACCGGGAAGGCGGCAGCGACGAGCGGCAGGCGTTCGTGCAGATGACGTATTCGGCGCTGCAGCCCTAGATCTTCTTTTTGCGGGTCTTGGCTGCCGGGGCGGTGACGGGGACGATGCCGAAGCTGCGGTTGACGGGGACGAGCGAGTTGCTGGTGGCCGGTTGGGGCCGGGACTGATGGACCAGTTCCTCGTTCAGAGAGGCGACGAACTGTTCGATCTGCCGCTGCATCTCCTCCATCTTTTCGCGCATGTTGAGGATGATCTCGACGCCGGCCAGATTGACGCCGAGTTCGCGGGTCAACTTGAGAATGACCTCCAGCCGTTCCAGGTCCTCTTCGGTGTAGAGGCGGGTGTTGCCGTCGCTGCGGCTGGGTTTTAGGAGACCTTCACGCTCGTAGAGTCGCAGCGTCTGGGGATGCAGATCATACTGCAGCGCGACGGCGGAGATCATGTATGCGGCCTTGGATCGCTTCGCCATGGGATCTACCTGTTATACCTTGGTCCACATCTCTTCGCGCGGATCCTCGGGATGCAGTTCCGCGAGTTCACGAAGCAGTTCGCGGGTGCGTTCGTCGTTGGCTTTGGGTGGTTGCACGGCGATTTGGACGATTTGATCGCCGCGGGTCTCCTTGCGGGCATTGTAGACGCCCTTCTCCCGGAGCCGGAATTTCTGGCCGTTTTGCGTGCCCATGGGGATTTTGAGCAGCGCGCGGCCGTCGATGGTTGGCACTTCGATCTTGGCGCCGAGGGCGGCTTCCGGCACGGAGACGGGCACGGTGATTTCGATATTGTCGCCTTCGCGTTCAAAGAACGCGTGATCTTCGACGCGGATGTTGATGTAGAGATCGCCGGCCGGGCCGCCGCCGGTGCCGGCGTTGCCTTTGCCGGCGACCCGCATGCGCGTGCCGGTGGCGACGCCGGGCGGGATGCGCGTTTCGACAAAGTCCATCCGGACCAGGCGGCCTTCGCCCTTGCAGGTGTGGCAGGAGCCTTGCAGCTTGCCGGTGCCGTTGCAACGGGGGCAGTTGAGCGTGAAGCGCATGGCGCCGGCCATCTGGGTGACATTGCCGCTGCCGGCGCATTCCGGGCAAGTGACGGGGCCGCCGGAGCCCATGCCGGAGCCGTGGCAGGTGACGCAGGCGTCCTGGCGGGAGATGTTGATGCGGGCTTGGGTGCCCTTGATGGACTGCCAGAAATCGATACTGAGGGTGTATTCCAGATCCGAGCCCTTTTCGGGGCCGGCGTGCTGGGGGCCACCCTGGCCGCGCTGACCGAAGAACTGGCTGAAGATATCGCGGAAGCCGCCGCCTTCGCCGCCGGGCGCGCCTTCCTGCGGGTGGGGGCGTTTTCGTCCGCCGCCGCCGGCATTCTGCTGGTTCAGGAAATCGGAAAAATCGAAACCGCCGAAGCCCATGCCGGGGCCGCCCTGGCCATGCGCGCCGCCGCCGGGGATGCCGGAATCGGAGTAGAAGCCGACCTGGTCGAACATCTTCCGCTTTTTTTCGTCGCCGAGAATTTCGTTGGCTTCGGAGACGGATTTGAACTTTTCCTCGGCGGCTTTGTCGCCTGGGTTCAGGTCGGGGTGGTACTTGCGGGCGAGACGCCGGTACGCCTTGCGAATGTCGTCCTGCGACGCATCGCGGCTGACGCCGAGGGTTTCGTAATAGTCCTTCCGCTGGGCCATTGGAGGTTCCTAACGAGGCGAGGGCCGTGCGGCCCCCGCCCAATTTGAGTGGTTGTTACTTCTTGCCTTTGTCGTCGACGTCGACGAACTCGGCATCCACAACTTCGTCCTTCTTGGCGTCGTTCGGCGGCGGCGGAGCGCCGGCGCCCGCGCCGTCCGGACCGGGGCCAGCCGCGCCACCCTGCGACGCCTTGTACATGACTTCGGCGAGCTTATGGCTGGCGGTGGTGAGTTTGTCGCTGGCGGCGTTGATGCCTTCGGGCGAGCCTTCGTCACGAGCCTTTTTGGCGTTCTCGAGGGCTTCCTCGACGGCGGTCGCCTCTTCCGGGCTGACCTTGTCGCGGTGATCCTTGAGCGTCTTTTCGACGCTGTAGATCAGGCCGTCGATGCGGTTGCGGGCTTCGACGCCGTCCTTGCGCTTCTGGTCGCCGGAGGCGTTTTCCTTGGCTTCGCGGGCCATCTTGTCCACTTCTTCCTTGCTGAGGCCGGAAGAGGAGGTGATGGTGATTTTCTGCTCGTTGTTGGTGGCCTTGTCTTTGGCCGTGACGTTCAGAATGCCGTTGGCGTCGATGTCGAAGGTGACTTCGATCTGCGGCACGCCGCGCGGGGCGGGCGGGATGTTAGCCAACTGGAAGACACCGAGCGAGCGATTGTCGGCGGCCATGGCGCGTTCGCCCTGGAAGACCTTGATCTCGACCGACGGCTGGCTGTCGCTGGCGGTGGAGAAGGTTTCGCTGCGGCGGGTCGGAATCGTGGTGTTGGCTTCGATCATCTTGGTGAAGACGCCGCCCAACGTTTCAATACCGAGCGAGAGCGGGGTGACGTCGAGAAGGAGCACGTCCTTCACTTCGCCGCCCAGAACGCCGCCCTGGACCGCGGCGCCGACGGCGACGACTTCGTCCGGGTTCACGGTGCGATTCGGTTCTTTGCCGAACAGATCGCGCACCAACTGCTGGACCTTCGGGATACGCGTGGAGCCGCCAACGAGGACCACTTCGTCGATCTGCGACGGGGTGACCTTGGCGTTGGACATGGCGCGTTTGCAGGGTTCGAGCGCGCGGGCGAAGATGTCTTCGCACATCTGTTCGAAGCGCATACGGGTGAGCTTCAGCACGAGGTGCTTCGGCCCGGTGGCATCGGCCGTGATGAACGGCAGATTGATTTCGGTCTCGAGCAGCGTGGACAGCTCGATCTTGGCCTTTTCGGCGGCTTCCTTGAGCCGCTGCTTGGCCATGTTGTCGTTGGAGAGATCGATGCCGCTCTCCTTCTTAAAGTCGCCGATGATCCATTCCATCAACCGGTCGTCGATGTTGTCGCCGCCGAGATGGGTGTCGCCGTCGGTGGCCTTCACTTCGACCACGCCGTCGCCGACTTCGAGGATCGAGATGTCGAACGTGCCGCCGCCGAAATCGAACACGGCGATGGTTTCGTCCTTCTTCTTGTCGAGGCCGTAGGCGAGCGCGGCGGCCGTCGGCTCGTTGATGATACGCATCACTTCGAGACCGGCGATTTGACCAGCGTCCTTAGTGGCCTGGCGCTGGGCGTCGTTGAAGTAGGCCGGGACGGTGATGACCGCCTTGCTGACCTTTTCCCCGAGGTAGGCTTCGGCGGCTTCCTTGAGCTTGCCGAGGACCATGGAGGAGATTTCGGGCGGAGCGTAGCGCTTGCCCTGGATTTCGACGCGAGCGTCGCCGTTCTCCCCTGGAAGAACCTTATACGGAACGAGCTTCATTTCCTGGCCGATTTCGTTGAACCGGCGGCCCATGAAGCGCTTGATGGAGTAGATGGTATTCTCTGGGTTGGTGACGGACTGGCGCTTGGCGACCTGTCCAACCAGCCGGTCCCCGTTTTTGGCGAAAGCGGCAACCGAAGGGGTCGTACGACCGCCTTCCTGGTTGGCGATGACGACGGGGTTGCCACTTTCCATAACGGCGACCACGGAATTGGTGGTGCCGAGGTCGATACCGATGATTTTACTCATAACAGTTGCTAATGCCTCCCTGAAACTCTTGTGGATCGGGCGGGGGCTGACTTGAGCCACGTCCGCGCCGGACTGCGCACAATTACACTATGGAACTTGAGTCTCTGTTTGTCAACCATGGGTTTAGTGAACGGGACTCAACTATTGGGCCAGGATCTACTGGTGGCCGCCGCTAGCGATCTGGCACCCGCCGTGCCGGAGTTGACCAGTCAAGTTAAGCAGAATCAATCGCTTACGCTGCGTGTTTCGGTGGGTTCCTCGGGCCAATTGGCGCGCCAGATTGAGCAGGGAGCGCCGTTTGATCTTTTTCTTTCGGCGGACGAAAATTTTGTGCAGCAGGTGGTTCGCGCCGGGCGGGGTGATGCGGCGACTGTACGGGTTTATGCGGTTGGGCGGTTGGCGTTGTGGTCGAAATCGGGGAAGGTGCAGCGGCTGGAGGACCTGGCGCGGCCGGAGGTGACGCGAGTGGCGATGGCGAATCCGGTGCATGCGCCTTACGGGAGATTGGCGAAGGAGGCGCTGGTGCGGGCGGGGTTGTGGGGGGCGGTGGAGCCGAAGCTGGTATTGGCGGAGACGGTGCGGCAGACGATGCAGTTTGCCGGGACCGGGAACGTGGACGCGGCGCTGACGTCGTGGACGATGGCGCACGACAAGGGCGGGGTGTTGCTGCCGGACGAGATGCGGCAGGCGGGGGTGGTATTGAAGGGCGCGGCGCGGGGGAGGGAGGCGGCGGCGTTTTTGGAGTTTTTAACGTCGTCAGGAGGCCAGGGGATCCTCGGGCGACACGGACTGTTGCCCGAGCGCGCGGCTGCTGGGCAGGCCGTGGCGAATGACCTCAAGCAGAACAACGGTGACAGACAGGACGGCGGGGCCGATAAACAGGCCAAGAAACCCGAACGCCTGCGCCCCGCCAAGAAGCGAAATAAAAACAAGTAGCGGATGGAGCTCGACGCGGCCGCTAACGATGTAGGGGCGGAGCACGTTATCGACGGTGCCGATGACGGCGACGCCGAACCCGGCGATGATGCCGGCTTTGCCGTAGTTGCCGGTGGCGGCGAAGGAGAGGGCGACGGGGACCCAGACGGCCGGGGGGCCAACGATGGGGATCATGGAGCAGAAGCCGGCGACGACGCCCCATAGGACGGGTGCGTGGACGCCGACGAAGTAGAAGAGCAGGCCGGTGAGGGTGCCCTGGGCGAGGGCGACGGCGGCAACGCCGTAGACATTGGCGAGGACGCTTTGGCCGACTTCGGCGATCAAACGATCAAACACCGCGTGTTGGAGTGGGAGGAAATGGCGCGCCTTGGCCAGGATGTGGTCGCCATCGCGCAGGAGGAAGAAGAGCACGAAGAGGGCGATGATGGCGTTGAAAAGAAAGACCG
Source organism: Bryobacteraceae bacterium (assembly GCA_044358225.1). GTDB lineage: Bacteria > Acidobacteriota > Terriglobia > Bryobacterales > Bryobacteraceae. Next base: position 667 of record JBIKOG010000171.1, on the reverse strand, counting down.
CGATGTTGCTGACGACGCCTTGGACAAGCCGGAGGACGGTGCCGCTGATGACTTCGATGCGTTCGGAGAGGAAGGAGCGGACCTGTTCATCGGCGGCGGTGGGGGTGATGCCGAAATAGACGAGCGGCCGGCTGCCGGTGTGGACGGCCCATTCGATCCAGCCGCCATCGGCGGCGCTACGGGTTTTGAGGGAGGCATAGGCGGCGGAGAGCTCGTTGGACATGGTCCAGGTGATCCAAATGGACGGTGCGACGATGAGGGCGATGACGAGCAGGAGGGAGATGCTGGCGGCGGCGGATTCGCGGCCCGGGATGCGCCGGAGCAGGGCGGCGTGGAAAGGATAAAAGAGAACGGCCATGGCGGTGGCCGAGACGATGGGGCCGATGTAGGGTTCGACGATGACGTAACAGAGCGCGAGGCAGATGCCGGCCAGCAGGAGGAGGAAAATTTGCTGGAGGTTGGTTCGATTGAGCATGCGGCGCCACTTCCACGGAACGAAACGGGGAAAGCTTCGTCTCTACTTAGAGTATGCACATCGGGGTTACCGGGGTGTGCGACATAAAAGTGGTAGTCAAGCAGCGCGGCTCTCCCAGTAATCCTCAAATCGGCCGTTGCTGTCGCAACAACGGAGGGCCAGAACGGCGTTGGCGCCGCGCTTCGTCCAGAA
>JBIKOG010000170.1:0-16187 GCA_044358225.1 Bryobacteraceae bacterium | reverse complement strand
GGGGGGGGGGGGGCGCGCCCCCAGCGGCCAAGCCACGGATCCCGAATCGGCAGGAATCCGGCCTGCTGCCCGGAATAACCTGAAATCCCGTCGCCCTGGCCCTAAGCCGGACGCTCCCAGCGGAAGGCAAAAGGCACATTCGCCCACAAGCGGATGGTCCCAGATGTATAACAAAACAATGACCCTCGCACCGCGCAGCCCGGTGCGAGATACCCAGCCCGCCGGGTTATGGTCCGAAAGATAGAAGCCGGACGCCGCCCGCCAATGCAACTGCCACGCCGGTGAGCCGGACGCTCCCAGCGGAACGCAAAAGGCGATTCGCCCACAAGCGGATGGTCCCAGATGTACAACAAAACAATAGGTCTCGCACGGCGCCGCCCAGTGCGAAGCACCTAGCCAGCCGGGCCATGGTCCGAAAAACAGCAGTCCCGGCCCCAAGCCGGCCGATGGCAGAAGGACGATTCGCCAAATCAGCGGACCGTCCCAAATGTTATTGAAAACAAACAAGAATCACCTGGCCTAGCCAGCACAAAACCGAATCCGGGCGGAGCAGTTCCGCCCACCAAACCCGGGCTCTTCGCCGCGCCGTTTCCACCACGCGCAGCCGAAGAGCCTTTCGCTTTTTGGTCGCCTTCCAGGGTCCAAAACGATTGTTTCTGAAACTTTATGGTGGTACACTGCATTTAATTGATAGAAAGGCACTCACATTATGGATCTCAACAAACTGACCGAAAAATCTCAGGACGCTCTCCGCGCCGCTCAGTCCATCGCGGTCCAAAACGCCAACAATCAGCTCGACGCTGAACACCTCTTCGCCGCGCTTCTCCGCCAGGACCAGGGCATCGTCCCCTCACTCCTCAAGCGCGCCGGTGTCCCCCTCGACACCTTCTCCCTCCGCGTCGTCCAGGAACTCGACAAGCTCCCCAAGGTGTCCAACACCCCGAGCGCCGAATCCCTCTACGTCACCACGCGGCTCACCAAAATCGTCGCCGACGCCGAGGCCGAAGCGAAAAAGCTCAAAGACGACTACGTCTCCGTCGAGCACCTCCTCCTCGCCTTCACCGGCGACACCGGCCCTTCGGGCAAGCTCCTGAAGGAGTTCGGGCTCACCCGCGCCCGCATTGAAACCGCTCTCAAAGAGATCCGCGGTTCCCAGCGCGTCACCACCCAGAACCCCGAGGCCACCTATGAGGCCCTCGGAAAGTACGGCCGCGATCTCACTCAGCTCGCTGCCCAGAACAAGCTCGATCCCGTCATCGGCCGCGATGAAGAGATCCGCCGTGTCATCCAGGTTCTTTCCCGTCGCACCAAGAACAACCCGGTGCTCATCGGCGAACCCGGCGTCGGCAAAACCGCCATCGCCGAAGGCCTCGCCAACCGCATCGTCCGCGGCGACGTCCCCGAAGGCATCAAGGAAAAGAAGTTGATCGCCCTCGACATGGGCGCGCTCATCGCCGGCGCCAAGTTCCGCGGCGAGTTCGAAGAGCGCCTCAAAGCCGTCCTCAAAGAGGTGACCAGCTCCGAAGGCAAAATCATCCTCTTCATCGATGAGCTCCACACCGTCGTCGGCGCCGGTAAAGCCGAAGGCTCCATGGACGCTGGCAACTTGCTCAAACCGCTCCTCGCCCGCGGCGAACTGCACTGCATCGGCGCGACGACGCTTGACGAATACCGCAAGTACATCGAGAAGGACCCGGCCCTCGAACGCCGCTTCCAGCCCGTGCTGGTCGATCAGCCCAGCGTCGAAGACACGATTTCGATCCTCCGCGGCCTCCGCGAACGCTACGAAGTCCACCACGGCGTACGCATCAAGGACGCCGCTCTCGTCAGCGCGGCCGTCTTGAGTAACCGCTACATTACCGATCGATTCCTCCCCGACAAGGCCATCGATCTCGTCGACGAATCGGCCGCCAAACTGCGCACCGAAATCGACTCGGTTCCCAGCGAACTCGACGAAGTCCAGCGCCGCGTCATGCAGCTCGAAATCGAGCGCGAAGCCCTGAAAAAGGAGTCCGACGCCGCCTCCAAGGACCGTCTCGCGCGCCTCGAAAAAGAGCTCGCCGATTGCAAAGGCCAGGCCGACGGCCTCCGCGCCCAGTGGCAGAACGAAAAGAAGTCCGTCGACGTTCTCCGCGCCTTGAAAGAGAAGATCGAAACCGCCAAGTCCGACATCGAAAAGGCCGAACGCGCCTACGATCTGAATAAGGCGGCCGAGCTGAAGTACGGCACGCTCGTTAACCTCGAAAAGGAGCTCGCCCGCGAAAGCGATCGCCTCGCCGGCGAAGGCGCCAGCCGCCTCATCAAAGAGGAAGTGGGCGAAGAAGATATCGCCGCCGTAGTAAGCCGCTGGACGGGTGTCCCGGTCACGAAGTTACTCGCCGGAGATATGCAGAAGTTACTCAATCTGGAGAAAGAGCTTCACGGCCGCGTCATCGGTCAGGAGGAAGCCGTCGACGCTGTCGCCGATGCCGTTCTCCGCGCCCGCAGCGGTCTCAAGGATCCCAACCGGCCCATCGGCTCGTTCATCTTCCTCGGCCCAACTGGCGTCGGCAAAACCGAACTCGCCCGGGCGCTCGCCGAATCGCTCTTCGATGACGAACACGCCATGATCCGCATCGACATGTCGGAATACCAGGAAAAACACACGGTTTCCCGTCTCGTCGGCGCGCCTCCAGGCTACGTCGGATTTGAAGAGGGTGGCCAGCTCACTGAAGCCGTCCGCCGCCGCCCGTACTGCGTCATCCTCTTCGACGAAATCGAAAAGGCCCACGCTGACGTGTTCAACATCCTGCTGCAAGTGCTCGACGATGGCCGTCTCACCGATGGCCAGGGGCGCACAGTGGACTTCAAAAACGCCATCGTCATCATGACGAGTAACATCGGCAGCCCTCGTATTCTCGAATACAAAGGCGACTGGAAAGGCGATAACTACGAACGCATGAAACGCGCCGTGATGGAGGAACTCCGCCAGGGTTTCCGTCCGGAATTCTTGAACCGCGTCGACGAAATTATCGTATTCCATGCATTGAGCGAAGCGCACTTAAAGGACATCGTCGTCATCCAGCTCGAAGGGCTCCGCAAACGGCTCGCAGATCGCAAGATCATCCTGGAATTCTCCGACGTCGCTCTCGGCTGGCTCGTCCGAAACGGCTACGACCCAAGTTTCGGCGCCCGCCCGCTCAAACGGATCATCCAACGGGAAGTGGAAACTCCGCTCGCCCGGAAACTGATCAGCGGTGCCATTCGCGATGGCCAAATTGTCAAAGTCGAATTGAATCCGCTCCGCGGCGAACTGGATTTCTCGCCGCCGATCTCAGCGGTCGCCTAAGTCAGAAGCAAGGAAGCAAAAGAGGAAAAAATGGCTCAATCTGAAGAGTTCCGCAATCTGCCGGTCCTGCCGTTGAAAAATACGGTTCTCTTTCCCGGCCTCATGCTGCCGCTCAACGTCGGTCGCAAATCCACCCAGGCGGCCGTCGAGGCCGCCCTGGCGACAGAAGAAAAAGAGATCTTTATCGTCTCGCAGCGGGACTCGTCCACCGAATCTCCGGTCGAGGCCGATCTCTATCCCGTCGGAACCATCGCCGTCGTGCGAAGGATCCAGCGCCACGCCGGCGGCATCATGGAACTCATGGTGATGGGCGAGGAACGCGCCCAGTTGGTCAAGCTCGATGAGGTCTCCGACGAAGACGGCGCCGCCGTCTACCTCCGGGCCCGCATCCATCCCCTCCCGCTCCCCGAAGATACCGGTACGGAAGTGGAGGCCATGGAACGTGACATCCTCGACCTGGCCACCCGCGCCATCAACCTCGCCCACGGCGACTCGTCCAACGACCTCGCCCGCGTCCTCAAAGGCCAGGAAGACTCGCTTCACATGGTCTTCCTGCTCGCCTCCATGATGTCGCTGCCGGTCGACAAGGAGCAGGTGCTCCTCGAAGCCGAGACACGGCTCGATGCTCTCAAGGAGCTGCACAAATACCTCTCCCATGAGGTGGAAGTGCTCGAATTGAAGAGCAAAATCGCCAGCGAAGCCCGCAACGAAATGTCCAAGGAGCAGCGGGACTACATGCTGCGCCAGCAGATGAAGGCCATCCAGCAGGAGTTGGGCGACAAGGACGACGCCGGCGACCTCGCCGCTCTGCGCGAGAAGGCCGAAAAGGCCGAACTCCCCGAAGCGGTGAAGAAGGAAGTGGACCGCGAGCTGAACAAACTCGGCCGCACCAACTCCGCCTCGCCCGACTATCAGGTCACCCGCGGCTGGCTCGAGTTCGTCCTCGAACTGCCCTGGAACACGACCACCGAGGACAACCTCGACATCGCCAACGCACGCCAGATCCTCGACGAAGATCACTACGAGCTCAAAGAGGTGAAGGACCGTATCCTGGAACACTTGAGCGTCATGAAGCTGAACCCGCTCGCCAAGGCGCCCATCCTCGTCCTCGTCGGGCCTCCCGGCGTCGGCAAGACCAGCCTCGGCCAGTCCGTTGCCCGTTCGCTGGGCCGGAAGTTCGAACGCATGTCGCTCGGCGGTATGCACGACGAAGCTGAACTCCGCGGCCACCGCCGGACCTACATCGGCGCCATGGCCGGACGGCTCCTGCAAGCCATGCGCCGCGCCGGCACGCGGAATCCGGTCATCCTGCTTGACGAAGTCGATAAGGTCGGCCGCGACTTCCGGGGTGACCCGGCCCATGCGCTGCTCGAAGTGCTCGATCCGGAACAGAACAAGGCGTTCCGCGACAACTACCTGGACGTCGACTTCGACCTGTCTAAGGTGATGTTCCTGTGCACCGCCAACACGCTGGATACCATCCCGCGCCCGTTGCTGGACCGCATGGAAATCATCCGCCTCTCCGGCTACAGCGAGGAGGAAAAGGTCCAGATCGCCCGGCGCTACATCATCCCGCGGCAGCTTACCGAAACCGGCCTCAAGGCCGAACAGGTGGAGTTCACCGACGAGGGGCTGCGCTTCATCATCAGCGGCTATACCCGAGAAGCCGGCCTGCGCCGGCTGGAGCGCTCCATCGCCAAGGTCACCCGTAAGGTGGCGCTGAAGCTGGTGGAAGGCAACCAGGAGAACGTGATCGTCGACCAGGCTCAGGTGCTGGAACTGCTTGGCCCCGAACTGGTCCAGCCGGAGCGGTTCCGCAAGAACCTGCCCGCCGGTGTGGTCACGGGGCTCGCCTGGACCGAGTCCGGCGGGGACGTTCTGTACCTCGAAGCCACCACGCTACCCGAAGGCAAGGGGCTCACTATCACCGGTCAGTTGGGTGAGGTGATGCAGGAGTCCATGAAGACGGCGCAGAGCTACATCTGGTCGCACGCCGAGGAGTTGGGCCTGGATCCGAAGCTGTTCAAAGAGTATGGCATCCACGTCCACGTCCCGGCCGGCGCGATTCCGAAGGACGGTCCCAGCGCGGGCATCGCCTCGGCGACGGCCATGACCTCGGCCTACCTGAAGCAGCCCGTTCGCAGCGATACAGCCATGACCGGGGAGATTACCCTCACCGGCCTGGTGCTGCCGATCGGCGGCGTGAAGGAGAAGGTGCTGGCCGCCCGCCGGGCCGGCATGAAGCGGGTCATCCTGCCCAAGGCCAACGAGCGCGATCTGCGCGACGTCCCGGAAAGCGTCCGGGCCGAGCTGCAGTTCATCTTCGTCGACCGCGTGGAAGAGGTGCTGGCCGACATGATCCCGTCGCTCGCCCCCCAACTCGCCGCCGCCATCGCCGCCTAATGCCAGAATAGGGGAGCAGAAATGCTCCCCTATTTTCATGCGCCACCGTTGACGCACTACGCCTGTCTGGCCTCCGCCGTGCTGCTCGGGCACGCGTTGCAACGGATCCGCGCCCGGCAACTCGGGCTCGATCACGTCCAGGCCGGGACGCTCAGTCTGGTCCTAGTCATCGGCGCCGCCTATGGCGCGCACTGGCTCGCGTTGGCGGCCAAGGGCCAACTGTTCACCAGTCGCCTGGGGCTGATTCTATTCCCGTACGCCGGCGGCATGTCGCTCGGCGGACTGGGCGGCGGGCTGCTGGCCGCCATGGGGTATGCCCACTGGAAGCGCCTGCCGCTCCGCCAACACCTGGACGCCGCCGCCTGGGCCTTCCCGCCCGCCTGGGCCGTGCTGAGAACGGGCTGCTTCCTGGCCCACGACAGCCTCGGCAAGTTCTCCGATGGCCCGTTGGCGGTCAACACCCCCACCGGTCCCCGCCACGACCTGGCACTCTACGAAATCCTCTGGGCCCTCGCCCTCACCGGCATCTTCGCCCGCTGGCCCGCCAATCCAGCCCCCAAACTGCTGATCAGCTATGGCCTCCTCCGCGCCGCCATCGCCCCCCTCCGCCTGGAGCCCTCCTCCCTTGATTACGCCGGCGCCGCCGTATTAATTTCCGCCGGCGCCGTGATACTACGCCAATCGCGCACACAAAGGGGGTAGGACTCCCATGAACCGCCATCTTTCCAGCGTTCTGTTGACGCTTTTCCTCGCCGTTCCGCTTTTCCTAATCCAAATGCGCCCGCTTTTTGCGCAGAGTAATTTCATTCACGAAGCTATCCGCAGAGTTTTCGAAGATTGCTTCGGTGAGACGCGCGCCGAACGCGAGCTCCAGGCCTGCGCCAAGATCGAGGAAGGAAGTAAGAGCGCCCCGCCTGATTCGCCAATCTCAGTAAATGCCGTCCGAATCGAAGCCAATCTTGGCCAGTCGGACTCCAACTATCCGTTCCTGGCACGTGGCCGTGGACACTACCTGTTTCTCAACGGCGTCGAAACCGCCGTCGACCTCCGTGACTCGGCCGGCAATAGCCGGGCCGTCCTTCGAATGCGACTTGAGAATGCCCGTACTTCACCTGGTGAGGGTCTCGAACCCCTTCCCCACCGGCTGAATTACCTCATTGGCGATCACCACACCACTAATGTCCCTGTCTTCGCGCAAGTCAAATTCCGTCAGGTCTACCCAGGGATTGACCTTGCGTTTTATCCCAACCGAGGCGAGTTCGAACACGACTTCATCGTTGCTCCGGGCGCCGATCCCTCCCGCATCCGGCTTCGCTTCGACGGCGCGGATTCTGTCACCCTTAATGCCGATGGCGAGCTGAACCTGCGGGCCGGCTCGGCGGCGGTTCGCTGGCGCCGCCCCCATGTTTATCAGGAAATCCGGGGCCGCCGCGTCCTCGTCGAAGGTCACTACGAAATGCTCGGAGCCAATCGAGCGGGCTTCCGGCTCGGCGCCTATGATACGCAAAAGCCGCTCGTCATCGATCCCGTCATTTCCTATCTCACCTACATCGGTCAGGCCGAAGTCAGTGTCGCGGGCCGCAGCACGGTCGACGCCGCTGGAAACATTTATCTCACCGGTGCGACGTCCGATGGCACTTGGCCGGCAACCCCCGGCGCCGCGCCCCCCAACCGTTCCGGCTTCACGCCGTCGAATGTCTTCATTACCAAGATGAACTCCGCCGGCACGGCACTTCTTTATTCCACGTTCATCGGTGGCACGGAAGGTGAGCTCGGGGCGGCGATCGCCGTCGATGCGCAGGGCAACGCTTACATTACCGGAGCCACCAATTCCACGAACTATCCCACCACGCCGGGAGCGCTCCGCACCTCCGTTCCGCCAGCCGGTCCCTCCAACCCCGACAAAGCGAATTGCTTCCTCACCAAACTGAATCCGGCCGGATCCGCGATTGTCTATTCGACGTATCTGGGGGGCAGCCAACTGGATGGGTGTACCGCGATCGCGTTGGATTCCGCCGGCGCGGCCTTCGTCACCGGTGGCACCACATCCACTGATTTCCCCACCACAGAAGGCGCCGTCCAGCAGACCTACCGGCTAGGCAATGAGGCCGTCAAATACGACATTTTCGTCTCTAAGCTGAATCCGGCGGGCTCCCGGCTGGAGTATTCCACTTATCTCGGCGCCGGCGGTAATGAACTCGGCACCTCCATTGCCATCGATTCGCAGGGTAATGCTTACGTCACTGGGACCACGACTTCCGCTAACTTCCCGATCACCCAAGGCGCGGCGGATTCGAGCTACGGCGGTCATGGCGGCAACGAGGTGTGGACCCGCTGGGGCGACGCCTTTGCCTTCAAACTCAATCCCACCGGGACACAACTCGTTTACTCCACTTACATCGGCGGCAATCGGGACGAGATGGCTTTCTCCATCGCGGTCGACGCCCAAGGCGCGGCCTACGTTGTTGGCAACACGCTCTCGACGGACTTCTTTACGACGCCGAACGCCTACTCTCGCACGTTCAAAGGTATCGGGGGCGAGCCGGTCCTGAAGGCGGGCGACGCTTTTGCGGTCAAGGTAAATCCCGATGGCCGATCGTTCGGCTACTCTACACTTCTGGGCGGTAGTCTCGACGACCGCGCGCTGCAGGTGGTGGTTGACCGTACCGGTAGCGCCCACATCGTGGGCAACACGTTTAGCGCCGACTTCCCCATCACTCCAGACGCCACCCAATTGCGAAACCGTACTCTCGCCTCCAGCCCATCCCGATTAAAGATGGGCAACGGATTCCTGGTCCAACTCGATCCCACCGGTTCGCGCCTGGTCTACGGCACCTTTCTCGGGGGCACGAATAACGATTGGCTCAACGGCGTCTCCGTTGCCGCCGATGGCGCGATTACTGTCACTGGAACCACAGCGAGTTCCGATCTGGCGACAACCGCCGGTGTCTACCAGCGCACGTTCTTCGGCGGCCCCGAAGTGACCCTCCCCCTCGGCGACGTTTTCGTGGCCCGGTTTGCCGATCAAGCCCAGCCCGCGATTGGCGGGTTTGTGAATGCGGCGAGTTACTCGAATAGCGCCGCGCCGGGGATGATTGCTGTCATTGCCGGGAGTAACATTGGGCCCGATAACTTACTGACCGCGGCGCTCGATGCGAATGGGTTGGTGGCCACGACACTGGGCGAAACGCAGGTTTTGGTGAACAACCGCCCGGCGCCGCTGGTGTATGTTTCGAAGGGTCAGACCAGCTTCATTGTTCCTTACGAGACGGCCGTTGGCGCGAATGCTCAGGTGGTGGTGGACTATAAGGGGGTTCGGTCGCCGGCGTTCAGTGTTCCCGTTGTGGCAGCGAGTCCCGGGCTGTTCTCAGCGAATAGTTCCGGCACCGGGCAGGGCGCGATTCTGAACCAGGACGGCGGGTTCAACAACGCTCAGAATCCGGCGGTGAAGGGGAGCGTGATTGTCCTGTTCCTGACCGGGGAAGGGCAGACCGACCCGCCCGGTTCCGATGGCCAGATCGCCAATGGCGTCTTCCCCAAACCGGCGCTGCCGGTGCGGGTGGACATGGGCGGTATCCAGGCCGAGGTGTTATACGCCGGCGCGGCGCCGGGGCAGGTGGCGGGGCTCATGCAAGTGAACGCAAAAATACCGGACAATAGCAACAGCGGTCCGGTGCCTGTGCAAGTTACCGTTGGGACCGCGCAAAGCCAGCGCAGTCTCACGGTAGCTGTTCGATGAAACCAATCCTCCTCTTACTCTCATTTGCCGCCGCGTTGATCGCGTCTGATAAGTACACGGTCTACGAGTCTGAACATTTTGAGCTGATCACGGATGGCTCGCGCGGCCGCGCGCAGGAGATTCTGGCCCAGTTTGAAAGGGTGCGCAGCTTCTTTGTGAAGGCGATGGCGATGCGCGATCCGGTGTTGAAGCCGCGCATCGTCGTCTTCCAGAACGATAAAGACTACCGCGATTACGCGCCGAGCGCGGTGACCGCGGCGCACTACATGTCCCTGCCACAGCGGGACTACATCGCCATTGGCGCCGGTACGGGCGAACGCGATAAGCGGGTGGCGGTGCATGAGTATCTGCACTTACTCGTACGCTATACCGACTTAGATATGCCGCTGTGGATGAACGAAGGCGTGGCGGAGTTGTACTCGAACATTGAGACCGTGAAGAAAGTCGTCAGGGTGGGCACGCCGATTCCCGAGCATGTGTTTCTGATCCGCAACGACTGGCTGCCGTTGCAGGATCTGTTCGTCAGCGACCATGACTCCAAGTTCTACAACCGGCGGCAACACGTGGGACCTTTCTATGGCATCAGCTGGGCGCTGGTGCATATGCTGACGCTCGATAACCGCTACCGGCCGGGGTATGCGAAGTTCAGCCAGATGCTCTCCGATGGCGTCGCGGCGGACGCCGCCGTGACGCAGGCTTATGGGAAAACCGTGGCGGAGCTGGAGGCCGATTTGAAGGCCTACATACAGCGCAATCAAGTGAACGTAGTGAACTACGAGATGCAATTTGACAAGGTGGACGAGAAGTTGCCGGGGCGGCCGGCGACCGCCTATGAGTGGGACTTGGCGACGGCGGATTTACTGATGGGGGTGAGGAAATACACGCAGGCTGCTGCGCGAATGGAGGCGTTGACGCACATGGAGCCGAAGCGGCCGGAAGCGTGGGAATCGCGGGCGTTTACGGCGTGGGTGATGAAGGGGGAGGGAGCGGAGGAGGCTTTTCGGAAGGCGCGGGAGTTGGGCTCGGTGAGCCCGTATCTGGCGTATTGGGCTCCGGGGTTGACGAAGGATCCGAAGGTGGCGCTGGCGGCGCTGAAGGAGGCGGTGGCGAAGCATCCACAGTATGTGGAGGCGCGGATCCGGCTGGCGGAGCAGTTGCTGTCCGAGCGGGAGCCGCAGGCGGCATATGACACGTTGAAGGCGATTGGCAAGATCAACCGGCGGCAGGTTCAACTGTACTTTCCGCCGATGATTCAGACGGCGTGGTTTTTGGACAAGATTGAGGAGGCGCGGGTGGCGGCGTCGCAGTTTGTGAAGTTATCGGTGAAGCCGGCGGAACGGGAGCGGGCGCTGAAGCTGTTTGCGCTGGCAATGAAGGACCGGCCGAAGGCGCAGGAGCGGGATGCGTGGGTGGAGGTGCCAGCGGCGGTGACGGCACCGGCGGCGGAGCGGGATGCGGGGGAGTGGACTGGGGAGCTTCCGGTGGCGAAGACGCCGATGTTGTTTACGACCGGGGCTCTGGTGAATCTGGAATGCAAGGAGCCAGGCGTACTGCATGTGAAGACGGATTCGGGAATAAGTAAGTTGGTCATTGATGACCCGACTAAGTTACAGATGGCCGGGGCGGAGGACGGGAAGGGGGAGTTGACTTGTGGGGCGCAGTCGCGGCGGGTGAAGGTTGGGTATTATCCGCGGGAGGGTACGGGCGGCGTGGCGCGGACGATTGAGTTTCTGCCGTGAGGGGGGCGGTTTTGGCGGTGATGGCGGCGTTGGCGTTGCCGGGGCAAATCGCATTTACCCGGATGGAGTCCCCGCATTTTGAGTTGTACACGGATGGGTCCAAGGGCCGGGCGGCCGACATTCTGGAGCATTTTGAGCGGGTTCGTTCGTTCTTTTTGCAGACGATCAATCCACGGGAGGCGGCGGGGAAGCCGCGGGTTGTTGTACTGAATTCGGCGAAGACGTTTGCGGCGTTTGTGGATCGTAAGTCGACGGTCGCCTGCTATTTGGGCCTGCCGCATCGGGACTTGATTGTGATTGGTCCGGCGGGGAAGGTCGCGGATGATCAGACCATAACTCATGAGTATCTTCACTTACTGGTGCGCCAGGCGGGGATGCGGATTCCGTTGTGGATGAATGAGGGGATTGTGGAGGTGTATTCGACGCTGCAGCCGGTGGGGCAGAAGATGCGGGTGGGGACGCCGATTCAGGGGCATATGAGGCGGTTGCGGTCTGACTGGCTGGACATCCGGCAGGTGTTGAAGGCGGAGAGCTATGGGAGCGAGGAGCATGTGGGGCCGTTCTATTCGATGAGTTGGGCGATTGCGCATATGCTGCTGTTGGAGGATGACCTGCGGCCGAAATGGACGCGGTTCACGGCCGCGATGGAGCGGGGGATTCCGATTGAGCAGGCGTTGCGGCAGGCCTATGGGTTGACGCCGCAGCAGTTGGAGCAGCATGTACAGGGGTATATTCGCGGGAAGACGGTGAACGTGGTGGAGTTCGACTTTAAGTGGGAGGAGTGGAAGGGTGCGCCGGAGACGCGGCCGGCGACGGCGTTGGAGAACGGGTTGACGATGGTGGACCTGTTTTTGTCAGGGAAAGATGTGGCGGGAGCGGCGCGGTATGCGGAGCGGTTGGCCGGGGAGTTTCCGCGGGAGGCGGGGCCGTGGGAGGCGCTGTTGACGGCGCGGATGCTGGAGCGGAACAAAGAGGCGGGGGCGGTGGCGGCGCGGGAGGCGTTTGGGCGGGGAACTCGGAATGCGGATGTGTTGGCGCTGGGGGCGACGTTGGGTGGGGCGGAGGCGCGGGCGATGTTGGACCGGGCTTTGGCGGTGGACCCGACGCATTTTGAGGCGTTATTGGCGTTGGGGGCGTTGCATTTGGAGGCTGGCGAGGACGAGGCGGCGTTTGCGGCGTTGCAGCGGGTGAAGCGAATGGCGGCGGCGGATGCGCCGCGGTGGTTGCGGTTGTTCGTGTATGCGGCGCAGCGGAGTGGGAATTCGGCGGCGGCGGAGGCGGCGGTGCGGGAGTTTCGATCGATGGCAGTGAGTGAGCAGGACAAGACGGAGGGGGAGAAGTTGGCCGGGATGGTGGGGCGGTCGGTGACGGGGTTGTTGGTGGAGGTGGGGTGTTCGGCGGCGGGGCAGGTGTTGCATGTGGACTCGGGCGGGGTGCGGGCGATTCCGGTGGATGCGGGGCAGACGCTGCGGGTGAGCGGGAGGGCGCTTAACTTGCACTGTGGGGTGATGAAGCGGAAGCCTCGGGTGCGGGTGGGGTTGAGCGGGGAGGGGAAGGCGCGGGCGCTAGAGATATTGCGGTAGGGGAAATCGGGAATCTGGGGTTTCGCTGGTGTCACGGTACCCAGGGAAGGCTGAGGGGGAAGTCTGAGGGGTGGTCAGGGGATTCTGGCTTCTAGGATTTGGCTGGTAGCCCGGCTCCCGGGGAAATCCGATAGAATTTGCGGCATGCGGATTATTGCTGGGTTCGTTCTCTTTTGTTTGACGGCGGTGGGGCAGGAGGTTTGGGTCAATGGGCTGCAGCGGGCCTTTGCCACCATGGAGGGCGGGGCTGTGGTCGTTTACGAAGAGCCCGTGCCGAAGATGGATCCGCAGGGGGCGCCGCCGGTTCGGGGGGCGGGGAAGTTTGATTCGGCGCGTTGGAAGCGGGTTGTTTTGGGTGGGCGGGGGCCGGTGCGGTGGGCCGATCTGGATGGCGATGGAGCGATGGAGTTAGTGACCGGGCGGAAGAACTTTAAGTTCACCGCGGGGCGGTGGGCGGAGTTCACCGCGCCGAAACGGGCGGCGTGGACGTTTCATGAAGTAGCGCGCGGGTTTCAGAATCACACGGCGATCGCGGCGGATTTTGCGGGCGATGGGCGGAAGGACATTATCGTCAACGACCAGACCAATCTGCGTACCGTGCTTTACACGGCGCCGGATTGGAAGCCGACCGTGATTCATTCGGGCACCTGGGCGATTCATAGTGAGGCGTTTGACGTGGATGGGGATGGCGATGTGGATTGGATTGGGGCGCAGTATTCGCCGGGGTTGATTTTCTGGCTGGAGCGGCCGGCGAATCCGCTGACGGAGCCGTGGAAATATCACGTGATTGATAGTGAAGTGAATGGGGTGCATGGGTTGATTGCGGGGGATGTTGACGGGGACGGGAAGCCGGATCTGGTGGGGAATTCGGGGCAGCCGGCGGGTATCTTTTCGAACTCGATTGCCTGGTTTAAGCCTCCGAAGTTTGAGCGGACGGTGTTTGCGATGAAGGACGCGCCGGGGTTGAGCCATTACATGGGGATTGGTGATGTGAACGGGGATGGGCGCGCCGATATTGCTGTTGGCGCGAAGACCGGGGCGGATGGGAACTACTTTGCGTGGTGGGAGGCGCCGGCGAATCCGCGGCAGGCGGGGTGGAGGAAGCGTCTGATTGCGGACAAGCAGCCGGGGGCGACCAATATCGCGATTTTTGATGTGAATGGGGATGGGAAGAATGACTTCTTTGCCACGCGCGGGCATGGGTTTGGGGTGGTTTGGTTCGAGGCGCCGTTTTGGAAGGCGCACGAGGTGGACACGGAGTTGGGCGGGCCGCACGATCTGGCTGTTGGCGATATTGACGGGGATGGGGACATGGATGCGGTAACCTGTGCCAAGGACAGCCACGTTGTTGCCTGGTTTGAGAATGACGGGAAGGGGCAATTTACGCGGCATGACATCTGGTACGGGAACGCGGCGTATGATATCCGGCTGGCGGATATGGATAACGACGGCGACTTAGACGTGTTAGTGGCGGGACAGACGACGGCGAATGTCATTTGGCTGGAGAATAAACGGAAATGAAGATTTTACTGGTGGGGTTGTTGATTCTGGCGGCGGGGTGTGGCGGGAAGGCTGTTTCGCAACAGGCCGATAACGAGCGGTTGTTCGCTGAGCGGATGCAGAATGTGACGTTAGTTGGGTATTCGACGCGGTCGCATAAGGAAGGTACGTTTGGGCCGGAGAAGTACAAGATTGAGAGTGTGAGTAAGATCAGCGGGGACACGTGGCTGTTCAAGACGCGGCTGCGGTATGACGGGCAGGACTTGCCGGTGCCGATTCCGATTTCGGTGGTTTGGTCCGGTGACACGCCGGTGATTACGTTGACCGATATGACGATTCCGGGCGTGGGGACGTGGACGGCGCGCGTGATGTTGTTCCGGGATCAGTATGTGGGGATCTGGAGCGGGAAGGATCACGGCGGACAGATGTTCGGGAAGATCGTCAAGGGGGATTGATGCGGGTTTTGTTGGCTTTTGTTGGGGTTTCGCTGCTGGCGCAGGTGCCGTTTGTACCGACGGCTGAACTGGGCAAGCCGGTTGTGATTGGCGAAGACGTCAGCGATTACGGGCAGATCAAGGTGGACTACGCGAAGAAGTTTGAGGTGACGTTGGAGTCCTCGGAGTTGGCGTTGCGGTTCGCGAACCGGCGCGAGACGGTGCTGGCGGGGGCTGGCCAGAAGCTGGTGATTTTGCGGGGGACGGCGCGGAACCTTTCGAAGGAGAAGGCGGCGGATTTTCTGGGTTCGATGTCGTTTGGGGTGCGGGTGTGGAAGAAGTATGACGGGCCGGGGACGTTTCAGTTTGTGATGATGACGGATCCGGACAATTTGCGGGCGGAGAATACGCAGGTGCCGCCGGGCGGGGTGTGCCGGTTTGTGGAAGTGCTCTCGGTACCAGCGGGGTATGAGGCGATGCAGTTGGGGTTGTATTTCAAGTCGACGAAGCGGCTGGCGTGGTATGACTTGCGGGGGGCGCGGATGGCACCGGCGGCTCCGGAGGGGATGTTGGCGTTGGATACGTTGGATGTACGGGTGGCGGGGGTGGAGCGGACGCGGGAGGGGTACGCGGTGGACTTGGATGTGAAGAACCCGATGTTGTTGCCGTCGCGGTGGGGGTGGCAGTATTTCACGGCGGAACTAGTGGGGGCGGATGGGACGACGGTGCGGTTCTATCCTGGGGTTGAGGACAGAGCGACGGGGAAGGCTTGGGTGGGGGACCTTGCAGCTGGGGCGGGGATGACTGGACGCTATTCGTTTACGGCGGGGGCGGGGTTTGTGCCGCGGGTGTTGCGGTTGACGTCGGCGGCGACGGGGCGGGTGGTGGAGGTGGGGTTGGGGCGGTGACGAGACCGGGTGTTTGAGGGAGTGGCGTTGTTGTCCGAGGAACGGAAGGAGAAACTGTATGCATTCGAGGCTGCCCCTATTGGCGCAGATCGCTAGGGAAGCAGGCGATCGGATCCTGTCGATGCAGGCCGATGTCGTCGAGAACAGACGATGGGAAGTGAAAGAAGACGGCTCACCCGTCACGATTGCGGATCTGGAAGCGCATCGAATTGTTTGCGAGGGGCTGAGGACTCACTTTCCTGGTATTGCGATCGTTTCGGAGGAAGGGCTTCCCGGTGAGAACGATGCCGCGCTACAGGCGGAAGAGCGCTTTGATACGGACCCGCTCGACAATACAACGGGCTACATGAACGGACGGGATGTTTTCAGTGTCAATATTGGCCGCATCAGGTATGGAGTTCCGATTAGCGGTGTCATCTACTTTCCCGCGATCCAGGAACTGTACTTCACGGGCGATGATGGTAAGGCCTACTTGCAGCAGGGTGACTCGTTGCCCGGACAGATACAGGTTCACGGAGGGCCGCTCCGATCCCCATTGCAAGTGGCGTGGGGC
>JBIKOG010000397.1:0-4819 GCA_044358225.1 Bryobacteraceae bacterium | reverse complement strand
GGCGGCGATGGGCGGGACCTGGGTTTCGCGGCCGTGGACTTCGAGGTAGATTTCGACGCCGCGTCCGGCTCCGTATTCGCCGATTTCCGTCAGCGCGGCACCTATGTTGCCGATGGTTGTATCGACCGATACCTCCTTCGGCAGGCCGTTGGGGCGGACCTTGATGCCCCAGGCGCCGGTGTCGTGGGCGAGATCGATGAAGGACTTGGCAATGTCGATTTGTTTGCGGCGGACGGCGGCGTCGACGGCGTGGAACTCGCAGGTGGTACCGTAACTGACCAAACGCACTTTGGAGCGGGCGAAGCGCTGTTTGACGCGTTCGCGTTCGGCGGGGCCGATGGATGGCTCTACTTTGTGAGCGTGTTCGGTACGGAGCTCGACACCCTGGAAGCCGGTGGCTTCGAGCGTGGTGATGATCTTCTCCAGGTCCCAGTCTTTGAGGACGTTGTAGGTAACGGCGCCGAGCAGCATACGCACATTGTATCCGTTAGCGCGCCAGCTTGATAACGGGGAGCACGAGGCGTGAGGGATGGGATGCGGAGTGGTGGACCGTATTGGTGGCTTTGATGGCTTCTTCGTAGGAGTGTACGGGGTCCCATGTGTTGGTGTGGCGGTCGAAGCGGGGAACGTCGGAGGAGGTGACCTGAACGCTGATGCGATGGCCTTTGGGGAAGACCATGGCGAGAGACCAGAGGTCGACCTTGATTTTGTAAACCTTGTTGCGGCGGGCGGGGAGCATCTTGTCGAAGCCTTCGCGGAAGCGGAGGCGGAGCGGTTGGGCCATCATGAGGGCTTCGAAGCCGTCAGGGTGGACGTCGATGAGCCGGACGAAGAAATCGGTGTCGCGGGCCGTGGTGGAGACAAAGAGCTCGGCGGTGATGGGGCCGGCGATTTCGAGCGGCGAGGTGAGGGGGAGGGAGTTGAAGCGCAGGATGTCTCCGCGTTTGGCGAGGGGGCGTTGATCGAGCGGGGGGCGATTGAGCCAATCGTCGGGGCGCGCGGTGAGAGAAGGGACGGGGTCATTGGGATCGTAATCGTAGCTGCTGCTGGCGATGGATTGCTTGGGCTCGGTGCGGGAGAGGCCTCCGCCGGGTTGGAGATAGAAGCTTTGTTCCTGGGCATTCGGGGGCCAGCCGGAGACGCTACGCCAGGCGTTGGCGGGGCCGGACTGAGTGCGCGCGTCGCCGAGGGCGTAATACTGCACGGCCGGGAGTTTGTGGATACCGGAGTCGATATCGCGGAGCCAGTAATCGAACCAGCGGCGGGCGAGGGCGGGGAACTCGGGCGTGTCGGGATTCCACTGTAAGTCGCCGAGGAGGCGGCCGTTGTGGCCCTTGGGGTGAATGATCAGTTTTTGATTGCCGAGGGCCTTGTCGGAACCCTTGGATTGGGCCTGGGTGAAGTAATCGATGGCGCCTTGTGTGAAGATATCGAACCAGCCGGTGTAATGGAGGATGGGGGCTTTGACCCGTTCGGGGTGGGTGCGGATTTCCTGTTGTAAGTACTCGGTATCTAACTTATGGATGAGGGGGCGGGGGAATTCGGGCGCGGGCGTAACGCCGCGGTTCCTGGTCCATATGTCGAGCAGCGCGGATTGATAGACACCTCCGGGGTAAGTAAGCGATAAGTAGGGGCTACACTGGGCGTCCTGGATGGCCCCGGCGGAGAGGTGGGGGGCGGCGCTGGCGAGGGCGAGATAGCCGGCGATGCCGGAGCCGCTGGAGCCGTAGACGCCGACCTTGCCGTTGGACCAGTGTTGGGCGGCGATCCATTCGACGGTGTCGTAGCCGTCCTGGGTTTCGGCGGTGAAGGAGGTCCATTTTCCTTCACTTTCCTGAATGCCGCGCAGGTTTTGCTGGACGACGGCGTAGCCCGCTTCGACGAAGGCATCGGTGGCTTGGGAAAACGTATTGGGTGTGCGAGAGAGGATTGCCGGGAAAGGGCCGGGGCCGGATGGCAACGAGACGGAGGCGGCTAGCCGCACGCCGTCTCGCATCGGAATCATTTCCTTCTTTGTGTTGGCGGCGACCAGGATGCCAGACAGGGCGAGCGGGAGAAGCCAGAGTCGCATGCTTTATAGTGTAACCGCCGCTGCGTTAGCGGCGGACTCCCGGTGTGAACGCGACTTAGCGTCAGCCGTGGGATATGGAGGTTTTTCTCGCGATCGCCAGTTGTGCGTTGAGTGTTTCGATGGTTCGGTTTTGTTCGGCAATGGCGTCGTGCAGGATGAGTACATCGCGGAGTCGTTCCTCGGCGGCGATGCGCGTAACAGCCAGCTCCGTTTCATATTCTGTGAGCACGGCGAGGAGCTTTGTTTGCTGTTGCTCGGGTTCCATGGTCGTGCTGGGAATGTCTTCCGGGACTGACTGCCACCAGGTGTTGGCGGACTCATAGCCCAAGTCGGGGAGGAGGCCCGGAAAGACGTCCTCGAACAGTCGGGCGGTCTCACGGCTGAAGTGGTTTTGCCAGTCGCCGGCGATCCCCTTGCGCCGATGGCTGAAAGGGTTTTCATCTCCCGGTTGGCGTCCGGAGCGACTGGCGAAGGAATGGTCACCGGTAATGGAATCCAGGACGCGTCGGGGGACATTCCAGTTTAGAAACGCGGAGAGCCGGCTGAGTTCGCCAGGGAGGTCGGCCACTAGTGCTTCGTAGCGCGTGAGGAGAACATTGTCGAACTCTCTGGCCCTTTTCCAATTGCGCAGATACTCGGACCATTGCGCCAAAAGGAACATGCCGATCTGTAGTTTGTTCCGGTGCGAGGCGGTGGCGATGGGCTCGCGGAGGAGAAGCGTGATGGGCGTTGCGGCGTGGCTTAGCGAGACCGAGTATACGAGGGAGACAACGATGTCGCGCGGGTCGCGAATGACGACGAAGGCGCGGTCGTCCGGGTTGGCCATCAACTGCCATTCGCCGGTCCCTGTTGAGTAGAGCGGCGAGGCCAGTTGGCCCGCGACGAGTGTCGGCCACGGGCAGGCTTGCAGGTCAACACCGGAGGCCGCCAGAGTGTGGCCGGCGTATTCGACGAGGCGCGGGTCCAGCAAAACGTCGCGCATCCATTGGCTCCCCGCTTTATAAAACGTGAGATGGAAGAGTCGAAGTGTTGAGGAGGTGGTTTTGCTTGCGGCGAAAGCCATGGTGGAGAGTGCCTGAAACGCGGGGCGAAGAACTAGTGTAATAACAAAAGCTCATTGTCGGACCCCAGCGGACCGATTAAGTTTCGGCTCGGGTGCAAAAAAGTGTATATGTAGTCAATTCTGGTCTAGTGGCGGCCGGGATGGCTGGGTATTCTGGGGGGCATGCGGATGAATGAAACAGCAGCGGGCAAAGCGATGTGGTTTATTGAGAGGCATCTTGACGATGAGTTGACGTTGGAGCGTGTGGCGGAGGCGTCCGGGTGGGGAAGTATCATCTGACGCTGGCGTTTGGCGCGGCGACGGGATACCCGGTGATGCGATACGCGCGTGGGCGGCGATATTCTGGCGGTGGCTGTTGAGGCCGGATATGGTTCGTACGAGGCGTTTACGCGGGCGTTCCGGGAGGAGTTGGCGGCGCCGCGAATGGTGGGCGGGCAGGCGCGGTGGATGGTGGGATTGAGCACCGGGGAGAGTGCGGAGATTCCGGGGCAGGTGGGGCGGGAGTCGTATGGGGTTTGCCACAGCGAGGGGTATCTGACGCGGGGGGAGGTGGGCGATGTTTCGAGGGTCAGCGGGGAGTGGGAGAGGGTGCGGTTGGCGGCGGCACTGTATGCGGTGTTCCGGAACATTGGGCATGTGTCGACGGTGCGGCGAACGTGGTTCACGATTTGGAACGGAGCGGGATTGCGACCGACGCGAGAGCCGGAGGTTGAGTTGTACGGGGCGGTTTTCGATGGTTCGACGGGCTTCGGCGGATTCGAGATCTGGATGCCGGTGGCGGAAGGACAGAGGGCCCGGGACATGCGGGGGGGCGCGTCCCGGGCCGTGTTCGCCGGACCGCGAGGGGGCGGTCGTGGCGAAGGGGTTACTCGACGTCGGTGACCTTGCCGTTGAGGAAGGTAACCTTCATGCGTTCGTAGACGTAGATTTGCTTGGCGCCGAGGTTGATGACCTGTTTCGGATTGCCGAGCATGGCTACGACGTCCGCAGTGGATTGGCCGAGCGAGATGGTGACTTGCGGGGCGCCTTGGGAGGCGTCCTGGGTGGCTTCGGTTTCGAGCGCGGTGGCGGCCTGGACTTCCTGATTGAGTTCCGAGGCAACCTGCGTGTCGGGCGGGGGAGCGGCTTCCACGAAGGCCGACTGGCGCGCGTTGACATTGACGTTTGCCGGAATGGGCGGCACGCCATTCATGCCCGCCTTGGAGCGGAGTTCATCAACGCCCTGGGCGAGGGATTCGCGCATCTGGTTATAGAAGTCCTGCAGGTCTTCCAGGCTGACGTTGACGTAGGTTCCCAGGCGGCAACTGCCGGGTTTGGAGGCGACGACTTCGAGCACTGCCGATGTCGCCAGCGGCGGGGGGGATGTGGCGAGGCGGATGATGTCGCCTCGGGAGACGTTGCAACCGGCGCCGGCGGTGTCGGCCACGTCGAGCGAGTAGGAAACGATGAAGACGTGGGGATTGTTGTCCGCGAGTAGGCGCGGGAAGCCGGACTGCGGGTCGGGCGTTTCGTTACGGGCGAGCGCATCGGCATCGGCGCGTTCGACGGCCAATTGGCGTTCGATTTCGATGGAGATGGACTGTTTGACGGCGGCCGAGAGGGGGACGGCGCCATAGAGTGGCGTTGCGGCGCTGTTCTCATCGTAGGCATCGGCGAGCCGGGCGGAGAGGACGTAGTCGGTTAGC
>JBIKOG010000396.1:0-4825 GCA_044358225.1 Bryobacteraceae bacterium | reverse complement strand
AATCTGACGCTTTTCTTCCTTCGACCGCTTTCGCATCGAGGGCTCCCTTCGGCGGCCACTTCGCCGCTCCACCCAGTGTTCCCCCTATCGCTCAGCCTGTCCAGACGTGGAGAATCGGACGCTTACTTTGCAGTGTTTTAGTACAATGCTTCGAACTGGCGGTAGCGCGTCGCTATATGTGTGTAAGATACAGGATCGTTTGCGGCGATGGGCGGGAACGGGCTTGCCGTAGGCGAACGCTAAGCTAAGCTCATCTATGGCCTTCGCGCGCTTCTTCAGCTATGCGCTCAGCCAACGGTCTGCCGCCTGGGCGGAAATGACGACGGCCCACCGATCGTAGGATCGGTGGGCCGTTGTAGGGATGTGCCTGGTAGAGTTACTTAGGCGTGATGTGGATGAGGGCGCCGGGGTTGGCGTCTTCGATCATCCACAGCGAGCCGTCCGGGGCCTGTTCGATGTCGCGGATGCGCTTGCCGATTTCATAGCGTTCGGCGGTTTTGGCGCCGCCTTTGCCATCGAAAATCACGCGTTGGATGGACTGCGTGGCCATGCCGCTGATGAAGCCGCTGCCGTCCCACTGCGGGAAGGTTTTCTTGCCCTTATAGAACATGAGATTGCCGGGGGCGATGACAGGCACCCAGTAAAGGACCGGCTTGGTGAACTCGGGCCGGGAGTCGTGGCTGGGGATCGGTACTTCGTTGTAGTTCTTGCCGAAGGAGACGACGGGCCAGCCGTAGTTCTTGCCTTTTTCGATGAGGTTCAGTTCGTCGCCGCCGCGGGGGCCGTGTTCCACTTCCCACAGTTCGCCGGTGGGCGAGAAGGCCAGGCCGTAGGGGGCGCGGAAGCCGCTGGCCCAGGTTTCGGCCGGGGTTAGGTTAGGCGTGGGGAAGGTGTAGGTGCTGACGACTTTGGCGGTCTTGGCGACTTCGGTGTCGCGAGGCGGATCGATGAGCGAGATGGTGGAGGCGCCGGTTTTGCCGTAGTTGGGGTTGCCGGGGGCGGGCTTGCCATCGAGGGTGAGGCGGAGGATCTTGCCGACGGGCTGGTCGGGATCCTGGGCGGGGACCATGCGCTGGCGGTCGCCCACCGTCATGTAGATGTACTGGCCATCGGGGGAGAAGGCGATCTGGCCGCCGGCCTGGCCGCCCTTGCCGCGGGGCATCTGGCGCCAGAGAACGGTGAGGTCAATGAGGCGCGCGGCGCGGCCGGTGTTCAGTTTGGCGCGGGCGAGGACCTGGCTGCCGCCGTATTCGCCGGGTTCGATGTAGGTGATGTAGACGCTTTCGTCGGTGGCGAAGTGGGGCGAGACGAAGATGCCGAGCATACCGTTCTGGCCTTGCCAGTAGACGGGGGGCGTGCCGCCGAGGGGGGCGATCTTTTCGCCTTGGGCGGAGACGAGCCAGATGGGGCCGATCTTTTCGGTGATCAGCATGCGGCCATCGGGGAGGAAGGCGATGCGCCAGGGGAGGCCGAAGGTGGCCGTGGTGGTCAGGTTAAACGGCAGGGTGGGTTCGGGCTTCTGGGGGCCGACGTTGGTTTGGGCCCAGGCGGCTGTGGCCAGGAGTCCTGTCAGTAAGAGTCTGCGCGCATTCATCGAGTGGGTGTCTCCTTGGGACTTAGAGGGTTTTGTTTATTGTCCCACTATTGATTTATGGGGTGGTGCGATTTGCTGGTTATCGGGTAGGGGGCCGGCAGTTTGCGGTTTTCCTTTCTTGCTTCTCTCTTTTACTCTCTTCGCTGCATCATTTCGCGGTAGGCGGCTTCGAGATGGCGGACGAATTGGTCGGGGTTGCCGAGGTCGGAGGCGGCGAGGCGGGCTCGCATCTGGCTGCGCAACTCGGCCAACGCGGCTGGGTTGGCGGCGTGGGTGATGGCGATTTCGCGGTACTCGTCTTGCGTTTTTGCGATCCAATCGTCGAGGCCGTACTGGCGGGCCAGGGCCACGCCGACTCGGGCGACGTGGGCGGCGCCTTCCAGGACGACTAAAGGGACTCCCATGGCTAGGGCTTCGCAGGAGGTGGTGGTGCCGTTGTACGGAAATGGGTCGAGGGCGATATCCATGTCCGCATAGTGCTGCAAGTGCACGGCGTGGGAGGGCATTTGGGGGGCGAAGATCAGACGGTCCGCCGGGATGCCGTGGTTGGCGAAGTAGGCCGTGAACTGCTCCAGGGCGGCGGGGTCCCGGGCGTCGCGGTGTTTCAGAAGCAGTTTCGATTTCGGCACGCCATCGAGGATGGACGCCCAGAGGCGGATGACGGCCGGGTCGATCTTCATGAAGTTGTTGAACGACCCGAAGGTGATGAAGCCGTTGCGGAGGCAGGGGGGCGGGGCGACCGGGGGGATGTAGGCTGGCTTGGCGTAGGTGAGGAAACAGGGGAGACGGAAGAGCTGTTCGGAGTGGAACGCTTCGGTGAGGCCGGGGGGATCGGCGATGGCGTCGGTGATGCGGTAATCGATGGAGGTGAGGCCGGTGGTGTCGGGGTAGCCGAGCCAGGTGACCTGGACGGGGGCGGGTTTGCGGGCAAACAGGAGCAGGCGGGAGCCGCCGGTGTGGCCGGTGAGATCGACGAGGATATCGATCTGGTCGGCGCGGATGAGGGCGGCGGCGGCATCGTCATCCAGATGATAGATATCGCGCCAGCGGGGGCCGGCGAGTTCGGCGAATTCTTTGGTGCCGGCGTCGGGGTCCGGGACGTTGGAATAGCAATAGAACTCGACTTCGGCGGGGTTGTGGCGTTGGAGGACGGGGAGGAGGAAGATGCGGACGGGATGGAGACGGTAGTCCGGGGAGACGTAGCCGACGCGGAGGGGACGGCCGGCGATGGGGGCGGGCGAATGCACAGGTTGGAGGGGGCGGAGGGGTGCTTCGTAGAGTTCGGCGAAGCGGAAGTGTTCGGCGGCGATTTCGGCGGGGGAGCAGGCGAGCGGGTAGTGCATGCTGAAGAGATAGGGCGAGTGGGTGCCGTGGCCGGGGACGTGGGAGAGGAGTTGGCGCCAGAGTTCGAGGGCTTCGGTGATGTTGCCCTGACTCATGAGGGAACTGGCGATGGGGACGAGGGCGGCGTGATGATCGGGGTCGAGTTCGAGGGCGCGGCGGGCGGCGGTGATGGCCTGGGCGGAGAGGCCGATTTCGGAGTAGACCTTGGCCAGGTTGAGGTGGGTTTCGGGGCGGTCGGGTTGGAGGGTGAGGGCGGCTTGGAGGCGGTGGATGGCGGGACCGAAGAGGCGGAGGGCGCCGAGGAGTGTGCCGAGATCGGTGAGGAGGGGGACGTCTTCTGGGAGGATGCGGGCGGCGCGGAGGAGGAGTTCGAGCCCCTTTTGCGGGTTACCGAGATCGCGGGCGAGGAGGCCGAGGCGGTGGAGGGCGCCGGGGTGGCCGGGGTGGGCCCGGAGGACGGCGCGGGCGAGGGCTTCGGCTTCCTGGGGACGGCTTTGGGCGTGGAGGGTGGCGGCTTCGGCGAGTTGGGCGGCGGGGTCCATGGGAGGGGCGTTACTTGCGTTCGTGGGGGAGGAGGCGGGCGTTGACGACGTCGAGATAGCGGGCGGCGGATTTGACGCCTGGGGCGAGGGTGAGGGTGGCGCGGAGGGCGATGGCGGCGCGGGCCCACTGGCCGAGGCGGGCGAGGGCGATGCCGAGTTGAAGATGAGCGGCGGGCGTTTCGTAGCGGAGGGCGATGGCCTGGAGGGCGAGATCGGCGGCGCTTTCGGGGTTGCGGCGGAGGTTGTGGAGGGAGGCGAGGCCGGCGAGGGCATCGGGGGAAGCGGGGTCGAGCCGGAGGGCGGTGGAGTAGGCGGTTTCGGCCTGGGCGGGGAGGCGTTTGGCGAGGTAGATATTGCCGAGGAAGGAGTGGAGGGCGGGGGAGTCCTCCCCGAGTTCGGCGGCCTTTTCGAGGTCGGCTTGGGCGAGGGTGGATTGGCGGCGGTGGCTATAGATGACGCCGCGGAGGAAGTAGGCCCAGGCGTGGGGTTCCTGGCCCTCGATGAGGGAATTGAGAAGCGTTTCGGCCTGTTCGACGCGGCCGAGGACGATGCAGCATTGTGCTAGGGTGCGGTGGTAGCGGATGTCTTCGGGGGCTTCTTCGGCGAGGGCTTCGAGGATGGGCAGGGCGAGGTGGGGGCGGCCGGTGCTCATATAGACGCCGGCGAGTTGGAACTGTTCCTGTTCGCCGGGGGACTGAGGGTCGGAGGCGACCATGGCGAGGAACTGGGTGGCGAGGCCTTCGGCATCGGTGGAGAGGGGGGCGGGGCTGGTGGCGGCGGTGAGGGGGCGGCCGTCGAGGGTATCGGCGGGGAGGCCGAGGAGGTGGAGGACTGTCGGGGCGACGTCGGTGAGGCGGGTGTTGTAGAGGAGCTCGTCGGCGGGGAGCCCGGGAGCGCGGAGGCAGAGGAGGCCGGGGCGGGTGACCCAGGACTGGTGGTCGGTGAAACTGGTGGAATTTTTGAGAGGGCGATCGGCCGCGGAGGCGTAGCCGTAGGGGGCGACGAGAAGGACGGCGGCGTCGGGGCCGGCGAGATCGAGGAGGGTGCCGAGGAGCATGTCGTGGAAGCGATAGACGGCGGGGAGGAGGTCGCCGTAGATTTCCTGGTCGGCGGGGGAGACGTGGGCCATGCGGGGCGGGAGGAATTCGGCGAAGTGGACGGAGCAGTAGGCGAGGGCGTCGTAGTGAACGGCGGCGAAATCCCAGGGGTGATCGGCGAGGGCGTGGGTGGCGGCGTTGTGGAGGGAGCAGGCGATGGCGAGGGCGTTGGCGAGGCGGGCGAGGCGGTCGTCGTAGCGTTGATCGATGGTGTGGGCGAGGGGGAGGAGTTCCTGGAGGGCGGTGGG
>JBIKOG010000395.1:0-4828 GCA_044358225.1 Bryobacteraceae bacterium | reverse complement strand
GGGAAGCTGGCGATTGGAATCAGGGGGGAGAGGCAGATGACGGTTCCGATCCACCAGTCGATTTTTGCCTTGTGGCGCATGGGGGCTTATCCAGCTCCTGCTTTCAGGAAATGGTTGCGAGGTTTGTCGCGTCTTGGGGGACACTCCTGCTGTTTGGGTTACGGGCCGAACGGCGTCGGGGGTTTTGCCCGGAGTGTCCCCCGTGGGGGTTGGCGGGGGCTGAAAGATGAGGATCGTTACAGCCCCTCCTTATTTCGCTGGGTACCAACCGCGGTCCCAGGGGAAGGCGAAGGTGGGCTTGTTGGCGTAACGGGTCATTTGGAATTCGAGTTTGGCTCCGGCGCCGGGTTCGAGGCGGACGGTAGTGATGGGGCCTTTGATTTCGGTTCGCTTGCCGGCGATGGTTACGGATTCGAAACGGTGCTCGCCGTAACCGCCGGATTGGACGACGACTTCGCGGGGTTCGATTTGGTTGGTGTTCACCAGGGTGACTGTGGCGCTGTCGGGGCCGAGCTTTTCGACGAGGGCACCGACGTCTTCGGGGAGGCCGGCGCGGCGCTTGACTGGATCGAAGTAGCGGAAGCGGCTGTGGAGGACCCAGATGCGGCCGTTGGAGAAATAGCCGCCGAGGGTGAGGTTCGTCAGGGCGTTGGTGGTGGCGGGGTTGAGATCGAGGAGATAGTCGGCCAGGCGCGAATCGGCGCTGGTGTTATCTTCGCGGATGGCTTGCATGCGCTCGCGGACGCGGGCGATGTCCGATTGCAGGGCCTTTTCCGGGAAGTCCGGGATCTTGCCGTCGAGGAAGCCGAGCCAGGGGGCGGTGCGGTCCGCTTCGCTGTAGCCGCCGCGGCCTTGGGTGACTTCGAATTTGCTAGCGATCGGCACGCGGGCGAGGTCCTTGCGGTCCATGGACCAGAAGTAGATTTCCGCCAGACGATCCTGGTAGAGGCGGGGGGACCACTGATACCACTCGGGCTTGCCGTCGTATTTGTAGCCGCGCGGGTCGCCGTACATTTGGGGGAGAAGGGTGCGGCCGTTCTCCACCTTTTTCTGGGCGTAGACGAGGTCCATCTGTTTGCGGAGGACGTCGACGTAGGATTGGTCGCCGCTCAACAGGAGGGCGTTGCCGAAGCCGGGGAAGGTGCCGTCGGTGAAGTAGTTGCGGTGGGCGATCTTTTCGAGTTCGCCGTCGAAGATGGTGAAGTTCCAGCCGTAGGTTCCTTTCCACCACTGGCCTTTGTGTTCGCCGCCGAGCTTGCCGTCGAGCCCGATGGCCGACGGGATCATGCCGCCGGTTTCGATGGCGCGCTGCTTCCAGGCGCCCATGTAATCGAGGGCCCATTGGCGGTATTTCTCTTCGCCGGTTAAGGCGTACGCATTGAGGCCTAGGATGGTGGACGCCAGGTTTAGGAAGTTATCGCCGGTCGAGTCGAGATACTCGTCGCAGTGGGCGAGCATCTTCTTGTAGTTCGATTCGAGGTCGAGCATTTTGCCGCGGCCGGCGGGGTTGTGGAGGAGGTGGAAGGTGCCGGGGACGGGGTCGCCGACCCAGTCGTAGGTTGTGGCTTTGCGGAGCATGGGACCTTTGCTGCCGGTCCACATGCTGCGGAGGATTTTCTTTTCTTTGTCGTAGTTGGGGGCTTCGGGATCGTCGCCGGTATACATGTCGGCGAAGCGTTTCATGCGCTGGCGGTAGAGTTCGTTGTTGGGTTCGGAGAGGCCCTGGAGGAGAAACGCCCGCATGCCTTCGCCGGTGTGGAACCAATCGGACTGGGTGATGAACTCTTTGGAGTAGGCGCCGTTGGCGGCGAGTTTGGTGAGGGTGGTGCGGAGTTCGTTGTACTGATTCCAGTGGCCTTCCTGTCCCTTTTTGTAGAGTTCGAGGACGGTGTCGGAGGCGCCGAGGGAGTGGAGGAGGGTCCAGTTCCAGTAGGTTTCGATGGCGTCATCGGGGCCGTCGAGGGTGCCCCAGCGGGGGGTGTGCAACAGGTAGCCGCGATGATCGATGAACTTCTTGGCGAACTGTTCGACGGCGAGGGAGTTGTATTTCAGCAGGTCCCGTTCGAGGAGGGCCCAGGCGGGCGGGACCATGGGCGTTTTGATTTGCAGCGTGGGCTGGGAGAAGGCCACGACGGACAGGAGGAGTGCGTAGAGGGGTTTCATGAACGGGGCCAGTATACTCTGTTCCCGCCCCCTTTTTCTCAGGGACGCGCACCAAACGCCCAGACGGCCCCCGCGGTCCTGACATAGATGCGTCCGCCGGATAACGCAGGTGTTGCATAGGTCTCTTCCCCCAGATCATTGACCCCCAGAATTTCCCACTCCCGCCCTGGCCGCACCACCACCACTTTTCCCGCTTCCGAAGTAAGGTACAGCTTCCCCTCCGCCAGCACTGGGGACGAAAAGTAGTTGTCTAACGCGCCTGTCAGCCGCGCCGTCTTTGCCGGCGTACCTGTTTCGACATCAATCGCCGAGAGAATCCCTCCATTGGCGACCGAGTACACGAGCCCTTCGTAGAGGAGCGGCGACGATACGCGGCCCACCGATTTCGTATGACTCCATCCGCCCGCGGCACCGCCCAGTCGCGCCCCGGTTAGCGCCGGACGCCCGACCCACTCCCGCCAAAGCTCCATCCACTCCGCGCGTTCGACCGTGCCGTCTTTGTTTCCGTACAGTTGCCCCACGCTCTCAACAATTCGCGCATTGTCCCCGGTTCCATACTCATCCGGCCCTAACTTGCCATCTTTGTTCTTGTCCAGGTTTTTCAACTGATCATCAAACGACGGCACCTGCTCCACTGAGTAACTGAGGGCGAACGCAGTCGTACTGCCCACCGCCGGACTGGCCACATAGCTCGCTACCGGCAGCGTGCCGGCCCACATCTCTTTTCCCGTGCGGGCTTCGTACCCCGCAATCTTGCCGGGACCGATGACGGTAATCTCCTGCCCGCGCACCACTGGGGTGGAGTAGTTCAGCGCAAATGGCGCCCTTTCTGTCCGCCACTTTTCCTGTCCCGTTTTCGAGTCAAACGCGGCCATATAAGAGGCGCCGAACCCGTCCAGCACCATGATCACCATGCCCCCGGCCAGCACCGGCGACGAGGCCATACCCCACAAGCTCGAGAACGGACCCAACGGCCGCCTCCACCGTTCCTTCCCCTGCCCGTTGAAAGAGATCAGTCCAAAGTCGCCAAAGAACGCATAGACGTTCTCTCCGTCGGTGACCGGCGACGACGATGCCCCGGTGTTCAAAGAGTGCTTCGTCTCTTTCCTCGACCGTTTGACGGCCCGCTCCCAGCGGAGCTTTCCCGTTTCCCGGTCGAGACAGATGACTACTAACTCATCTCCTCGCTCCCCTGTAATATACACGGCATCCCGAGTAAGTACAGGGGAGGATTTTCCTGCCGGGGCGGACTGCTTCCAAATCAAATTCTTTCCCGGCCCGAACTCCGCCGGGTAACCGCCGCCTTCGCCTATTCCCGCGCCGGCAGGACCGCGAAATCGTCCCCATTCCTCCCCGGAAGCCAAAGCTATGAATGATAAGAGGAGATATGCCCGCATCGAGCCAGTATACGATTGGCGGCTAGAAGAGAAGCGGAACGAATTCGGCCAGGTATTGGCGCCACATGGTGTAGGTGTGGGCGCCTTCGGTGGAGCGCCAGGTGTGTTTGATTTGGGCGGCTTCGAGATTGGTGTGGAGATCGAGGGAGCGAGAGTAGATGAAGTCGTCTTTGCCGCAGGCGAGCCAGATCAGGGGCGTGCTCTTTTTGAGGCCGTCGAATTTGGTCTGGATATCGGCAGGGACGGCGGCGGAGAAGGCCCCGATGGCGCTGAACTTATCGAGATGGTTCATGCCGATGGCGAGCGACTGGCCGCCACCCATGGAGAGGCCGGCGATGGCGGTTTTGGCCTTTGACGTTTCGACGCGGTATTTGGCGTTGACGTGCGGCATGACGTCTTCGAGGATGTATCTTTCGTAGGTCTCGACGTTTTTGGCTTGGATCTCTTTCGGCGAGCCGAAGGGGACGGCGTGGCCGAAGGGCATGACGACGATCATGGGGACGGCTTTTTTGCCGGCGATTAAGTTATCGAGAATGAAGTTGGCGTGGCCGGCGAGGACCCAGCCGCCGGCGGTGTCGTTGGAGCCGTGGAAGAGGTAGAGGACGGGGTACTTCTTTTTGGAGGCCGCGTAGCCGGGCGGGGTGTAGATCCAGAAGGACCGGGTTTCGCCGTTGAGGACTTTCGATTTCTGGTAGTTGATTTCGACGGTGCCGTGGGGGACGTCGCGCGGTTGCCATTCGTTCTGGCCGGTGCCGGGGACTTCGAGGAGGCTGGCGCTGGTGCGGGCGCGGAGTTTCATGCGCGGGTTGACGGGGTCGGCAATGGTGAGGCCGTCGACGACGAAGTGGTAGATGTAGACGCTGGGGGGGAGGGGGTTGGTTGTGAGGGACCAGACGCCGTTGGCGTCTTTGGACATGGGAAGGGTTTTGCCGGTGGGCATCCAATCGCCGTAGAAGAGGACTTCGGTGGCCTTGGGGGCGGCGACGCGGAAGGTGACGCGGCTATCGGGGGCGATTTCTGGGGAGACGATCGTTTGCTGGGCGTAGAGCGAGGCGCACGCGGCCAGGGCGAGGATTATACGGGTCATCGGGTTACCATCCTATGCGATTCTTGGTGGGTTATGAGATGGCTTTTGGTTTTGGCGGTGATGGGGTTGGGCGCGGAGAGCTTCCGGTTTACGGTGCAGGTGCCGGGGCGGGGGCCGGTGGAGGAGCCGGTGGATGGGGCTGTGGTGACGGTCCGGTATCGGGGGGCTGTTGTGCCGTCGC
>JBIKOG010000394.1:0-4847 GCA_044358225.1 Bryobacteraceae bacterium | reverse complement strand
ACCTCACATCGAGCCCGCGTTCTGTGCCGAACCCGAAGTCCGCACCGTCCGCCAACACTGCGTCAAGCCGATGGCCCGAACCACACCGCGCCAGCCGTCGACATCCGAACCTCACGCCGAGCCCGCGTTCCGAGCCGCATCCAAAGTCCACACCGTCCGCAAACATCCGGCCGGGTCGCAACTCCGAGCTGCAACGGGAATCCGCACGGTGGCGCCGGACACCTTTTATCAAGCCGCGTCTGGCGGCCGTACTGACACCACTGCCCACCTGGCCGGTGAAGGCAGGCGGGCGAGAGGGGGTCGTTGAGTCCATTGTGGAAACACGAGGAGCCTGCCGCTTGGAAGCGGTGGCCCGTTCGTGATTCATCCTGTTTCGCAAGCCCGTTTACCCTGTTGGCAGGACGGTGCTGGCGGGTTAGTCGCGCTCTTTCAAACGGGCGGCCTTGCCACGCAGGGCGCGCAAGTAGTAGAGCTTGGCGCGGCGGACCTGGCCCGAGCGCACCACTTCAATCTTGTCGACCACGGGGGCGTGGATCGGGAAGATACGCTCGACGCCGGTGCCGAAGCTCAGCTTGCGGACCGTGATGGTCTCGCTGACGCCCTTGTTGTTGCGGGCGATGAACGTTCCTTCGTAGATCTGGATACGTTCTTTTTCGCCTTCCCGAATCTTCACGTGCACCTTGAGAGTGTCGCCGATGCGGAGGACCGGAAGGTCCTTGCGCATCTGGCTTTCCTGAACTTTGGTGAGGAGTGCGTGTTGCATTGTCGAATACCTCTTCGGATTAGATCTTTTTGAGCAAATCGGGCCTGTGTTTGGCCGTTTTTGCGAGCGCCGTTTCATGGCGCCACTTGCGAATTTCTTCGTGATTACCGCCGAGCAGAACCTCGGGAACAGCATGCCCCCGGAAATCAGCAGGGCGGGTAAATTGCGGACAATCGAGCAAACCGGTGGAAAAGCTCTCGTTTTCGCTGGAGGCCTCGTTGCCGAGGACGCCGGGGACGAGTCTTGCGACCGCGTCGATGATGAGCGCGGCCGGAAGCTCGCCGCCACTCACAACAAAATCGCCAATGGATGTTTCTTCGTCAACCAGATTTTGAGCAACCCGTTCGTCCACTCCTTCATATCTGCCACAGATGAGCAGGAGTTCGTCCAGCGCGCTCCAGCGCCGGGCGGTCGCCTGATCGAACAGACGGCCCTGCGCCGACATCAGAGCGATCTTTTTATTGTCGCTCTTTTGCGGGAGGATTGCCTGCGCGGCCAGGAAGATGGGTTCAGGTTTCATGAGCATGCCTTCGCCGCCCCCGAAGGGCCGGTCGTCGACGCTCCGGTGACGGTCGAAAGTCCACTGCCGGAGATCATGGATACGGATCTGGATTTTGTTGGTTTGTACAGCCCGGGAGACGACTCCGTACTCGAACGGCCCGCGGAAGAATTCCGGGAAGATAGTGAGTACGTGAAAGATCATGAGACCGGGATTAAGATTGTGATTCTCGGAAGAGCTCGACCAGACCATCGGGCAGGTTCACCTCGATGCGGCCTTCTTCGGGCTTGATCCCTACGCAAATGTCTTTGACGAAGGGGATGAGCATACCGTCTTCCAACTCCAGGAGGCCTTGGGCGCCGGCCTGGTCATGGACCGCGGCGACGCGGCCATAAACTACTTCGATATTTTTGGCATCGACGACCTGGCAATCGACCAGATCTCCGAAGAAGAACTCACCAGGCTCCAGCGGGCGGCGGCGGTCCGGGCGAATGGCAGCCCGTAAACCACGTAGCGCTTCGGCTTCTGAAATACTGTCGACCCCTTTGAACTTGAGGATCGTGAAGCCGTTGTGTTCCCAGGCCTCCTCGATTTCGACTTCGCGTTTAATGGCGTCATCGGGTGTGAGAAGGGTAACCGAGCCGAGTTCGTTGAAGCGATCTGGACCTGTGGTGAGGTCGTTGACCGCGACTTCGCCTTTATTGCCGCGAGCGCGGACAATTTCGGCCAGGATGACCCAGTCGCTACTCAAGGATTTCCAGATTGTACCGGCGATTCAGCTTTACGCCACAGGCGCCGAGCAGCGTCCGGATGGAACGCGCCGTGCGGCCCTGTTTGCCGATAACCTTACCTACATCGCTGGCGGCAACCCGGAGCTCGAGCACGGTGACCTGTTCGCCCTCGACGACATGGACGTTGACCTGGTCAGGATTGTCCACGAGCGCTTTGGCGATGTCTTCCACTAACTGCTTGACGGCTGCCATGACGGAATCCTCAGATTAAACGGCGGGGGCCGGCGGGTTGCTCTTGACGAGGCGCTTGACGACGTCGGTCGGCTGGGCACCGTTCTTGATCCAGAACTGGAGACGCTCGTGGTCGAGGACAACGGCGGCCGGTTCGGCGCAGGGGTTGTAGTGGCCGACGACTTCGACGGCGCGGCTATCCCGGGCGCGATCCTTTTCGATAACGACGACGCGGTAGGTGGGGGCTTTTTTGGCGCCAAACCGCGCGAGGCGAATTGCGAGCATGTTGAGACTTACTCCTTTGAAATGGTTAGAACTTAAAGTCGGACAGGTTGGGGAGTTTCCCCATACCGAGCTTGGCCAATTTCTTGCCCATAAAGCCCTGTCCTTGCAGCGAACCGGAGAAGGACTTCATCATCTTCCGGGCCTGCGTGTACTGCTTGAGAAGGTTGTTGACGTCATTGACGGTGGTCCCGGAGCCGGCGGCGATGCGACGGCGGCGGGAACCGTTGATGAGCATGTGGTTATCGCGTTCGCGCGGGGTCATCGAGTCGATGATGGCGACGACGCGGGAGATTTCCTTGGGATCGACCTTGGCGTTTTTGAGCTCTTTGAGCATGCCGACGCCGGGCATCATCCCGAGAAGATTTTCGAGCGGCCCGAGTTTGGAGAGCTGCTTCAGCTGGTTGCGGAAGTCCTCCAGGGTGAACTCGTTATCGAGGAGCTTGCGCTGCATCTCCTCGGCCTGCTTTTTATCGATGGTCTCTTCGACCTTTTCGATGAGGCTGAGCACGTCGCCCATGCCGAGGATGCGGCTGGCGGCGCGATCGGGGTGGAACGCCTCGAAGGCATCGGGCTTTTCGCCGATACCGATGAACTTGAGCGGCTGGCCGGTGACCGAGCGAATGGAGAGCGCCGCGCCACCGCGGGCATCGCCGTCCATCTTGGTTAAGATGACGCCGGTAACACCGAGGCGAGCATGGAATTCGGCAGCCGATTTGACGGCGTCCTGCCCGGTCATGGCGTCGGCCACGAAGAGGATTTCAACCGGATCGAAGGTGGACTTCAGCTCGGCGAGCTCCGTCATCAACTCTTCGTCGATGTGGAGGCGGCCGGCGGTATCGATCAGGATGACGTCTTTGCCGGACTGGATGGCTTCGCGCTTGGCGGATTTGGCCAGCTCGAGCGGCTTGGTTTCGCCGGGGACGCCGGCGTAGAGCGGCAGGTTGAGCTGCTTGGCGAGTACGGCCAGCTGATCGCGGGCGGCGGGACGGTAGACGTCGACCGAGACCATGATCGGATTGTGCTGGTTCTTGGAGAGCCAGCGGGCCAGTTTGGCCGTCGACGTTGTTTTACCGGAACCTTGGAGGCCGACGATCATGATGACCGAGGGCGGCTCATTGGCGAACCGGAGGCGGGAGGCGTGCGAGCCCAAGAGCTTGATGAGCTCTTCGTGGACGATTTTGACGACCTGCTGCGACGGGTTCAGGGAGGCGAGGACTTCCTGGCCGAGCGCTTTTTCCTTGACGGCTTCAATGAGGCCTTTGACCACTTTGAAGTGGACGTCGGCTTCGAGGAGGGCGACGCGGATTTCGCGCAGAGCGGCGTCCATGTTCTCCGCGGTGAGTTTGCCCTCGCCGCGCAGGTTTTTGAAGACCTTTTGGAGTTTATCGCTCAGACTATCGAACATGGCTTGCCTCCCCTATTGTAGCGCCCCTTGCGAGGCAGATTTGCTAAACTCTGACTAGTCTGACTAGTATGAAACACCTTCACGGGGAGTGGAAACTCCAGGATGCGAAAGCGCGATTTAGCGAGTTAGTTCGCCAGACCTTGGCCGAGGGACCGCAGTTGGTCACCCGGCAGGGCGGTGGCGAGGTGGTTATTATGAGCCGGGCGGAGTACGACCGGCTGACGGGCCGGCATCGACAACCGGACCTCTATGAGTATCTGCGCAATTCGCCTTTGGTGGGTAGCGGGGTGAAGTTCGAATGAACGGCTACCTGTTGGCGACGGACGTGATTGCCGAGACGTTGGAGCCGCAGCCGTCTCCGAAAGTGGAGGCGTGGTTTGCGTGGGCGTACGACCGGCCGAAGTTTTTGAGCGTCATCACGGCCGGGGAGATGGAGCGGGCAATCCGGGGAGTTCCGGATGCGCGGCGCCGGTCGCAGATGGTGGCGTGGTGGAGCTTTGCCTTTCGGGGGCTGGGCTCGGAGTTGTTGTTGCCCGTGACGCCGGCGGTAGCGGCGCGGTGGGGGCAGATGACGGTTGCCGGGGCGAGACCGGCGGCGCGGGACACCGAGTTGCTGGTGGCGGCGACGGCGGCCGAGCATGGGCTGGCGCTGGTGACCGGGCGACCGCGGACGTTTGCCGGGCTGGGTTTGGATCTGGTGGATCCGTTCCAGTAGAGGCGTCAGTCGAACTGGCGCTGGTAGTCGAGCTTGGCGTGGATGACACGCTCAATTCGGACAACTGTCGGGGTCACCGAGTAGAAGATGAGGTATTCCTCAAAACCCCGGACTCGCCATAGCAGCCCGTGGCTAAAGTGGGCATTTTCAGAGTTTCAGTTCACGCCGCGAGCAGAACGCGTTCGCGTCCGGAAAAGTACTTGCCAGCGTGAAGTGCG
>JBIKOG010000393.1:0-4862 GCA_044358225.1 Bryobacteraceae bacterium | reverse complement strand
TGCCGTTCCCTCTGCTTGCGTGTTCCCAGCGCCATACCCCATTTTACCGGGGGACATTTCCCCCTTCAATTGTTTTCGCCCGCTCCGCCGACTTTAACCACGGGCTGCTAGGGGCCGCTCTCCTTAGCGAATGGGGCCGCCGGGGCGTTGGTAGGCGCCGACGATGAAGATGAAGAAGGCCGCGCAGGCGAGGGCGGCGGCGGGGAGGATAATCGCAGTGAACCAGGCCATGCCGGCCGCGAGCCAGTTCCAGCCGATGCGGTGGAACAGCAGTGAGCCCATGACCCAGGCGGCGATCAAGGCGAGGGCCCAGTTGGCTTCGCGGTGGAAGTCGCTCAGGGCGCGCGTGGTGTTGACGGCGTAAAGGGAGATGAAGAACAAGGCGTTGATGGCGATGCCGGTGTAGAAAAAGTTGGTCATGGTGGGTCCGCTGCTGGTTCAGGCGCGAATGGCGTTGGATTATTGTCAGGATTTGGCGGAACCATTGGCGGAATGGTGCGTAGTAGTTTCGTGTTTGAACTTTTTCGCGATCTCCAATTTACGCTGCGCCGGCTGGGGCGGACGCCGCTTTTTACGCTGGCTACGGTAGTGACGCTGGCGTTGGGGATTGGGGCCAACACGGCCATCTTCAGCGTGATTGATGGCGTGCTGCTGAAGCCGTTGCCCTATGCGGAGCCGGAGCGACTGGTGGCCGTTTGGCAGACGGCGCCGGGTGTGAATATCAAAGATCTGAATGCTTCGGTGGCCGACTACTTTACGTACCGGGAGGAGTCGCGGACGTTTGCCGATGTGGGGATGTGGGCGGGGCGATCCGTTACGGTGACCGAGGGAGGCGAACCGGAGCGAGTGGATGGCGTTTCGATGACGTTCCGGATGCTGCCGCTGTTGGGCGTGCGTCCGCTCGCGGGGCGGGACTTTACCGAGAAAGACAACGCCAATGGGTCGCCCGAGGTGGTGATGCTGGGCTACGGCTACTGGCAGCGGCGGTTTGGCGGCGATATGAAGGTGATCGGGCGGCGGATCCAGGTGGACGGGATGGCGCGGGAGGTGATTGGGATTCTGCCGAAGGATTTCTGGTTCATGGACCAGCGGAGCGACGTGGTGACGCCGATGCAGTTCGACCGGGCGAAGGTGCGGCTGGCGGGGTACAACTTTCAGGCCGTTGCGCGGTTGAAACCGGGCGTGACGCTGGAGGCGGCGAACGCCGATGTGACGCGGATGATCGGCGTGGAGATGGACCGCTTCCCTCCCCCGCCGGGGTTCAGCCTGCAAATGATGCGGGACGCGCGGCTGGGGCCCAATGTGAAGCCGCTGCGGGAGGACCTGCTGGGCGATACGGGCAACAGCCTATGGGTGGTGATGGCGACGATTGGGATTGTGCTGTTGATCGCCTGCGCGAACGTGGCGAACCTGCTGCTGGTACGGGCGGAGGGGCGGGCGCAGGAGTTGGCGGTGCGGGCGGCGCTGGGGGCGAGCCGGGGGCGCGTGGTGCGGGAGTTGTTACTGGAGAGCCTGGTGCTGGCGCTGGCGGGCGGGACGGTGGGCGTGGTATTCGCGGTGGGTGTGTTGCAGGTCGTGCTGGGCATGACGCCGGGACGGATTCCACGGCTGGAACTGGTGACGGTGGACGGGACGGCGATGTTGTTTACGCTGGTGGTGTCGGTACTGGCGGGGTTGGCGTTCGGGGCGATTCCGGCGTGGAAGCACAGCGGGGCTGGGCTGGCGGGGGCGCTGCGGGGCGGGGGGCGGAACGCGAGCTCGGGGCGGGAGAGGAACATGGCGCGGAACCTGTTGACGGTGGCGCAGGTGGCACTGGCGCTGGTGCTGCTGGTGGGGTCTGGGTTGATGCTGCGGACGTTTCAATCGATGCGACAGGTGGATCCGGGGTTCCGGGCGCCGGAAACGCTGCAGACGCTACGGGTGACGATTCCGCGGAACAAGGAGCAGAAGGAAGACGAATTGCGGCGGGTGGAGCAGCGGATGGTGGAGCGGATGGGGAGCATCCCAGGGGTGACGACGGCGAGCTTGATCGTGGGGTTGCCGATGACGAACGCGTCGTCGCAGGACCCGATCATGGCGCGGGACAAGACGTATGCACCGGACCAGATTCCGCCGTTGCGGCGTTTTGTGACGGCGGCGCCGGGGACGTTCGGGACCATGGGCACGACGCTGGCGGCAGGACGGGAGTTTAGCTGGGCCGATATTCAGGAGAAGCGGCAGGTGGCGGTTGTGAGTGAGAATTTTGCTCGGGAGTATTGGGGATCGGCGCAGGCGGCGTTGGGGAAGCAGATCCGCGACAATGTGACTGAGCCGTGGAATGAGATCGTTGGCGTGGTGGGGGATGTGCGGCACGAGGGAGTGGTGAAGCCGGCGGCGACGACGATTTACTGGCCGTTGCGAAGTTCGAACTCGGTGACGCTGCTGGTGCGGAGTGCACGGGCGGGGACGGAGGCGTTTACGGGGGAGCTGCGGCGGGCGGTGTGGGAGGTGCGGGAAGGCGTGACGGTGACGGAGATGCGGACGATGGGGGAGGTGTATGAGAAGTCGATGGCGCGGACGGCGTTTACGATGACGCTGTTGGGGATCAGCGGGGGGATGGCGTTGTTGCTGGCGGCGATCGGGATCTATGCGGTGATCTCGTATACGGTATCGCAGCGGACGCGGGAGATTGGGATCCGGCTGGCGCTGGGGGCGCAGCAGGGGGCGTTGCAGTTGCTGTTTGTGCGGCATGGGTTGTTGTGGGGGGGACTGGGAGCGGCGGTGGGATTGGTGGCGGCGGCGGGGTTGTCGCGGCTGATGGGGTCGATTCTGTTTGCGGTGAGTCCGGTGGACCCGTTGACGTACGGGGCGGTGGCGGCGGGGCTATTGGGGGCGACGGCGGTGGCGAGTTATGTGCCGGCGCGGCGGGTGGCACGGGTGGACCCGGTGGAGGCGTTGCGGGCGGAGTGAGGGAAATCTTTATATACTTGGGTCGAGGATATGGCGGCCCGGCCCGAAACGCCCGTTGTCGATGTTGTGGACTTGCGCCACATAGAGCCGGGCTCGTTGGACGAGGTGCTGGACGAAGAGGTGCGCGTCTGGCGGGAGGCGTTGGCGTGGGACTTCGCGGCGTCGGCATCGCTGGTGAAGCGGTTCGCCGATATGCAGTCGCTGAACGGGCGGGCGCTGGTTTATGGAGGGCGCGTCATTGGCTACACCTACACGGTGACCGATGAGAACAAGGGGCTGATTGGCGATTTGTATGTGATGCGGGAGTTTGCGACGCCGGCGATGGAAGACCTGTTGTTGAACTCGACGGTGGAGTCTTTGTATCGCACGGCGGGGGTGCGGCGGATTGAGACGCAGGTGATTTTGTTGACGCATCCGCGGCCGGTGGCGCCGACGCATCCGGAGGCGCTGCGGTTGTTTGAGCGGTGTTTCATGGTCTGCGATTTACGGGCGCCGCAGCGTTGGCCGGAGGGGGATGCGTCGCGGGTGCTGGACATTGACGGGTGGAGCGAGCGGTATCAGGAAGACGCGGCGGCGTTGATTGCGAACGCCTACGAGGGGCATATTGACGGGCATATCAACGACCAGTACCGGTCGGTGGCGGGGGCGCGGCGGTTCCTGCTGAACATCGTGCAGTATCCGGGGTGCGGGTCGTTTTACGGGCCGGGGTCGTGGCTGGCTTGGCGGCGCGATACGGGGCGGATGTGCGCGGTGTCGCTGGCGAGTATGGTGGGGCCGGAGGCGGGGCACATTACGCAGATCTGCGTGGCGGCGACGAGCCGGGGCGAGGGGATTGGGCGGGAGATTTTGGGGCGGTCTTTGCGGAGCTTGCGGGAGGCGGGGTGCCGGCAGGCGAGTTTGACGGTGACGGCATCGAACCGGAATGCGATCGGGTTGTATGAGTCGATGGGGTTTACGATTCAGCGGCGGTTTGCGGCGATGGTGTGGGACCAGGTACGGCCGGTGCGGCGGTTTTTCAGCTGAGTTGGGGTACTCTGGAGGTTATGGCAAATCACTCCACCTACGACGACGCCAATCTGATTTTGCGACTGTATGAATTGCGGCGGGAAGAGCGCATGCGCGCGGCCCGGAAGTGGTTCATGGAGAGTTTTGGGCCGGAGACGCTGGCCGAGTTCCGGGCGTTGTGCCCGCCGGGGAGCGAGAATAATGCGAGCTTCCGGCAGGTGTCGACTTACTACGAGATGGTGGCGAGTTTTATTACTTCGGGCGTGTTGAACGAGGAGCTGTACTTCCAGAGCGGCGGGGAGATGTTCCTGGTATTTATTCGCCTGGAGCCGTTTTTGGCGGATCTGCGGGCGGCGTTTAAGAATCCGGGGATGTATAAGAATGTCGAGGCGGTGGCGGTGCGGTATGCGGCCTATATCGACAAGAATGACCCTGAGGCTTCGACGGCATTCCGGACGCGCATGCGCGCGATCCTGGGCAAGTAGATGCGGCAGGACGCCGAGTTTTTCGACGACCGGGAGTTGGACCTGATTTACATCGGCAAGCGGCTGGCCGATGCGCAGGCGTTGGAGGAGTTGCTGGGGGAGGCGGGTTGGGACTACTACGTCGAGGCGGACGAGTATAGCGGCGGGTTCCTGTTTAAGACGCAGCGGACGGGGGCGTTTTTCTACGTTTTGGCGGAGAAAGCGGCCGAGGCGCGGGTGTTTTTGGAGAGCAAGGGGTATAAGCCGCAGCCGGCGTTGCCGGTGGAGGGGTAGTTTTCGGGGCTGGTTGTCAGACGGTACGTTTTACGGATAAAAATGAGGGTAGCGGTAGGGACGAATCTCACGACCCGCCCCCCGCACAGATCCGTACGAGCGGCACTACCGCATACGGCTCCTACCTCGGATAATTGGCGCCGGATCGCT
>JBIKOG010000193.1:0-14758 GCA_044358225.1 Bryobacteraceae bacterium | reverse complement strand
GTGGGTTATTATTGCCTGGCTAGCGGAGCGGTTCTGGGGACTGCTGCGACCGGGCGGGTGAAGCGGAATATGCCGGATCCGATTCCTGTCGTGGTTCTGGGGCGATTGGCTGTTGATCGGGAGTGGCAGGGGCACCAGCTTGGGGCGGCGCTATTGCGGGATGCGGTGTTGCGGACGCTGCGAGCGGCGGAGAGCATCGGGGTTCGAGCGATGCTGATCCATGCGATTTCGGACGGGGCGAAGCGGTTTTATGAGAAGCACGGGTTTGTGGCTTCTCCGTTGCAGCCGATGACGCTGATGGCGACCCTGCCGGATCTGGCTGCGGCGTTTGAGGTCTAGAGTTGCCAGCTACTGACTTGTAGCCAGCCCGTGCCGGTGTTGGCTGCATCGGTGGTCCAGGTATATAGATTTTTGGCTCCGTTGGCGTAGCTGCCTTGGCGCATCGGCTGCCGCGGGCAGGCGTAAAGAACCTGGCCAGCACTGGGATTGTTCACTGCGGGGCGGAGCAGAAGCCGGCCTTCGCCATTCTGTGTTGGGGGCGTTGGGGTCTACCGCCCGGCTGGCGTGTGAAGCGGCTCTGGAGAATGCGGTGACCGGGGGACCGAATTTCGTGTTGGGGCTGGTGAGGATTGTTGTTTGAGCTGGCCGTTTCGGGGGTGCCTATTCGCGCTGGAGCGGGGGCGCCTGCTGTGGCGAGGCGGACAACCGCGATGGACGATGCGGTGGCCCCTCGTGACGTTACTGAACGGAGAAATCCTCTATTCTTAAAGCAGGAGCCGCACTATGGATATTCAGTTTGAACCTGATTTGCAGGCGAAACTCGAACAGCTGGCGCGTGAGAGCGGGCGGGAGACCGCGGCGATCGTGCAGGATGCGGTTGCGGGCTATGTGGATGTACTGGCGGAGACTCGACAGATGCTGGATTCCCGGTATGACGATATTGAAAGCGGGCGAGTGAAGTTGATTCCAGGTGATGAAGTTTTCGCCCGGCTACGCGCGAAGAGTCTGGCTCGGAGGGTGTCGTCCGGGTCATGACCGGATACGCGTTTCACCCGGGTGCCGCCTCCGATCTGGAAGAGATCTGGGACTTTTTGGCGGAGGCCAGTGTGGACTATGCTGACCGGGTCGTGGAGGAAGTTCACAATGAGCTTCCGTCGTTGGTGCGATTTCCCCATCAAGGCCACTGGCGGCGCGATCTGACCGGGCGTCCACTGCGTTTCAAGCGCGTGCGGGATTACTTGATCGCGTATGCACCGCAGAAACGGCCGCTGTGGGTGATTGCTGTCTTGCACGGTGCGCGCGACCCGCGGGTGCTGGCCGCGATTCTGCAGGGACGGGAAGAGTAATGGGGTAGAGCAGGGGGCCTTGGATCTGGTGCGATTTGCTACAGTTGCCAGCTACTGATCTGTAGCCAGCCGGTGCCGGTGTTGGCGGTATCGGTAATCCAGGTGTAGAGGTTTCGTGTTCCCGTGGCGTAGCTGCCTTGGCGGGTGATGCTGAGTTTGAGGATCAGATCGGTTCCGCTGGCGGTGGCTGAGGTTGTTGCGCCGTTGATGGCGCATTGGCTGTTCTGGATGGTGGCGGCTGTACCGGGTACGAGGGGGGCGCTGAGTGTGGTTAGGGCGTCGTTGTAGAGATAGATGGCGTTGGCGGGGCGATCGTAGAACCCGTGGCAGGTGCCGGCCGGGATGGATGTATTTGCGTTTACCAGGAAGTAGATGCGGTTGATGTCGGTGGCGCCGTTGGGATCACGGGCGGTGACGGAGAATGTCTGGGTTGCCGTGGTGGCGAGGGCTGGCGTGGCGGCGGCGAGCGAGGGCGGTTGTTGGGGGCTGGCCATTGTGTTCCAGGTGCTGGCCAGGAGCCAGCCGGTGCCGGTGTTGGCGGCATCGGTGATCCAGGTGTACAGAGATTTTGTACCGGTGGTGTAGGCGCCTTGGCGGGTGATGGTCAGGGTGAGGGTGAGGTCGGTGCCGGTGGTGCGTACGGAGGAGGTGGGGCCGCTGATGGCGCACTGGCTGTTTTGGCGGGTGCCGGCGGTTCCGGGCGTGAGGGGTGTGCCGGGGGTGGTGAGGGCGTCGTCGTAGAGATAGAGCGAGTTGCTGGGCCGGTCGTAGAAGCCGTGGCAGGTGCCGGATGGGACGGACGTGTCGGTGTTGAGGAGGAAGTAGATCCGGCTGATGTCGGTGGCGCCGTTTGGGTCGCGGCCGGTGAGTGTGAAGGTTTGTGTGGTGGTGCTGGCCGTGGCGGGTGTGGCTGCGGCCAGTGTTGGCGGCTGTTGGACGGCGGCGCCGATGGCCCAGTTGGCGGCCAGTTGCCAGCCTGTTCCGGCGTTGGCGGAATCGGTGGCCCAGAGGTACAGGTTGCGGGTCCCGGTGGCGTAGCCGCCCTGGCGGGTGAGTTTCAGGTTGAGGGTTAGATCTGTTCCGGAGGTTGTGACTGACGATGCCGCTGCGTTGATGACGCATTGGGTGTTTTGGATGGAGTCTGCGGCGCCGGGGGTGATTGGGCCGGAGAGGGCGGTGAGCGCGTCGTTGTAGAGGAACAGGGCGTTGGTGGCCCGTTCGTAGAAGCCGTGGCAGCTGTTGGCTGGGATGGCGGTGTTGCTGTTGACGAGGAAGTAGATGCGGCTGAGGTCGTTGGCGCCGTTGGGATCGCGGACGGTGATGGCGAAGGTTTGGGCGGTCGCGGAGCTGGTGGCTGGGGATGTATTGGCGATGACGGGCGGCTGTTGGTTCGGGGTGGCGATGGCCCAGGCGCTTGCCAGTATCCATCCGGTGCCGGTGCTGGCGTTGTCGGTGGCCCAGACGTAGAGATTTCTGGTGCCCGTGGCGTAGGCCCCTTGGCGGCTGAGGTTGAGATTCAGTGTGAGGTCTGTTCCGGAGGCGGTGACGGAGGTGCCCGTGCCGGTGACG
The DNA here is from genome assembly GCA_044358225.1 of Bryobacteraceae bacterium. Lineage (GTDB taxonomy): Bacteria > Acidobacteriota > Terriglobia > Bryobacterales > Bryobacteraceae. Next base: position 11,843 of record JBIKOG010000193.1, on the reverse strand, counting down.
GCGCATTGGGAGTTTTGATGGGCGCTTGCCGCACCGGGGAGTAGGGGGGCGCCCGGGGTGGCGAGGGCGTCGTCGTAGAGGTAGATCGCGTTGGCGGCGCGGTCGTAGAAGCCGTGACAGCCGTTGGTATTGACGGTGGTGTCGCTGTTCAGGAGGAAGTAGATCCGGCTGATGTCGGCGAATCCGTTATTGTCGCGGGCGGTGATGGTGAAGACCTGGGATGGCGCGGTGGCGTTGGCTGGGGTGGCGGCGGCGATTGTTGGCGGTTGGGGCGCGGTGCCGCCGAGCGGCCAGGTGCTGGCTTGGATCCAGCCGGTGCCCATGTTGGCAGTGTCGGTGACCCATACATAGAGGTTCTTTGCGCCGGCGGCGTTGGCCCCTTGGCGTGTCAGATTGAGATTGAGTGTCAGGTCTGTGCCGGTGGCTGTTACCGAGGAGGTGGCGCCGTTGACGATGCACTGACTGTTCTGGAGCGAACCGGCGGCGCCTGGCGTTAGCGGTGGACCTTGGGTGGTGAGCATGTCGTCGTAGAGGAAGAGCGAATTTGAAGTTCGCTCGTAGAAACCGTGGCAGGTGTTAATGGGGATGGCTGTGCCGGTATTGACGAGGAAGTAGATGCGGTTCAGGTCCTCGACGCCGTTTGCGTCGCGGGCGGTGAGCGTGAATGTCTGGGTGATTGTTGTTGTATTTGGCGGCGTGGCGCTGGCCAGAACGGGGGCGAGGAAGGGGGACTGGGTGACGGTGAAGCGGGCGTTGCCTGTGGTGATGTTTGCCGTTCGGGTGAGCCCGGTGAGGTTGGCGGAGTAGCTGTAGGAAACGGTGTTGCCGGTGGCGGTGGCTGTTAACCAGGCGGCATCTGAGGTGGGAGTCACGGTGCAACCGACGCCGGTGGTTACGGAGAAGTTGGCAGCGCCGGGGGCTGCCGTCACTGTACTGCCGGGGGCGGAGGGCTGGTAGGAACAGGCGAAGGCGGCGGTGACGCTTCTTGGCGCGGACATTGTGACGGTGGCGCCGGTGGCGTCTCCGGAGAAGGCTGTGAAGGCGAAGCCGGTGGCTGGGTTGGCGGTGAGCTGGATGGCGGTGTTTTGCGGGTAATACCCATCGATGGACGAGGGGGTGGCGGTGATGCTGCCTCCGGTGGCCGGGGTGACGGAGCGTGTCAGCAGGTATTGGGTGGTGTAGTTTGCGACGAATGTGGAGGCGGAGGGGCCGACGGTGATGCTGTGCGATTGCGCGCCGGCGTCGGACCAGGATGCGAACCCGAGGCGGGACCCGGCGGTGAGTGGCTGGGTGGCGGGGGCGGAGATTGAGATGGTGGCGCCGGCTTCGAGTTGGAGCGTGGCGGGGGCGGTGATGGCGGTGCCGCCGATGGTGAGGGTGAGGCCGGAGGGAAGGGAATCGAAGGTGGTGGGAACGATGGCGGGGGCGATGACGCGGCGGATGCGGTGGTTGAAAGCGTCGGCGATGAAGACATCCCGGGCGCTGTTGACTGCAACGCCCCAGGGCCCATTCAGGTGGGCGGCGGTGGCGTTGCCGCCGTCGCCGCTGAAGGCTGCTGTTCCGGTGCCGGCGTAGGTGGTGACGATGCCGGTTGCGGACAGTTTCCGGATTCTGTGATTGCCGTAGTCGGCGATGTAGACGCTGTTCTGACTGTCGACGGCGACACCGCTGGGGGATTGTAGCTGCGCGGCGGTTGCCGGGCCGCCATCGCCGGAGAAGCCGGACGCGCCGGTTCCGGCGATGGTGGCGATGTTGGCGCCTGGGGTCAGCTTGCGGATGCGATGGTTGTTGAAGTCCGCGACCAGGAGGTTGCCCGCTGCGTCGAGCGACAGACCGCGGGGGGTGTTCAGTTGGGCCGTTGTTGCCGGTTGATTGTCGCCGTTGAATCCCGCGACACCGGTGCCGGCGACGGTGGTGATGAGGCCCGCGCCATCGAGCTTGCGGATGCGATGATTGCCGTATTCGGAGATGTAGAGATTGCCGGCGGCGTCGGCAGCGAGGCCGGAGGGAAGGTTGAGCTGCGCGGCGGTGGCGAACCCGCCGTCTCCGCTGAAGCCGGGTGTACCGGTGCCGGCGACGGTGACGATGATGCCGTTGGCGAAGACGCGGCGGATGCGGTGGTTGCCTGTATCGGCGATGTAGAAGCCGCCGGAGCCGTCCATGGCGATGGCGAGGGGGGATCGCAGTTGGGCTGCGGTGGCTTGTCCGTTATCGCCGTTTGCGCCTGGGGTTCCGATGCCGGCGATGGTACGGATGGTGCCGTCAGGTGCTACCAGGCGGACGCGATGATTTTCGGCGTCGGCGATGTAGACGCCGTTGGTGCCGTCGACGGTGACGCCTTGGGGCAGATTTAGAGCGGCTGCGGTGGCGGGGCCGGTGTCACCGGAGAAGGCGGGGGCGCCGGTTCCGGCGAAGGTGGTGATTTGGCGGTGGCTTTCCGGGGCGATCGTGTGCGTTAGGGTGTAGTTTGCGGTGTAAACTCTGTCGCCTGTGTTTTGGCCGTTATTGTTTGCGGCCACGCCCGCGACGTAGAAGCGTATGTTTCCGGCGTCGTTTGTTGGTGGCGTCCAGTCGACTTCGATTGTGTTCGAAGTTGCCGGGCGCGAATGTTCGAAGAATTCGAGGGGGTTTGAGACCGAACAAGTACCGGAGGCGGCACGCGCGCGGCCGTCCTGGCAGAGGATCAGTTGGTTGGTTCCAGCTGTTGTGAAGGTGCCTGCCTGCCCTCGTGTCTCGTTACTGGAGAGGCGGGCGGAGAGTTGATAACCGTAGGTGGGTGTCGCATCCGTGATCACGATTCGGATTCGCTGCTTTTGCCCCGGGGTGTAGGTAAGACCATTCGGGAACTGCAGTTCGATCTTGCCGCCGCCCGCGTTGACTGCGGTTCCTGCGTGGCAGCCGGACTGGGCGCAGGCTGCGGCCGGGCCTCCGGGGCCGCCGTCGCTGTTGGGGTCGGGACCGGAGTCGTAGGCCCATAAAAGTAGCGGGAGGACGGCGAGCGCGGTTCCGAGTATCGCGAGTCTCATCTAACTCCAGTTTGGACTATGGACGATGTTAGTGAGTAACCAGCATAACGGCTTTTGGTTGGTGGGCGGGGCGTGGTCGGCGATTGCTGCGGGAGGAGGGACGGGGTTTCGGTTTGCGACGTGGTTGACTTGCGCAGAGCCGCGACGGGCGCGGCTCTGCGTGGGAAGTGGCTCCCGAATTACTTTTTGGACCAGTAGACGGCGCCACCGGCGTTGGTGATCATCAACTGACCGTTCGGCGCAATGATGAGCTTGGCGTTGGGATCCTTCTTCGGGGTGGACGCCCAGACGACCTTGCCGGCCGCGTCGAGGCACTGCAGCATGCCATTGGCGAAGATCACCTTGCGCGTGTTCTTGTAGGCCGCCTTCGCTTCCTGGCTGACGCACCAGCGGACCCCAGCCGGAGTAAAGGCCTTCGCACCGGGTTCCATCTTCACCAGACAGACGTTGAAGTCGTGCTGGAAGACGAGGGCATGGCCGTTCATGGCAACCGCGTTTTCAAACGAACCTTTGGCATCGGGCCGGGATTGTTTGAGTTCCATTTTGTCGAGGAGAAGGCCGCCCTTCTTCGTCTTGGCGTACTCGGCGCCATAGCTATCCTGCGCATGGGCAACCGTTGGCAGAACCACCAGGGTGGTGAGGGAGAGAGCCAAGGCTGTGAGGTATGCGGTCGTTTTGATTGTCAATTCATTCCTTTAGTTTGTGAGTTTGGGCCGGCTGGTTTCCGATGGGAGGTGCCGCCCCGAAACTTGGTAGATGGACCTGGCGCGCGATTCCATCGCGGGTGATGCCCCGCGGGCCACAGAAAACTGATCCGCGACCTTGCCGTGATGGGGGTGCCGTTCCAGTTCTCCGGAACTGGTTTGAAAGCGCGCCGTGCCCCCCTCTTTGGAATACTGGGGGATTCGCGGAAACGTGACACGGATCAGCAAATCATTTTCCCGGGGACCGTTTTGTTCCGGAGGAGGCGTGGCGGACTGGACCGTCGTTTGCCGTGCCCGGTGATGCCGGCGCTGCACGCCGTTGGCCCATTGGGATGCCATCGGGGCTGCGTAAGCGCTTTCATTTTCCCGAAAACGGGTTTACACTCAGGCCGGAGGTTCCTCCCATGTTCGCCCGGTTTGCCTTGTTCGCATTCCTTAGCGCCACCCTCGCCTTGGCGCAATTCCCGAAAGCTTATATGGCCGACGCCGTTGCCGGCCCCGCTCTGCTGCCTCCGGGGGAGGGTTCGGATGCCCGGAAACTCCTGATACTGGCTCCGGCCGGCGTGGCTGTGGATGCCCAGAACAACATTTATGTCTCGGACGAGAAGTTCAACCGCGTTTTTCGCATTACATCTTCCGGTGCGTTTTCGACCTACGCCGGGACCGGAGTGTACGGGAGTTTCCGGGCGGGCGTACCCGCGACCCAGTCCGGCTTTGCGGCCCCGAAAGGCATTGCGTTTGACCGCGCCGGCAACCTCTACATTGCCAATCAATACGCGAGCACTATTGTTCGCGTGGCCGCCGATGGGACCACGTCGCTCTATGCCGGCGGCGGCACCACGACTGGCGACGGGCGGGCGCCGCTCGAAACCCGTTTGGGGCAGGTGGAGTACGTCGCGGTGGACGCGCAAGGGAATGTCTATTTTTCGGAATTCCGCGGCTTCAAGGTGCGTAAGATTCCCGCTGGTGGCGGCGCGATTGAGACCTATGCGGGTACGGGCACCGAAGGCTCCTCCGAGCAAAACGGTCCCGCCAAACAGATCCCGCTTGGCTGGATTGAAGGGCTGTTCTTTGGGGCTGACAACAATCTGTACATCCTCGACAGCGCTGGCGGGCTGCTTCGCCGGGTGACTCCCGAGGGTACTTCCACGTTCGTATTCCGTTCCACCGATGTGCCGATGAAATCGAAGCCCGCCGGCTGGACGATCAGCCAGATTACTGGCATCGCGGCCGATGCGGACGGCACGCTTTGGTTTGCCGCGTATTTCTGGCAGAGCAGCGTTTCTGTGGTGAAGTGCCCCGGCCGTAAGGACTGCGAAATCGTGGCCGGTGGCGGTGTGGCGGGGTTCAATGGCGATGGGGCGCCCGCCACGCAGAAGCGGCTGAGCCTGCCCGGCGCGGTGGCCAAAGACGGGCAAGGCAATGTGGTCTTTACCGATGGCCAGCGTGTCCGGTTGCTGACGCCCACCGGGGAGTTGCGCACGGTGGCTGGTGGCGATACGTTCGCCGCGCGGGGCGATGGCCAGAAGAACGCAAACGCGGTTATCGAAAGCAGCCAGGGGGTCGCGGTGGACGCCCAGAATAATGTGTACGCCTCCGACCTGCGCAATCATCTGGTGTGGCGCTTTGGCGCCGACGGCACGGCGCGTATCGTGGCCGGATCGGGAACCCGGGGGTACTCCGGTGACAACGGCCCGGCGACGTCGGCGGAGCTGAGTGAGCCTGGGGCGCTTGCCGTGGATTCGAGCGGCAATCTCTACATTCTGGATGTCCAGAACTATGTTGTGCGGAAGGTGACTCCGCAAGGTACGATTACGACCCACGCCGGCCGCAGCCACGCGGTGACCGCCAATTGCGCGCCGAATCCGGCCACCGCCGCCGCTACCCAATGGTGCTTCACCGTTCCGTCGAGCCTGGCGGCGGACGCGCAGGGCAACGTGTATGTGGGGGACTACAACGCCGTGGTTCGCGTTGCCGGGGGCAACGTGACCCAGGTGTCGGCGACGGGCCGCACGGCCAGCCTGCACGTGGGCTCCGACGGCAACCTGTACGCCGTCGCGAACGAACAGGTGCTGCGGAGTGCTCAGGGTGCTTCGGCGTTCACGGTGATTGCCGGGACCGGCAAATCCGGTTCGACGGGCGATGGCGGGGCGGCGCTGGCAGCCGATATCGGAGCCACGTCTGTCGTGTTGGATGCCAACCGCAATATTCTGGTGGGCGACTTTGCGGGCCGGAAGCTGCGTGCGATCACCGCGGATGGCAAGATCCAAACCATCGCCGGTGGCGGGACGAAGACCGGTACGGGCGCCGCGGGCGGGCCCTCGACGGACGCCCGGATCGCACCGCCGCAGATGGCCGTTGGCCGCAACGGCCGAATTTACTATGCGGATCCGGGGTTTTCGACCAACGTCCCGTCCAACATCCACGTCTGGTCGCTGGAGCCTGCGCAACTGTTCCGCACCGCCGTGCTCAATGCCGCCAGTTATGCCGCCGGTCCGGTGGCGGGCGGTGAAATGATCACGATTTACGGCATCGATATCGGCCCGCCCGCACTGGCCATTTATCAGATTGCCGACAACAAATTCCGCGATGAGATTGCTTCGACCCGCGTGTTGTTTGATGGCGTCCGCGCGCCGATCATCTATGTTTCGGCCACGGCTGCTTCCGTGGTTGTGCCGTACTCGGTGGCGGGGAAGACCGAGACGGAAATGTGGATCGAGTATCAGGGCGTGGCGACGAATCGTGTGAAGCTGCCTGTGGCGGTTACCAAGCCGGGGATCTTTACGATACCGCCGACCGGGACGGGCCAGGCGGCGCTGCTTCACTGGCCGGATTATGCGGTTAACAACGCGGCCAATCCGATCGCCCGCGATGGTGTGGGGATGCTGTTCCTGACCGGCGGCGGCGACCAGGGCCAGGACGGGATGTTGGCGCAGACGACGGGGGCGCTGCCGTTCCCGGTTACGGTTCGCGTGGGCGCGACCGATGCCCAGGTGCTGTACGCCGGGCCTGCGCCGTCGCTGGTGTATGGGATGTTGCAGATTAACTCTGTGGTGCCCGTGAATACGACGCCGGGGGATAAGGTCTCGCTTTTTGTGCGGCTTGGTGAGACGTGGTCGCAAGGGGGGATTACGATTAGCGTGAAATAGCGCGGGGCTCTATCGGTTGCCGTCGCGCTTTACACGACCGTTTTTCCGCCGCATACTATGGGCGGCGGGTACAGTGGACGCAATGAGGGATCTCTCATGGAGATGGTTCCTGAACGATTGCAATTCGGACCATTCATTCTGGACGCCGCCACCAGGCAACTATTGCGGGATGGCAATGAGATCCATCTTGCGCCCAAGTCCTTCGATCTCCTCCATTATTTTCTGCTGCACCCTGGCCGGGTTTTGGACAAGGACCTGCTCTTACGGGAGGTCTGGCGCGATGTCGCGGTTGAAGAGGGAAACCTGACGCAGCACATATCCCTGCTTCGGAAGGCACTGGGAACGGCCCCCCATGGCGACCCCTATATCCAAACGCACCCGAAGGCGGGGTATGCGTTTGCCGTCCCCGTACTCTCCGTCGGTCTCCGCTCTCAACCTGGTCTATTCACCCGTCGCAACATTGTCATCACGTCGCTGCTTCCCCTTGTCGCCATCGCGTTTTATTCACTTGGGCGATTTACGTCGCCCGCGGCGCGCGTGCACGCCATCCGGGTGGAGCCGTTCGTGTGCCCGCCCGGCGACCCTGGGCTTCGTCGGCTGTGTGAACGCCTTCAAAAACAGATCATGGACGAGCTGGCCCAGTTTCCGCGTTATCGGATTACACTTTCGGCGGGCACGCCGGAGTCCCGTGAACCGCTCGTTTGCCGAGGTCTGTTGCGGCCCGGGGCTCCGCCGCAGTTTGAGCTCGCCATCCACTCGCACCGAGGCGGAGCGCCGCTTTGGCAGTATTCCTCCGCCGTATTGTCATCGGATATCGATCAGACAGCGGCCCAGGCGCGCGCCGCCCTTCATAACTACCTGCATGCACGGGAACAAACCGGCGTCTCAACGTCAAATTGAGAAAACGGAAGACTTACCAAAGGACTATTCGAGGCGTTTGGGGGTAGAACAAATCTGGAGATAGAAAAGGATCTCCAGAAAGGTGGGCATATGAAGCCGATACGTCTTTTCCTATTAGCCTTGGCGGGAACTTTTGCGCTATTGGCGCAGGGCGCCCCCCGGGCCACCGCGGACATTCCGTTTGCCTTTGAACTGGTGAATCAGAAATTCGCGGCTGGCGGATATGAGCTCGTTGATCTGGGTCACACGGACGGTATCCAACTTCGTGACTCGGGAACGAAGGCTTTGGTGTACGTGCTTGCCAGGAGAGACTCTGTGGGCACGAAGGATGCGGCAACGGCGAGACTGGTCTTCAATAAATATGGAGACCGGCACTTCCTTGCCGAGGTTTGGTACCCGAATTTCACGCGCACATTGATGAAATCGAGGAGTGAACGCGCGCTGGTCACCAGCAAGCTCGTCGCTTCTGGGCCGGAACGCGTGATCGTCCTTGCCAGAGTCTTTTAGACGTGAAGTCGCAGCAATGCGCGATGCCGGCGATCGTCTTCGATCGCCGGCATTGTTTTTTTGGTGTGCTTTCAGGAGGCAGGGGCCGGGCGGATGGCGTCCGGTTTCGTGTTCGGCTGGGTTAGCCCGCGGCGCTCCCGTGGAATGCCTGTAAGATAGATCCCATGTCCGCCCTCACCCGTCGCCAGGCGTTCGGCCTTCTCGCTGCTCCGCTCCTTGCGCAAGCGTCCTCCCGCCCCAACTTTGTGTTCATTCTTGTGGACGATATGCGCTGGGACTCCTTCAGCTACGCGGGCCATCCTTTCCTCAAAACCCCACATATTGACCGGATCGCGCGTGAGGGCGCGCAGTTCACGAATGCCTTCGTCACCACCCCCCTCTGTTCCCCGAGCCGGGGCAGTTTCCTGACCGGCCAGTACGTGCAAACCCACGGCGTCATCGGCAATACCGCGGCTGGCGTTCCGATCAGCCACAAGCTGGAGACGTTCCCAAAACTGCTTCAGGCCAGCGGTTACGAGACCGGCTATTTCGGCAAATGGCACATGGGGAACGATGCCTCCCCCCGTCCGGGCTTCGACCGCTGGGTCTCCTTCAAGGGCCAGGGCGTCTACAACGATCCCGCTCTCAACATCGACGGACAGGAGACCAAGGCAACCGGCTACATCACCGACATCCTCTCCGAGCATGCCGCGCAGTTCATCGAGAAGCCGCACTCGAAGCCGTTCTGCGTCTACATCGGCCACAAAGCCATTCACGGCCCCTTCACTCCCGCCGAACGGCACAAGGACCTCTTCAAAACCGACCCGATTAAAGTTGCCGCTAACGCCGCCGATGACCTGAAGGACAAGCCCGCGATGAAGGAGATCAAGCCGGGCGCGGGCAGCCCGGACGAACTCATCCGGAACCAGCTCCGCTGCATTGTCTCCATTGACGAAGGCGTGGGCAGAGTCCTTGCTTCGCTGGAAAAGACGAAGCAACTCGATAACACTGTGTTCGTGTTTACGTCCGACAATGGCTACTTCTGGCGGGAACACGGCCTTGGCGACAAGCGCTGGGCGTTTGACGAATCCATCCGTATCCCGCTGGTGATGCGGTATCCGAAGCTTCTGACGCCCGGCACCAAAATCCCCGCCCTGGTGGCCAACATCGACATTGCGCCGACGTTCCTGGACCTTGCCGGCGCTCCCATTCCGACGCAGATCCAAGGTAAATCGCTTCGCCCGGTTCTGAAGAATCCCAAAGCAAAAGTCCGCACCGAACTCTTCTGCGAATACTTCCGGGAGGCCCAGTTCCCCAAGACTCCCAATTGGCGCGCCATCCGTTCCGAACGCTACAAGTACGTCCACTATCCCGAGTTGCAGGGCGCCGATGAGTTCTATGACCTGCGGCAGGACCCCGGCGAGCTGAAGAACATCATCGCCAATCCCAAGGCCAAGTCGTTCCAGGCACGCCTGGCGAAACCGGGTGTGCCGACGGCTTAGCGGCAGGGCGCGGCGACGCTACAACACGAACCGCATAATGGACTCCAGACGGAGCGACAAGGTGCGATTGCGGGCAAGTGCTCACTGTCCGGTGAGCCCGGCGTTCCCAGTGCGGAACGTCGCCCGCCGGAAGGTATGCCGGCCCAGATTGCCGCGTTCCTCGCCGGGCTGGATATACGAGAATGCCGAACGGGGCAGCTGGCTTCGCGACAGGTCCGGTTGGGAGATGGTCCGGCCGAGAACGGCGGCGTCGACGAGGTTCGGCCGGTCGCCGGAGATGCCGTCGACATTGCCGAGGCCGGGGCGTCGGAACCGGTGATGAGGTTGAAGGGCGTGCCGGTTTTGAAGCGCATTACGGAATCGGCCTGCCAGCGGCCGAGGCGGGATGCGGTAGCCGGACTTGATGAGCAGGGGGTGGGGCGAGTCAAAGCGGCTGAGTCCGCGCATGTTACCGGAGACATCGAACTCTCCCTGACTGCGGAACCGGAAGCTATCGACGTTGTGGGCGGTGTTGGTGCAGTCGCCGCCGAGGTCGATGGCGTTGCTGAACCAAGAGGAGTACTCCATGCTGAGGCCGTGGCCGTTGCGCGAGGTGATGGTGGTGCGGAAGGCGTCGAAGGAGCCACGGGAGGAGTTCATGACGCGGCGGAACTCGCCCACGGTTTGGATGGCGCGGCGGGCATCGACGGTTTGCCGTCGCGGGCGTGGGCGCGATTCTGATACCAGCGGTTCAGCACCTTGACCGAGGGGCAGGTCGGATGAGGTTGAACCGCACGTTCTCGTTCCGCCGGCTTTCGCCACTCTTGGAGCCGGTTTGGCCAAGCAGGTTGAGTGATAGGGCCGCTTGTCGGTTTCGGAGAAGTCGACGTTGGCGTGGAGGCGCTCCCACTTGTCGGCGTCGAATGCGAGAATTGGAGCCGGTATGATTTCACGGCGTGGATTTGTGGCGGGACTGCTGGCGGCGGGGCCTGGGTTGCGGTTGAGCGTGGTGACCGATGAGGTGGCGTTTAGCGAAGACGAGGGGTTTGCGTTTTGCAAACAGTATGGGCTGGGGTTGCTTGAGCTGCGGAATGTGCCGGGGACCAAGCGGGGGTATTGGACGTTGGGGGCGGGGGAGCAGCGGGCGCTGGCGGGGCGGCTGCGGGGGGAGGGTTTGCAGGTTTCGTTTATCGACAGCGGGCTGCTGGCTGCGCCGCTGCCGGGGACGGTGCCGGTGAAGACGCCGGGGGCGGCGGAGGCGGGGCGGTTTGCGGGGCGGATGGAGGAGTTGGACCGGGTGTTGGAGCTGGCGGTGACGGTGAGTGCGCCGGCGGTGCGGTGTTTTGCGTTGCGGCGGGTGGGGGCGCCAGTCGAGTTGTTTGGGAGGATTGCGGATGTGATTGCGCCGATGGCGGAGCGGGCGGGACGGGCGGGGGTGAAACTGGCGTTGGAGAATGAATCGTCGTGCAATGTGGCGACGACGGCGGAGTTGGTTGCGTTTGCGAAGCTGGTGGGGTCGCGATGGTTTGGGTTGAATTGGGACCCCGGGAATGCGGCGCATGTGGAGCGGGCGTATCCGGACGCGTATGGGTTGTTGCCGGTGGAGCGGCTGGTGAACGTGCAGGTGAAGGGGAAGGGAATCTTGCCGGGCGGGGCGGATCCGGTGGACTGGGCGGGGATACTGCGGGCGTTGCGGCGGGACGGGTATCGGGGGCCGGTGGGGCTGGAGACACATACGCCGGCGCGTCAGGCGGATTCGCATCCCGCGATAGGGGAATTGATCCGCCTGACGGCCGGCGCGTAGGGAAGCCCTCAGACAATTCCTTGGTGACAGTCACCAAGTCAACGACGATCTGCGACCGTCATGACGGGCAGAAACCACTTGCGGTGCTGCCCGTAATTTCGTTAAGAATGAGACGGCAAGGGTGTCGCAAGCTATAGCCCCTTTTCCATTGGCGCGTACCTGCCCGTCACCCAGTCTGGCTCCGGTTCTGTCGATCATGACCTTGGTGGCTATCGTTTGGAAACAAGCGATTTGACCCCGTTGGAGAGAGTAGATTCTTTGCATCGCAGCCGGGCGATACCCTTGCACCAAGG
>JBIKOG010000058.1:0-34826 GCA_044358225.1 Bryobacteraceae bacterium | reverse complement strand
CCCCATCCCCTCCCCGCTGTACCATATAGCGTCGGAATCATGACCAAACTCCTGCAGTGGATCCACGCCCACAAACCCATCGTCTGGCCGCTGCTACTGGTCTACATCCTCGCCGTCTCCTTCCCCCACCTCATCGTCCAGGACAAGCTCGCCATCGCCATCGGCCCCAACGGCCATTCCCTCTTCTACCTCCGCATGGCCATCGCCGCCTTCCTCGTCGGCACCGTCGCCACAATCCTCTACCTCAACGCCCTCAAATCCCACCCCGCCCGCCGCGACCTCCTCATCGCCTGGGCCGCCACTCTCCTCCTCGCCCTCACCGCCTGGCGCTATCTCAGCGTCAATAACTCCGAACTCGTCCACTTCCTCCAATACGCCATCCCCGGCGTCATCCTCATCGCCCTCACCCGCTCCGTCACCGACTCCCTCGCCTGGATCGTCATCATGGGCGGCTTCGACGAAGGCTACCAGTTCTGGGGCATCCACCCCACCTGGGGCATCCCCTGGGACTTCAACGACATCATCCTGGACCTCCTCGGCGGCGCCCTCGGCGTCCTCTTCGGCCTCGGCTTCCTCCCCACCACGCCCACCCGCGCCCCCAACTGGCGACGCCCCGGCATCATCGCCCTCGCGTCCATCTACGCCACCGGCGCCCTCCTCCTCGCCACCGGCTACGCCCTCCTCTACGAGGACAAAGCCAACACCACCTACTGGTTCGCCCTCAGCCGGCTCAGAAGCAAAGGTTTCTGGTTCTTCGACGAAACCTGGGGCCCCCGCACCATCCACGCCCTCACCACCGTCGAAGGCCTCGTCCTCATCGTCCTGCTCCTGGCCGCCTACTCCCGCTTCGACGCCCGCCACGAGGTCGCCGGCCAGTGAACCCAACCCGCTGGGCCCTCGCCGCGGCCTGCGCCATCGCCTTCTGCTTCCGCGCCCTCGTCCCCTTCTACAACGTCTTCCAGGCCGGCTTCATCAACTTCCAGGAAACCGACGCCTGGTTCCATGTCCGCGTCATGGAACACCTCGTTCGCCACTTTCCCTTCCGTCTCCATGTCGATCCCTACGGCTCCATCCTCGACGGCCAGCGCGTCGATACCGGGCCCTTCTTCGACTGGATCCCCGCGCTCCTCGCCCTCCCGTGGCCCGACGAACTCCAAGCCATCGCCGCTTGGTACCCCGCCATCCTCGGCGTGTTCATCATCCTCGCCGTCTTCTACCTCGCCCGCGCCCTGTTCGATGAAACCACTGCCGCCCTCGCCGCCCTCGTCGCCGCTGTCCTCCCCGGCCACTTCCTCGCCGTCTCCAGCCTCGGCTTCACAGACCATCACGTCATGGAAAGCCTGCTCTCCCTCCTCGTTCTCTACTTCCTTGTCCAACGCCGCCACATCGCCGCCGGCCTCACCCTCGCCGCCTATCTGCTCACCTTCGTCGGCGGTGCCTTCCTCGTGGCCATCGTCATCGCCTGGGCCGCCTACGGCTTTCTTCGCTATCCCCAGGACGACGACTACGCGCCGAACCTGCCCATCGTCTTCGCCATCCCCCTCCTCTGCGCCGCCCCGTTCCATCAGATTCTCTGGATGGAATACACCCTCGCCGCCCTCGCCGGGGGCATCGCCCTCACCGCCGGCGCCACGCTCTGCCGCCGCTTCCCCTATCCCCGCGCCATCTGGCTCACCGCCATCGCCGCCGCGGCCATCACCGTGTTCGTCGCCCTCCCCCAATCCCTGCAAATTCTCCGATACCTCGCCCCCTCCCGCTCCGGCGCCGCCGCCGGCGTCGGTGAGCTCCAATCCATGTGGTTCATCAAAGGCTACTTCTCCCTCGAATGGCCGTGGCTGGAGTTCGGTGGCGTTCTAATCCTCGCCATGGCCGGCATCCCCGTTCTCCTCGAAATCGCCACGCGCAATCGCCGCCCCGAGCTCGCCCTCTTCACCCTCTGGAGCCTCTCTGTCTTCCTCATGGCCATGATGCAGGTCCGCATGGCCTACTACTTCGCCCCCGCCGCCGCCATCGTCACTGCCTACCTCCTCGTCCGCGCCTGGACCACCGTAGCACTCAAACAGCGCCCCCTCGTCGCCCTCGCCGCCCTTGCGTTGGTGTTTGCCCCCAACGGCTGGCGGCTCATCATCGGCGCCCCCGCTTCGCCGGTGGCAGTCCCGTCCCCCTGGCGCGACGCACTCGATTGGCTGCGAACCCATTCGCCCGAACCCTTCGGCGATCCCAATGCCTACTACGCCACCAACATCGACCCCCAATCGGCCAAGTACGGCGTCCTCTCCTGGTGGGATTACGGCTACTGGATCACCGCCATCGGCCGCCGCGTACCGTTAACCAACCCCACCCAGAAGAATGCTTCTGTCGCCGCGTCGTTCTTCCTCGCCCAGTCCGAACCGGAGGCGCTGAAGGTAATGGAGCAGTGGCGCCAGCGCTACGTCATTATGGATGATCGCCTGGCCGCCGCGATTTTCCCCGTACTCTTCAACTTCCACCCTTCCGCGCGCCGGGCGGACTATCTGGTGGAGGGCTATGAACGCCAACCCGACGGAAAGCTGGAACTCCGCCGCTTCTACCGCGAGGCCTACTATCAAACCATGGCTGCGCGCCTGGGCCGCGGCGGCGCTTCGGCCGCGGGAACCGGACCGTCGTCCGTCGTGCTGCTCTCCGCTCCTGGAGCGGTATACAAGCAGATTGCACACTTCACCAACATCCAGGACGCCCAACGCATCCAGCAGCGTTGTGCCCGCGAAGGCTGCGTTCTGGTCGGCGACAAGCCAGACCAGCCCATCTTCCCCATCGACCCGCTGGCAACACTAAAGCAGGTCTACCCCACCACCCGCGGCCCGGCCTCCGTCTCCATCTTCGACCGCAACTAATCCACCCGCCGCCCCGCCCGACCCGCATACCCCTACCGAATCGCGCGCGTCAGCAAGCGGCCAGGCATGCCCGTGCGATCGAAGCACCCAGAGACCCCCGATCCGCACCATTCACCCGCAATCAGGAAAGGCCGCAGGACCACCCGCCAAAGCCGGCTTTCGCCAACTCAACAGCGATTCATTTGCCGGCTACCGTCTAAACCCGTTTCCGAAACCACGCCAACCCGGCCAAACTTGCACCGAGTATCAAAAGCGTCGCCGGCTCCGGCACTGGCGATGCCGCATCGCCCATACCCAGGAACAGGCTGTCCGGCAAGCTAATCGACGAATTGGCGTTCATCGTTCCAATCGTCAACCGCATGCTCATCGACATATTCGTCGCGTATTTGATATCCACGCCTTGATCCAAGTACGAGAACACCGGGTCAATCGAGAGATTTGCCGCCGCCATCGTGGATACTTCCACGCCCCGGTCCACGCTCATGTTGTAGCTCATGAAGCCCGGATTGGCGCCCCTCGATGTTCCTTCCAACCCGCCAAAAACAGGCAAAAATGGTCCATTGGAGTCCACACCACCCAGAATAAGATCAGCCACAATCATGAAGGTGCCCTGGCACGCTGTCTTCGATACGCAAGCGATCGTCGCATTCGAAAACCGCAACTCCAACGGCCCCGCAATTGGCTGCCCCACTTCCAGCGGCTGCCCGCCGGCCAGCAAAAATACATTGCCACTGAGCGAAAAGCCGCCCGTCAGCGCATTGGTAATGGAGAATTGAGAATCCGTGCTCGCGAAGGTCAGCGGTAGCCCAGAAGTCAGTGCTTGGGCCCGCAATTGATAAGAGCCCACGCTCGTGATCGATCCGCCGAACAAAGAAAGACTAAAGACCAATCCGCACAATATACGTAAGTAAAACAGCATGGACAGAATGTTATCACAGGGTATCGGGAGCGACATCCGCTTCACGGCTCGCGCGCTGCTCCGCCAGCCGGGCTTCTTCGTGGTGGCCGTCTGCACCCTGGCCCTCGGTGTAGCGTCGACAACTGCCGTGTTTTCTTTCTTCTACCAGGTTCTGCTCCGCACCCTCCCCGTGCCCGAGCCCCGCGAACTGGTCGTCTTCCACGCCGATAACCTGGACCTCCCCGGCAGTGTCAGCAAGGACAACTCCGAATCGGTTTTCTCCTATCCGATGTACACGCGTCTCCGGGACGGGATGCCTAGCTGGCTAGGTATCGCCGCCCGCAGCAGCGCCTCCGGGCACCTGCTCACCGAAGGCGGGGCCGAACGAGTCCGCATCGAAATCGTCTCCGGCAACTTCTTTGAGACCCTGAAGCTCACCCCGTTCGCGGGCCGGCTTTTTAGGGCCGCGGACGACTCGGTACGGGGCGGAAACGCCGTCATCGTGCTCTCACATGGCTATTTTTTGCGTCATTTTGGTGCCAAAAGTACTGTTTTAGGCACCAAAATCACCCTTTCTGGACATGGTTTTGAGGTCATTGGAGTGGCTCCGGAGGGGTTTAAGGGGGTTCTCGGAGGGGACGATCCGGAGGTGTATCTGCCCATTTCCATGCGCGCGGTGCTCACCCCCGGCTGGGACGGCTTTGATCGGCCTAACGTCCGCTGGCTCAATATCTTAGGCCGCCTCCCGGCCAATCACGATACCGCTTCGGCTCACCCGCTGTTCTCCGCGATTGTCCGGGATCACGTCGAACAGGCCAAAATCACCAATCCAAACGTCCGCCAACGCATTGAAAAAGCGACACTTACGCTCCTGCCAGCCGCCTCCGGGCTGAATGAACTGAAGCGCCAGTGGCAGGAGCCGCTCGTGGTCCTGCTGGCGATGGTCTCGCTCCTTCTCCTGATCGCCTGCGCCAATCTCGCTAACTTGTTGCTGGCACGAGGGGTTAACCGCAATCGGGAGATCTCGATCCGTGTTTCCCTGGGCGCCACTCGCGCCCGCATCATTCGCCTTTTGTTGCTCGAAACCGCCGCCATTACCGTCACCGGGGCCGCAATTGGCGCTGTTTTGACGCCGTTTTTGGTGGATTTGTTGATCCGTTCGATTGCCGACGACGATGGCGGAAGCGGCTGGCTGGACGCGAAGTTGAACCTGCCAGTCCTTTTGTTTTCAATGGGTTTGGCTGGGTTGAGTACGTTGCTCGCCGGCCTTGTGCCAGCCTGGCAGATCTCCCGGCCCGCCCAGCGCCGAAGGACCGGCCGGGCGCGGCAGCTCTTCGTCGCCGCGCAAGTTGCTATGTCCCTTGTTTTGTTGACGGTAGCCGGGTTGTTCGGGCGCAGCCTGGGCAATCTGTTGCAGTTCGATCCCGGGTTCCAGGCGCGGGAGTTGGCGCTGTTTTCCACCAGCCCCAAACGCGCGGAGTTTGTCGCGGACGTCGAACAGCGTCTGGCGGCCTTACCGGGTGTTAAATCAGTGAGTTACGCCGAATTCGGACCGCTCCAAAACTCGACATCGAGCTCCAATATTCAACTCGAAGGCTACCGGGCCGGCGAAGAAGAGAACATGGACTGCAACGTCATGGTGGTTGGCCCTAAGTACTTCGAAACATTGGGGACAACGCTGTTGTCGGGGCGGGGAATCGAGGTCCGGGACGGCGCGGAGGCGCCGAAAGTGGCGGTGGTGAACCAGGCGTTCGTGAAGCGGTTCTTGAAGCCCGGAGAGAACGTGATTGGCCGGCATTTGTCGATCGGCGCTGGGAATGTGCCGCTGGATATTGAGATCATCGGCATCGCGGCGGACACCAAACACGGCTCGCTCCGGGAGACGGTTTTGCCCACGTTCTTCCTTTCCTATCAACAACGTACGAACAACCGGCGGCGTCTGCCGCAGGCCACCTTCTTCGTCCGTTCGGTCCGGCCGGTGGCGACGACGGCGCTTCGCGCCGTCGTCAACGCCGCCGATCCGCTGGTGCCCGTCTACAACATGCGAACGATGGAAAAGGCTGTGGAGCGGTCCATCTCCACGGACCGGCTGATCGCGGGGCTTTCGGTGGGGTTTGGTGTGTTGGCGTTATTGATAACGGCGGTGGGGCTGTACGGTGTTTTGAGCTATCTGACGCGGCAGCGAACGAAGGAGTTTGGCATCCGGATGGCGCTGGGGTCCTCGCGGCAGGGGATTTTGCGCCTTGTTTTTCAAGAGGTTATGATCCTGGTGGGAGCGGGGGGCGCGATTGGCATCGCAGCGGCGGTCGGGGCCGGCCGGGCGATTGCGGCGCAGTTGTTCGGCGTCGCGGGGCTGGATCCGGTGGTGCTGGTGGCCGCGCCGGCGGTGTTGGCGGTGGTGTCGCTGTTGGCTGCCGCGTGGCCTTCGATGAAGGCCGCAGCGGTCCAACCAAGCGAAGCATTGCGGCATGAGTAGTTTTGCCGCGCGTTCGCGCATGAGTGGGCATGAAGCCCTATATCTTCTTGATCGCGTTGACGTTGATGGCGGCCGAACCGGTGCAGTTCCTTGGCAAACCGTACCGTTTGGCCGCTTTTAGCCACAAGGTGAATCCGCTATGGGAGTTCACGGCGCCGAATGAGTCGGTGGAAAACTGGTCGACGCTGTTGACGATCGTGGACCGGCCGGACGCCAAGACCAGGCCCGACCTGGACCGCCTGGCGCAGGGGATCATGGATACCTACAAGGGGAACGGCGGCAAGGTGTTGATGGCAAAGACCTTCGCGGGCGCGGATGGCGTGCCGTATAACTACATGGTCGTCGCGTTTGAGCAGCCGGCGCAGAAGCGGTATGAGCTGAATTTCGTGAAGGCGGCGATGGGCGCGAAGAACGCCTATATGGCGATTTACGGTGTCCGCGTGAAAGACGCGAAGACGTTTTTGACCGAGCACTCGGCGGAGATCGGGAAGGCGTTGGAGAAGGCGCAGTTGCCGCCGGTGGCGGCGTTGCCGCGGAAGTAGCGGCTGATTTCGACCACTATTCTATGAAAAATGGTAGTTGCGGGACACGGGTGGTTGTCCCCTTATAAGGGAAATGGATAGTGTTAGCGGCGGCGCTTGGATTGGTCGGAGTAGGTGAAGACGGGTTTGCCAGATTTTTCGATGTAGGACCACTTGGCGCTGTAGTAATCGATGCCGGTGCGGACGTGGGCGAGGCCCATGACGAAGCTGGTGGCGGCGTCGAACTCGCCAGGGATGGCGCGGTTGCCTTGCTTGTCGATGAAGCTGTATTTGTCCCTCTTGTCGACGACGACGGCCACGCCTTCGGAGAAGCTGAGGGCGCGGCGGAAGGTGGGCGGGATGACGAACCTGCCGGACTTATCGATGAAGCCGACCTTGCCGCCTTTCACCACGCGGGCGAGGCCTTCGGAGAAGGGGCTGGCTCGTTCGAACTGCATGGGGATTTGGATGACGCCGGACGTGTCTGTGTAGCCCCAGGCTTTGCCGTTGCCCACGGGGGCGAGGCCTTCGGAGAACTCTTCGACGTCAATGAATGCGGGGTTGCGCGTGAGCGCGCCTTGCTTGTTGAGAATGGCGTAGCGGCAGCGCTTTGGCGTGACCGGAGTGGCGCCGTAGGGGATGAAGTTGGCGGGGGCGCAGGCTCCGAGGTCTACTCGTTCGCAGGGGCCTTCGGTGACCCAGGCGTGTCCGTCGGTGAATGAAGTGGCGTGGGAGAATTTGGCGGGGATTTGAAGTTTTCCGGTACGGTCGATGTAGCCGTAGCGGCCTTGTAGGAGGACGAAAGCGAGACCGTCGCTGAAATCGCCAGCGTGTTCGAAGCGGGCTGGGATGGCGAGTTTGCCGGTGGTATCGATGTAACCGGTGGTTTTGGTTTCGGGTACGTAGCGGGTGGCCAGGCCTTCGGAGAAGTCGCCGGCGTTGCCGGCTCCGACGCGGAGTTGGGGCGGGATGACGATTTTGCCGTCGCGGTTGATGTAGCCGGCGCCGTTGCGTTCTTCGACGACGAAGCGGAAGAGCGGAGTGTCGGACCGTTTGCTTTTGGGCCAGGCGGGGTAGGACAGCGAGCAGCCCAGGATTTGGGGCAGGCTGATGAGGACGCCGAGGGCGATGGCGCTGCGGTGCGGCATAATACGAGCGGTGGAGCCCAGTTTAAACGAAGACGAATGGCTGTGGGGCTGGGACCCGACGCCGGGTATTGTCTCCGTGTGGGCGGAGGCGACGGGGCGGGCCGTCGTTTGGCGGCGGATTCCCGAGACCGGTGCGCTGGTGCGGGAGGAGGCGCGGTTTCGGCCTTGGGTGGTGTTGGATTCCGTTGACGGGTTGCCGGCGGATGTTGTGGTGCGGGAGTTGGACGGGCCGGGGGAGTTGCGGTACTTCGTCACCGCGGCGGATGGGCGGGCGATTCCTTCTGGGGTTCGGGAGCGCGCGGCGTTGGCGCTATCGCCGGAGGAGCAGTATCTGGTGTCGACGGGGCGGACGTACTTCCGGGACTTGGCGTTTGACCAGTTGCGGCGGATGCAATTTGACTTGGAGACCACCGGACTGACGCCGGAGGACAACCGGATTTTTATGATTGCCGTGCGGGAACCATCGGGGGCGTGTTCGGTGTTGGAGGGCGATGAAGCCTACGTGATCCGGCGGCTGGTGGAGTGCGTGCGGGCGGCGGATCCGGACGTGATTGAGAATCACAATTTGCAGGGGTTTGACTTGCCGTTTTTAGAGCATCGGGCGCGGGTGCTGGGAGTCCCGTTGGCGTTGGGGCGGATGCCGGGGATGGCGTTGCGGGAGCGGCCTTCGCGGCGGAAGCGGATGCGGTTTGTGGCGCCGGGGCGGGAGTTGATCGACACGCTGGACGCGGTGATGCGGTATGACTTCGCGGCGCGGGATTTGCCGGACCATGGGCTGAAGAGCGTGGCTCGGCATTTTGGGTTGGCTACGGAGGACCGGGAGTATATTCAGGGGGATCGGATTTTCGGCGTCTATCAGCGTGACCCGGAGCGGGTGCGAAGGTATGCCACCTCAGACGTGCAGGAGGTGGCCGGGGTGGCGCGGATGTTGGGCGGGGCGGCGTTTGCGTTGGCGCGGATGGCGCCACGACGGTACGAGCGCTTGGCGGATGCCGGGGCGGCGACTGGCGTGATTGACCCGCTGTTGGTGCGCGCCTATTTACGGATGGGGAAAGCCTTGCCGGCGCACCGGGATGGGGACGGGACACCGCACAGCGGGGCGGCGCTGCACCTGTTTGCGAGTGGGGTGGCGCGGCGGATTGTGAAGGCCGATGTGGCGAGCCTGTATCCGTCGTTGATGCGGGCGTACCGGATTGGGCCGGCGCGGGACCACATGGGGGTGTTGTTGGCGCTTGTGGACCGGCTGGTGGAGAGGCGGTTGGCGGCGAAGGCGGCGGCGCGGGCGGCGGCGGCCGGGTCCGACGAGCGGTTTACGCAGGAGGCGCTTTCGGCGGCGATGAAATTGGTTGTGAATACGGCTTACGGGTATTTGGCGGCGGGGGATGGGTTGACGCGGTTTGCCGATGTGCATGCGGCCAATGAGGTGACGCGGCGGGGGCGGGAGACGCTGGGGCTGATGTGCCGGGAGTTGGCGGCGCGCGGGGTGACGTTGTTGGAAGCGGATACGGACGGGGTGTATTTTTCTGTACCGGAGAGCTGGACGGAGGCCGATGAGCGGCGGGTGGTGAGCGAGGTGGACGCGCTGTTGCCGCCGTTGGTGCATTTGGAGTTTGACGGGCGGTATGCGGCGATGTTGTCGCACGAACCGAAGAATTATGCGTTGTTGACGTATGGCGGGGAGCTGTTGCTGCGCGGGGTGGCGTTCCGGTCGAGCCGGGCGGAGCCGTTTGGGGAGGCGTTTTTGCGGCGGGCGATTGGGCGGTTGCTGGCGGGGGACATTGTGGGCGTGCGCGAGGCGTATTGCGAGACGTTGGATTTGTTGCGGCGGCGGGAGTTGCCGACGTTTGCGGTGTCGTCGCGGGTGCGATTGACGAAGGGGCCGGAGCGGTATTTGGAGACGCGGGAGGCGCGGCGGGAGTTGGCTTACGAGGCGTTGTTGGCTTGTGGGCGGACGGCTTGGAGTGTTGGGGATAAGGTGCGGGTGTACCGGACGCAGAGCGGGGCGGGCGGGGTGGTGGACGAGGACGTGGCTGACAAGCGGGACTACGATGTGGAGCGGTATGCGCGGCTGTTGCGGGACACGTTTGTCTCGCGGTTGGCGCGGGCGTTCACAGCGGAGGATTTTGGGGTGGTGTTTGCCGAGCCGGGGCAGATGTCGTTGTTCGGGAAGGACGTGGGGGCGGTGCGGGCGGTGTTGATGCGGGTCGGGGAATTCGGGGGGTAATGGGAATTCCGGTAGCCAGGCTCCCCGGGGAATCCTAGCGTCAGTCCACCGTGAGGAGTTGGAGGTGGCTGGCGAGTTCGGTGATTTTGGCGATGGGGAGGGTGGTGAGTTTTATGCGGATTTGGAGTGGGAGAGTGGGGCTTGGGTGGAGGAAGCATTCGAGGGCGGCGGCGCTGAGGCGGAAGCTCTCTACTGCCTGGTGGGCGCCGTTGCCGTTGATTTCGAAGTGGAGGCCGTTGGGGGAGGCGGCCTCCAGCGTCAGGGTGACTTGTTCGCTGCCTGCCAGGGTGAGAGAGCGCAATTTCGTGTTCTCTTCCCAGGTGAAGCTGGTGGCTTCAAATTCCAACACTTCCATACTGCTTACGGTAGCGCGACGCGGGGGAAGATGGTGAAGCGGGAAAGTTCCTGGCGGCGGGGTTTACCCTTCATTTCAGCGAGGGCCGACTGGAGTTCGAGGAGGTCGCCGCGGGAGAGCTCGAGGACGGCTTCGTCGGGCTGGTAGGCCGTTCGAACTTTGTAGTCGTTGAACGGCGTGCGGGCCTGTTCGATGTGGGTGCCGAGGACGTGGGCGATGGGGCGGTCCCTGGCAAAGCTCACGAGACGGTCGATGGATTTGACGTACTCGGGGAAGTTGCGGACGTAGAGACGGCCGGGGTAGACGGTGTCGCCGGTGAGGAGGAGGCCGGTTTGGCGGTCGTAGAGGGCGAGGTCGGCTGCGTCGTGACCGGGGATGGGGATGGCGTCGAGTTGGCGGGTGCCACCGAGGTCGATGACGCCGAGCTTTTCGGGCCAGCCGGGCATGGCGAGGGCCTTTTCGATCTCGTCGGGTTTGGCGGGGACGACGGTGACGTTGGGGAGGGCGGCGAGTTGTTTATCGCCGGAGACGTGGTCGCCGTGGGAGTGGGAGTGGACGACGAGGAGGGGAGGGACTGGTTTGTTGTTGCGCTTGGCCCATTGGGCGAGGAGGTTGGGGATGAGTTTATCGATGTCGGTTTTGCCGGCGCCGGTGTCCTGGAGGAGCGCTTTGTTCTCGCCGAAGATCAGGTAGAGGAAGGGCTTTTCGTAGTTCGTGCAGCCGCTTTCGCGGATGATCCAGGTGTTCGGGTTGTATTCGTGGACCTGCCAGTCCGGCACTTCGGTGCAGTTTGGGCCGCTGGGGCGCCACTGGCGGGGGAGGGTTCCCATTTGCAGGGAATCGATGGCGAGCAGAAGGCCGATTAAGGCGTGCATTGTTTTCTCCGTGTGAAATGCGGCTTCGCACGGGGACGCCTTTCTCCACTATAAAGCGGTAGGCTGTCGGTATGGAATTTCAATTGTTCGTGGGCGGGGCGTTTCGGGATGGCGTGGCGGTGCGGGACGTGCGGGTTCCGTATGACGGAACGGTGTTTGCGCGGGTGCATATTGGGGACGCGGCGTTGCTGGGGGAGGCGGTGGCGGCGGCGCGGAAGGGGTTGATTGTGATGCGCGGGCTGACTCGGGCGCGGCGGGCGGAGATTTTGTTGGAGGTTCGGCGGCGGTTGCTGGAAGACGCCGAGCGAATGGCGCTGGCGATTGCGTCTGAGTGTGGGAAGCCGTTGCGGGAGGCGCAGTTGGAGGTGTCGCGGGGGGCGGGGACGCTGTTGTTTTCGGCGCAAGAGGCGTTGGCGCTGGCGGGTGAAGAGGTGCCGGTGGATGCGTCGGCACACGGTGCGGGGCGGATGGGGATGGTGATCAGGGAGCCGCTGGGGGTGATCGGGGCGATTACGCCGTTCAATTTTCCATTGAATTTGGCGCTGCATAAGATTGGGCCGGCGCTGGCGGGCGGGAATGCGGTGGTGCATAAGCCGGCGTCGGCGACGCCGGTGTCGGCTTTGTTGCTGGCTTCGTATTTTGCGGAGGCGGGGTTGCCGGAGGGGGCGCTGAATGTGGTGCCGGGGCCGGGGGCGGAGTTGGGCGAGGCGTTGGCGCGGCATCCGGATGTGGCGATGATTACGTTTACGGGGAGCCCGGAGGTGGGGGTTCGTTTGCGGGAGATTGCGGGGTTGAAGCGGGTGACGCTGGAGTTGGGCAGTAATTCGGCGGTGATTGTGGAGGCGGACGCGGATTTAGATTCGGCGGTACCGCTGTGTGTGAGCGGGGCGTTCGCGCATTAGGGGCAGGTGTGTATTTCGGTGCAGCGGATTTTTGTGCACGGGTCCCTGTTTGGGGAATTTGTGGCGCGGATGGCGGCCGGGGCGGGGGCGTTGCGGCAGGGGCCGCCGGTGGAGGAGGCGACGCAGGTGAGTTCGCTGATTAACGAGGGGGAGGCGGTGCGGGTTGCCTCGTGGATCGATGAGGCGGTGGGGGCGGGCGCGCGGCTGGTGACGGGAGGGGAGCGGGAGGGGACGCGAATGCGGCCGGCGGTGTTGACGGATGTGCCGGCGGCGGCGAAGTTACTGGCGAAGGAGGCGTTTGGGCCGGTGGCGGGAGTGAACCGCTTTGAGGACTTGGGTGAGGCGATTGGGATGGTGAACGCGAGCGATTACGGGCTGCAGGCGAGCATTTTCACGCGGGATATTGGGAAGGCATTTCGGGCGGCGCGAGAGGTGGAAGTGGGCGGCTTCATGATCAACGATGTTCCGCAGTTCCGGGCGGACCAGATGCCGTATGGGGGCGTGAAGTTGAGCGGAACGGGGCGAGAGGGTCCGCACTACGCCATAGAGGAGATGACGGAGCGGAAGCTGATTATCTGGCGGGTTTAGCGGATAAAGTCGAAGACGGTGCGGCGGTCTTCCTGGGCCTTGGCCTGGAGGGCTGCCTGGCGGTGGGTGGCGGCGTCCTGGAGTTCGAGGATGGATTCGGCGAGGTCGGCCCCTTCGGTGTCGGCGATTTGCGCTTGGAGAGAGATGACCTTTTTTTCGGCGGCGGAGGTGGCGCCGGCGATTTGATTCTGGACGGAGCCGTAGTAGGCGAGCTGTTCGTTGAGATGGTCGAGGGACGTGCCGATGTTAGCCACGGCGGTTTCGATGGCGGCTTGGTCATCGGCGAGGAGGGCAACGCGGAGGCTGTTGACCGCGGTGAATGCGTTGTTGGCGGAGGTGGTGTTGTCGAAGATTTCCTGACCGGTGTGGGCGACCGAGAGGCGGACGCCGGAGGAGTCCGCGATTTGGCGAGTGGCGTTGCCGCCCGCGTAGGGGTCAGTCCCGGAAGGGGTAGTGAGATTGACGGTGTAGGGGGGCGCCTGATCGGCGGAGCCGGCGAAGATGTAGCGGCCGTCGATGGCGGTGTTGGCGATATTGACGAGTTGGCGGAAGAGGGATTCGACTTCGCCGGCGATGACTTTGCGGCTGCTGGTAGAGGCGGTGCCGGTGAGGCCTTGGGAGCCGAGGACCCGGATGCGTTCAACGGCCTTGATGCCGTTTTGAACGGCGATTTCGGCGGCATCGACTTCGGTTCTAGTGCGGCTGAGATTGGCTCTGGTTTGTTGGGTGGAGGCGAGTTCGGCGCGGGACTGAAGGAGCACGCCGATCTGGTCGGGCTGATCGGAGATAGTGTTCATGCGCAGGCCAGTGGAGAGTTGTCGCTGGGCGCGTTCGGCGCGGCTTTGGATGCGGTTCAGATCGTCGAGAAACGCGGCATGTTTGGCGCTGAGAAAGGTGAGCATGGCAGTCCCTAACGGAGCATGTTGATCAAGGTGTCTGTAAGGCTATTGAGGACCGACATGACCTGGCCGGCGGCCTGGAAGCCTTTTTGGAGTTGGAGGAGCTTGGTGGCTTCGATGTTGATATCGACACCGGAGAATTCGGCGCGAACATTTTGCGCCTGCTGGAGCAGTTGCTTCTGGAGTGCGCCGTTGGATTGTTCGGCGTTGAGACGGTCCCCGACGTTGCTGGTGAGTTCAGCGAAGTACTGGGCTGAGGTGAGGCCGCCGAAGATGCCAGTGGTTTGGAGGTCGACGAGGTTGAGCGCGTTGGTGTTGCCGCCGGGGTCTCCGACAGCGGCGGCGGCCAGTTCCGCGCCGGTGATATTCGTTGTTGCCAGGGTAGCGGCGGCGCCAATGCCGATGTTGTAGGTGAATAGGTTCTTTGTGGGCACGGCGCCGGTTTGATCGATGCCGGCGTTGAGGATGTTGTTTACGTTGTCGGCGAAGCCTTGGGCGAGGGTGTCCAGGCGGTCTTCGTAGTCGGGTAGCAGGTTGTTGCGGAACTCGAGAACGGCGCCGAGTTTTCCCTGCGTGATGCGCCTTGTGATGTCGATTCCGTCGGAGTCGAGAATCTGATAGCTGTTGCCCGTGTTGGCGACCGAGATGGGCCACTGATTATTGCCGATGACGGCGGCGGTCTGGCCGCCGATGAATACCGAGACCGACCCGTCTTCCTGTGGGAGGGCGGTAAAGTCGACGTATTGGGCGAGTTCTTCGAGTTTTGCGTGCAGGCTGGAATCGAGGCCGGCATCGCCCGAGCCGGCGAGACTTTCGCGGCGTTGGGTGTTGAGGGCGACGATGTCGTTGGTGAGGCGATTGATCTTCTGTACCGTGGTGCTGATTTCGGCACCTGCGCGACCGGCTGCGTCACCCAGTTCCAGGGCGGTTTGGTTGAAGCTCTGCGCGAGGCCGGCTGCCCGGTCGAGCACTTGGCGGCGGGCGACTGAGTTGTTTGGCGCGATGGCCCATTGGCTGACGGTAGAGAAGAATTGATCCATCTGGCCGGTGATGCCGGCGCCGCTGGCAAGGGGGAATGTTCGTTCGATCTCCCGCATTTTGGTGCTTAGCGAGTCGGAGTAGCCGACCTTGTGCTGCGTTTTCCAGACGGCAGATTCGACGAAGGCGTCGCGGGAGGAGGCCATTGGGCCTGAACTAACGCCGCCGGAGGTAGCGTTCGTGTTTGGGTTGTACGGGTTAGCGACGAGACTGGCTTCCTGTCGGGCGTAGCCGACGGTGGAGGCGTTGACGATATTGTTTTCCACCACGCTCAAAGAACGCTGCAGGGCGCGCATGGCACCTGCCGTTGAGACCATCGATGTGAAAATGCTACCCATACTGATTTCGTTTCAGGCTTCGATTGAGAGTTCGGGACGGTTGGTTGCGGTGCTGGTGAAGGCACCGTTGGACTGATACGCAGGTGGAGGTTGCAGGAGATCGGCCCATTCCTGGCAGTAGGCGAGGCCCTGGTCGGCAAGGGTGCCGGCGTCTCGCAGTTCTGTACGGAAGCGCAGTAGAGCCTTCTCCAGTTCTCGTTGCTCGCCGGGGGGGAGCCGGTCCGCCTTTTGGAGAGAAGCGGCGAGGCTCTGCAAGGAGCGGAGAGCGGCTTCGAGATGTTCCAGCGCATCTGTGGTGGCCAGTTTGGTCAAAGCCGTCTTGGCTTCGGCGAGACTGGGAACGGTGGCTGGAGAGAGCGTGTTCTGCATATATCGCTACGGCTTCTTTGGGCTCGTTTCCTTCTACTTCTTCGGGTCGCTTCGCTCTGGAGGCGCGGTGGCATCCAGCAGCGTGTCGGAGACGATGCCGCTGGCGATGTCGTTAGGGTTCGGGTTGTAGTTGCCGGTGGCGAAATCGGCCGAGAGCCGTTCAAGATAGGCGGTGCGATCCGGAGAGTCCGACATGGCGCCCTGGAGGGCGGCGGCGAGGGGCGAGAGATTCACTTCGTCAGCTCCTCCTGCTCTTCCGGCGCCAGCGGCGGCACGAGCGGCGCGCGCCTGCGCGGTGGCGGCTGTCTCCTGGGTTTTGGCGGCGTCCTGCGCCGAAACGGCGCGGGAGTCCTGGTATCCGTGATTGATCTTCATTTGAATTCGGTCCCTCCGGTTGGGAGAAATGCCGCAGAAGGCGTAAACCCACTTGTAAGTCTCTTATCGGCAAGTGTATGCGGTTTTTGAGCCCAACTTCTTTGTATCCGGCTAAGGATAATCTGAGGCGGCGGTTCGGTTGGCCAAAGGCTATGGTTTCCGGGCGCCTGAAGCAGGGGCCCTTGCGTATAGTAGGGAGTGAGGCAATCATACATGCGGTGTTTCCTCTTTCTGGCTGCCGGTTGGGCGGTGACGGTCTCCGCGATGAAACATATGCAAGTGGGGTGCCAGACGGGTGGGAGGGGGTTGGGAGGGCGAATTGGGTAGTTTTGGCATATGTATAGCCACTCTGGCGGGCGGTATTGACACACTAGGCCTCTCGGTATGGATGGGGGCTGTGCGGAGATGGAACACGGTTCTGCCTGAATTGGGTGTGCCTTTCCCGAAAGGGAACGGCTGGTGGTGGCGGGAAATTGACGGAGTGACAAAAAAGTGACGGGCCGATTGGTGTTTTGGGGAGTGATGGCGGGAATGGCGTGGGGGCATGACGCGCCGACGACGAAGTTGACTTGGACGCGGGAGATTTCGCGTCTGGTGACGCAGCGGTGCGTGGGGTGTCATCAGCCGGGCGGGGTGGCGCCATTTTCATTGCGGACCTATGCGGAGGCGCGGCCGTGGGCGGTGGCGATTAAGGAAGAAGTGCTGCAGAGGAAGATGCCTCCGTGGCCGGCGGCGAAGGGTTTTGGTTCGTTTATGAACGATGTTTCGATGCCGCAGGAGGAGATCAACCGGTTGGCGGAGTGGGCCGAGGGGGGCGCGCCGGAGGGGGAGGCGGTGTATTTGCGGCCTACGTTCGCGGTGCCGGTTTGGCGTGCGGCGGGGCGGCCGGCGGGGCGGGTTGTGCGGCTGGAGGGGCGATTGGCGGGGCCGGTGACGGTGTTGGCGGTGCGGGGTGTGGGCGTTGGGAAATCCTGGGCGGAGTTGGGGGATGGGCGGGTGGCGCCGTTGGTTTGGTTGACCGGGGCGGGGAAGGCGCAGTGGATGATTTACCGGGAGCCGATGGTGTTGCCGGTCGGGGCGGTGATTCGGGGCCTGGGATTGGATGCGGTGGTTCGGTGAATTCCTAAATTACGGATTTCCCCGGTGTCACGGTACCAATGGGAATCCTAGGCGAGGGGGGAGGCGGTTAGGTCGAAGCGGGCCGTGTTGACTTGGCCGTTGCGCTGGAACTGGCCCCAGAGGGTGTATTGGCCGGGACGGGGGAAGATGACGTTGAACTGGATCTGGTTCTGGTAGTGGTCCCAGGCGGGGTGGACGTGGACGAGATCCAAGAGATCCGCGCTGGCGCTGAGGAGGTGGCCCCAGGCGCCGAGCCAGGGTTGGACGCCTTCCATCGGGGCGAGGTCGAAGAAGAGCATGGTGCGGAGGCCGGCGATGGGTTTGGCGGGGTCGGTGCGGAGGGTTACTTTCAGGTTGGGGGTTTGTGGCTTTTCGAAGGGTTGCGGGGGGCCTTGGACGTACAGCGGGGCGGGGATGAGTTGTGGGGTGCCGCCGGCGGGGTAGAAGTCCGTGAGGAGGCGGTAGAAGCCGGGGAGGGGGAGTTGGGTGTGGAAGCGGAAGTAGCCGCCGGGTTCGGGCTCGGGGTGCTCGTGGGCGAAGTATTGGCGGTCTTCGGAGATGAGGAATAAGTGCAGGAGTTTTTCGTGGATTTCTTCGAAATTTTCGATTCGCTTGTTGGTTTTGGGGTGGGTGACGTGGAGGCGGAGGGCGGTGGTTTGGGTGGTCTTGGGGGCGGTGGGGAGGACTTCGAGGTGAAGGCGGTATTCGAGGGGATCGGGGAGGCCGGGGACGAGATTCATGCCGCATTTTGGGCAACGGCCGGGTAGTTTGGCGTGGACGTCGGGGTCCATGGGACAGGTGAAGTCGGGGAGGGCTTGCGCGGCTAGGAGGGGGAGGAATTGGCGGCGGCGCATGGTTTTAGTATGTGTCTGTTTTGAGCCCGGTGGTGTAGGACTTCTCGATGAGGGGGAGCCCGGTTGTAGCGTCGCAGAAGTTGGGGCGTTGGGAGGGGACGTCGACGAACTGGGCTTTTGCGGCACTCCAGGTTAGTACTTCGCAGGTGTGCTTTCGGTTTTGACGGGGTGGGGCTTCGCTGATTTCGTGTTTGATGAGGTAGCGTCCGGATTGCAGGAGGCGGAGGAAATGGTGGCCGGGATCGGCTAGATAGTTTCGCGATTCGGTGTAGAACTCGAAGGCTTGCTCCAGTCGCCCTTTTCTTAAGAACCAGCCGGTGTAGCCCACTGTGACGGGGCCAGCGCCGCTAAAATCCCGCTCGGCAATGATGAATTTGGGTGCGTTTTCTGTGATTTGTTGGACGCGGATGAAATTCGTGTCGAGATGCCGATAGCACCTGACTTTGCCGATGAGATTCCAGGTGCGGTTCCAATCGAAAATGTACGCAAAGTAGGGGCCAAGTTCATCGGCGGCGACGATGATGGCTTCGAGTTCGGGATCGTCATCGAGTTGGACCCAGCGGATCGATGTTTCATTGCGCACGGGTTTTCGGACATCGAGGCGACAACCGGACAGTTCGAGTGCGGCGCAGTCGGCGGCTGGCATGGGTGGTTTGGTGGTGCGGAGGCTGAGGGCGATTTGATCTGGCGTGAACTGCATGGGCACGGGCTCATCGGCGTGGGCGAGGGCGGCGAATAGGGCCAGGCAGAGGAACCACATGGGATCAGTATCTGTCGATTGGGGTGCCGATTTGCTGGGCACAGAGCGATTTAGTTTCGGATGGGACGTCGACGAAGCGGAACGTCTTTGCGTCCCAGCGGAGGACGGAGCAGGTGAGTTTTGCGGTGCCGGTGGCGCGGAGGATGAGGCGGTTTTCGTGGCGGTTGATATGAAGGGTCCGTTGGCGCGTGTCGGAGTTGAACTCCGGTTCAAATTCAAAGGCGGGCCAGAGCCGGCCGCCACGCAGGTGATAGTCGCTGTAGGCGAGAATCTCGTGATCCGGTCCGCCGAGGTCGCGGCGGAGGATGACGAAGATGGGCGAGTCCGTGGTGAGGTACCCGACGCGCACGAATTCGAGGCCCGGGCAACGGCGGTAGCAGGGGATGGCGCCGATTAGATTCCATGTGCGGTTCTTGTCGAAGACGTAGGCAAAACGGTCCCACTCCGCTTCCATACTGGCGACGATGATGGCTTCGAGTTCGGAGTCGTCATCGAGTTGGACCCAGCGGATGGAAATGTCGCGCACGGGCGTGGGGTTTTCGAGTGAGCACTCGAATGCGTTGAGCGCATGGCAGTCCGCCGGTGGCATTGGCGGCTTCGTCGTGCGGAGGCTGAGGGCGATTTGATCGGGGGTGAATTGCAGGGGGACAACAGGCAATGCTTCGGCGCCAGTTAGGATGGCGCCGAAGCATTGCGAGGAGGCGGAACACTGCCTTGGGTTAATAGGCGGGTTCGAAGGGCCAGTTGGCAGTGGTGGTGTAGCCACCGTCGACGGCGATGACCTGGCCGGTGACGTAATCCGACGCCGGGGCGGAAAGGTAGACGGCGAGGCCGGCGAGATCTTCGGGCGTGCCCATGCGCGGGTTGGCCTGGGCGCCGTGGAGCCAATCGTGCATATGCTTGGGCTTCCACATGTCCTGGTTTAGGGCCGTGAGGATGAAGCCGGGGGCGATGCAGTTGACCTGCACGTTGTACTTGCCCCATTCGGCGGCTTGGACGCGGGTGAGCCCGGCGAGGCCTGCCTTGCTGATGGCGTACACGCTAAGGAACGGGATGCCCAACAGCGACATGAGGCTGCCGATGTGGATGATCTTGCCGCCCTTGCCGCCTTCGACCATACCGCCGCCGATGTGCTGGCAGAGTTCGAAGATGCCGTGGAGGTTGATGCCGAGGATGCGGTCGTACTCTTCCTTGGTGTAGTCCTGCATGCGGCGGCGGACGTTGGTGCCGGCGACGTTGATGAGGATGTCGGTGTGGCCGCGGAACTCGGCGGCGAAGGCGCGGATGGAGTCCGAGTCGGCCATGTCGACGGAGCGGGAGTCGGCGCTGTAGCCTTGGGCTTTGAGCGCGGCGACTTCTTCGGCGAGCTTGTCGGCGCTGCGGGCGGCGAGGATGGTGTGCGCACCGGCGGCCGCGATTTCCTTGGCGATCGCCAGGCCGATACCACGGCTGGCGCCTACGACGAGAGCGGTCTTACCTTTGAGGGAGAACAGGGATTCAAGAGACATTTTGGGATCTGTGATGAGAGGTGTTTTTGATGATGATGAGTGCGCCGATATACAGGGCGCCGCCCAAGAGCAGCGTCTCACGCAGTCCAAGGTATATCGCAAAAAAGATCGCCGCGGCGGAGCCGAGGACGCTGGAGGCCGCGTTGAGCGACCAGGCCCAGCGGACGGAGGGCTTGTGGAACGTCTCCAAGCGCGCCAATCCTTGCGGGAAGGGCATGCCCATGCAGAAGCCGGCGGGCGCGATTAAGAGCACCGTGAGCAGCATTTTTATGGGCAGCGGGAGGCCGACTAGTGCCGTGGTGATGTGCGAGGCGGAGAAGGCGAGCATGGCGACCAGAACGCTGACGAGGCCGAGGGCGCGCATGAGTTTGTTGTCATCGTCGCCGATGTACTTGCCGCTCAGGAAACTGCCGCAGCCGCTGGCGACCAGCATGCTAAAGATGATGACAGTGAGCGCGTAGGTGGGGTGTCCGAGGAACAGCACGAACTTCTGGATGAGCGCGACTTGAATGAGAATGTAGCCGACGCCGATGCAGAGGAAGTACATGAGGAATTGCAGCACTCCCTTTTCCCGTGGGAGGCGCGTGCCGAGGACCAGCGGGGGCAGCGCCAGGATGATGAGCGTGGCCAGGAGGCTGATGCCGACGAGGGAGAAGAGCATGGGGACGGCGCGGTTGATTTTGTAATCGGCACTGTCCTTGTTCATCGTCGTCAGGAAGTTCCAGAGGTCGCGCGGCTGGACGGTGTAGAAGAAGAAGGGCCGGTTGTCGTCGACGGCGGTCACGTCAAACGGGTAGTTTTCCAGCCAATTATCGAGATTTTTCGCAAGCAGCGCCTGGCCGAAGGGGTTCTTGGCGCCATCGCCGGGGAGGTAGATCTGCTGGAAGCGCGAGGTGGCGATGATGGACTGCGCGCGGGCGACGTCGGCATCGGTGAAGGGCTTGCGGCTGATGAGAACCGTGTCGCGGGCGCCCCAGCCTTCGAGTTCCTTTTGCGAGCCTTCGCGGATGACCATGACGTGGCGTTGGGGCTCGTTTTCACCGAGCTTGGCGAGAGCTTCGCGGGCGAGGATGAGGAGGCGCACGGACTCGCGGGGCGGGTCGAAACCCCAGCGGGTGATTGCCAGGACGCCGTCGTCGTTGAGGTGGCTCAGGTAGTCGTAGAAGGCGTCGGTGGTGTAGAGATTGTTTTCGGACAGAGCGAAGGCGCCGGCGGCGGTGGAGGCCCAGGTGTCGACCAGGGTGGCCTGCAGGACGCTGTATTTTTCTTCACTGCGGCGGACGAAGCTGCGGCCGTCCTCTTCGAAGATGCGGATGCCGGGGCGGCGGTATAGGTTGCGGCTGATCCAGGCGAAGTCGCCGCGCATGACGGTGGTGGCGATGATGGGGTTGATCTCGACGCCGGTGATGTCCTTGGAGCCAGAGGCGAGCGCGCGGGCGACGTCCCAGCCGCCGCCGGGCCCGATGATGAGGGTCTTCGCGCCGGGGCGCATGACGTAGGGGAAGGCGGGGCCTTGCTGGGTGAGGTCCTTCAACTGGTCGGGCGTGAGGGCGTCGACGTTGAAGTCCATGATGCCGGTGGAGGCGTCGGCATCGATGACGATTTGGGTTTGGCCGCTGGTCTTTTCCTTGGCGACGGAGATGCGCGAGAAGGTGTTCCACTTGACGAAGATTTCGTTGTCGAGGGCCTGGCCTTTGGCGTAGTGGACGTCGATCCAGTGGCTCTTGGTGTTGAGGACGATGAGGACGGTCAGGAGCAGCGCGATGGCGACGGAGGCGGCGCGGAGGGGCGGGTGGCCATCGAGGTTGTACCAGATGGCGGCGCCCACGGCGAAGAGGACGGCGGCGGCGATGACGGTGTTGGGACCGCCGAAATTATTGAGCAACGGGATGAGCAGGAGGCAGCCGCCGGCGGCGCCGAGGAGGTCGAAGAAGTAGACGCGGTCGATGCGTTCGATGGTCTCCGAGATGGCGAGAGAGACGATGGCGCCGGCGAGGAAGAAGGGCAGGGCGCTGAAAAAATAAACGGCGGCGAGGGTAGCGTTGGTGAGTTCCTGGCCCCGGGTGAGGATGAAGATGACGCTGATGAGCGGCATGATCGCGTTGATCAGGGACAGGCGGCCGAGCTTACGGAAGAGTGGCGCGGGCTGGGCGGCGATGACGTACGAGAATACGCCGCCGGCGCCGAGGCCGAAGAGGGCGATGGAAATAGCCAGGAAGGCGAAGTGGTAGTAAAAAACTACGGAGAAAATCCGGGTCATCGCCAGTTCGAGCAAAAGCGTGGCCATGGTGGTGAAGGCCACCCCCATATAGACTTGGGGCCAACTGGTCGTGACGGAATCGTGGGAGGTCGTGATTCGGGACAAGTAACTATGGTAATTGATGTAAGGCCATTTACATCATGGCGGTTGGCGGAGCGGGTTCGTCGGGGTCGCCCGCGTTGGCGATGGGGACCGAGATCATGTTGATCGCCATGAGTGCCAAGACGCCGAGACCGACGAAATAACTGGGCTCTTTGAAGAACTCCGGCAGCGGGATTTCGCCCAACGCGAAGCCGGCGACGACGAGGCCCATCAGGCCTTCGCCGGCGATCATGCCAGAGGCGATGAGGATGCCGACGTTTTCGCTGCGGGCGCGCTGGCCTTCGTTGTGGCCCTTGCTGGCGGCGATGCGGTCGGCGATGCCGCGGAAGATGCCGCCGACGTAAATGGCGAACGTGGTGGCGAAGGGCAGGTACATGCCGACGCTGACGAGCATGGGGCTGCGGACCTGCATCATGATCATGCCGAGGCCCATGAAAATACCCATGATCACGAGGGGCCAAGCCATGTCGCCGCCGACGATGCCCTGGGCGATGAGCGCCATGAGGCCGGACTGCGGGGCGGGGAGTTTGGCGTCGCCGAAACCGATGCCGCCTTGTTTGATATTGGCCTGGTGGAGCAGCATCAACGGGAAGAACATGACGAGCGAGGAGACGACGACGGAGAGGAGTTCGACCCATTGAATGGTGCGCGGGGTACCGCCGAGGATGTAGCCGACTTTGAAATCCTGCAGGAGTTCGCCAGCGACGGCGGCGGAGACGCAGCCCACGGCGGCGACGGCGAGTACGACGGCCACGCCTTCGGGGCCGCCCACGCCGAGACTCACCATGAGGAGGGCGGCGATGAGGAGGGTGGATAATGTCAGACCGCTGACGGGGTTGTTCGATGAGCCGATCATGCCGGTGAGCGAACCGGAGACGGTGGCAAAGAAGAAGCCGGTGATGAGCATGACGACGGCGGCGACGGTGGCGATCCAGATCGCGCCGGCGAAGTAGTAGTAGACGGCGATCATGGCCAGGAATGTCAGGCCGATCAGGCCGAAGACGGCTTTCGAGCTCATGTACTGTTCGGTGCGATTTTCCTTATCGATGGCGGGGCCGGCGCCGCGCAGTTCGGCGAAGGCGCGGCCGAGGCCGACGCTCAGGTTCTTGCGCATTTTCCAGAGCGTATTGGCGGCGCCGACGAGCATGCCGCCAACGGCGATGGGGCGAACGATGTAGCGCCAGACGGCGGCGGCGAGGGCTTGCCAATCGCCTTCGGCGGCGCCGGGCGGGAGGAATTTCTGGAGGTCGTCGCCGAGGAAGTAGATCAGCATCGGAATGAGGAAGCCCCAGGCGAGGACGCCGCCCGAGAAGTTGAGCGCGGCGAGTTTGGGCCCGATGATGTAGCCGACGCCAATGTAGGCGGGGCTGATGGTGGGCGCGGCGGCCATGGTGACGCCGCCGACGGAGAGGGCTTTTTGTTCGGAGCCGAGCTTGACGGTGGTGCGGCCGAGGTTGCCGATTTGGAAGAGGAAGTTGCGGTCAGGCTCGAACAGTTTCATGACGCCGAGGATGTAGACGCCGGCGCCGGTGGCCATGTTGATGAACAGATATTTGGCGGCTTTGGAGGCCGATTGGCCGGCCTTGTGGATTTCGGCGGCGGCAACGGATTCGGGGAAGGGAAGGTCGTCGTCTTCGACCATGACGCGGCGGACGAGGGAGACGAAGAGCACGCCGAGGACGCCGCCGACGAGCATGAGGGCGGTTGATTTCAGGTAGCCGTGTTCGATGTCGAATACGGGCCAGGCGCGGGAGATGACGAAGGCGGGGATGGTGAAGATGGCGCCGGCGGCGATGGACTCGCCGATGGACCCGGCGGTGCGGGCGAGGTTTTCTTCCAGAATAGTTCCGCGCTTGAAGCGGAGCAGGGCCATGCCGATGACGGCGGCCGGATAGGTGGCGGCGATCGTGATGCCGGCCTTGAGCCCGAGATAGGCATTGGCGGCGCCGAGGATGACGCTCATCAGGAGACCGAGGATGACGGCGTAGTAGGAGAACTCCGTCATTTTGCGATCGACCGGGACGTAGGGGACGTGTTTTTTCTGGCTCACTGTAGAGGCTCCTTGGGGCGGTTACCGGGAACGAGGTACATTCTAGCGCGGCTTAGATACAATCGTGGAGAAATGACTACACCTTTTCGTCAGGATGGCCGGGTCGCGATGGTGACCGGCGGTGCAAGTGGTATCGGGGAGGCGACCAGTCGCGTGTTCGCGGCGGCGGGCGCGACGGTGCTGATTGCCGACATTGATATGGCGCGGGCCGAGAAGCTGGCCGCGGAGTTGCCCGGGGCGCGGGCGGTGCGGTGCGACGTCACCGATGAGGCGGGGATCCGGGATTTGTTCGCGGGCCTGGAAGGCCTGGACGTCCTGGTGAACAATGCCGGGATTGGACTGGTGGGGACGGTGGAAGACACCGAGACCGCCGATTTCGAACGGCTGATGCGGGTGAACGTAACGGGGCCGTTCCTGGTGACCAAGTATGCGATGCCCCATTTGTTGAAGTCGTCGGGGCGGATTGTGAATATTGGGAGCGTGGCGGGGTTGATTGGGGTGAAGAAGCGGTTTGCCTATTGCGCGACGAAGGGCGCCGTTGTGGCGATGACACGGCAGTTGGCGGTGGACTATCCGACGCAGATCCGGGTGAATTGTGTGTGTCCGGGCACGGTGGATTCGCCGTTCGTGGAAGGGTACCTGGAAAAGTACCACAAGCATGAGAAGGAAAAAGTGCGGGCGGAGTTGAATCAGCGCCAGCCGATCGGGCGGTTGGGTAAGCCCGAGGAGATTGCGAATCTGGCGCTTTATTTGGCGTCGGACGAGGCTGGGTTCGTGAATGGAAGCGTGGTTTCGATCGACGGTGGATGGACGGCTGCCTAGGTTTATCCCGGTAACACGAATATCCTCCTAATGGTAGGCGCAAGTGGCGTCGATACAATAGGTAAGCGGCGCCACCGCGAAGTAGTTTCTAGGGCGTTTTTTGATTGACTACTAGTACTAGAGTCGGTCAAAATAACAGGCAACAAGTCACAGGGTTCGTAGTACGAATGAGCGGGTCTCAAGTCCGGAACAACACATGGAAGGAATTTTGTTTTGATGACAGATTTGAGTGTTCTCACGGCGCGATGGCGGATGGTACTGGCTGGGCTGGTGGTATTGCTTTTCGCCATTCCGGCGCTGGCGATTCCTTCGCGGCGGCAACCTGTTCGGAAAAAGGCGGTCGTCACGTCGAAAACGACTAAGGCGGTGGTGAAGACCACGGCCGCGTCGAAGCGGGCGACTACGGTTGCATCGCGGAAGCGCGCGTTGGCGCGTACGCGGACAGGCCGGACGGGGAACGTATCCGGTGGTCCATGGAAAGAGCCGACTTTTGCTGACTCGACGTCGGGAGACGATATTTCCGGTGAGGACTTGACGATCCGTCAGGCCGCGGTGAACGCTCTTGGACCGTACAACGGCAGTGTTGTGGTGGCGGACCCGAAAACGGGACGAATTCTGACGATTGTGAACCAGAAGCTGGCGTTGGGCAGCGGATTCCAGCCCTGTTCGACGATCAAACTGGTTTGCGCGCTCGCCGGGTTGCATGAAGGTGTGGTTGACCGCGAGACACAGATTCGGCTAGGGCGGCGGTCTACGATCGATTTGACGACCGCGCTGGCGACTTCGAACAACTACTATTTTGCGAAGGTCGGCGAGCAGCTTGGCTTTGAAAAGGTTCATTCGTATGCCAGGCAACTGGGTTTGGGTGAGCGGGCCGGGTTGGGCATCGATGGAGAGAGCCCCGGTTCCTTGACTGAGGCGCCGCCGAAGTTTGGCGGTGTGGGGATGATGACCAGCTTTGGGGAAGGTATTCAGTTGACTGCTCTGCAGCTGGCGTCGTTGCTTTCGACGATCGCCAATGGCGGGACGATGTACCACCTGCAATATCCGCGTTCGGCGGATGAGTTGCGGCGATTCCAGCCGCGGGTGAAACGGCAGTTGGACTTTGGCAACGAGATTCCCGAGATCAAGCCGGGGATGATGGGCGCGGTTGAGTTTGGTACGGCCCGCCGGGCGCACTACGATCCGAATGAACCGATCCTGGGGAAAACCGGGACGTGCACGGACCGGGCGACGCCTACCCATCTGGGCTGGTTCGGCAGCTTCAATGAAGTCGGGAACAACAAACTGGTAGTCGTGGTGCTGTTGACGGGCGGGAAGGCTGTGAATGGCCCGGTGGCGGCCCAGATTGCCGGTGGGGTTTACAAGAACCTGTCAGGCCAGCAGTTCTTCGCCTCCGACAGAAACCTAGCACCTAAGGCAGCTACCGCACCCAACGACTAAGGTGTTTGGTTACAGCCAAATTTATTTTGTTTTGCGTGCAACGATTTTTCGAGTTTTGTCGCTTTAATAAGTAACGGGAACCTAAGTCCCGTCACTAAACTGACAAGACTGCGATTCACGCTGACTTGCTAGACGAAATAAGATACTGCGCCCCGCCGGCCAGGAGCGAGACTCTCCTGACCGGCGGATCTATTTTCGGGCGAGCGTTTTGGCCGTCGATGCGTTGAGTCGCAGACACGGTAGGCCGTTGCACCTCAAGGCCACCGGGTTTCAGGCGGTGGCCTTGGGTTCGAGGCGCCAGGGACGCTATAGAGGGCTGTGCTTGCAGCCCCCAGGTGGCTTACGCCTCTGTCGGCGTTTCGCGGGGTGTTTGAGCGAGCCGGAGGGCGATGGCCTCTTTGAGCTCTTCCAGGCCTTCGCCGGTGGCGCTGGAGATCTTGTGGAACTCCAGTTTGTGCTTCTTAGCCAGTTTTTGAACGGCCTTGATGCGGGCGGGGTCCTGCGCGGCGTCGATTTTGCTGGCGACGACGATCATCGGCTTGGCGCCGAGTTCCTCGGAATAGCTCGTGAGTTCGTTGCAGATGACATCGAAATCGTGTCCGGGGTCGCGCCCAGTGATGTCGCTGACATCCACCATATGGATGAGCAGGCGGGTGCGCTCGATGTGCCGCAGGAACTGGGTGCCGAGGCCATGACCTTCGCTGGCGCCTTCGATGAGGCCGGGGATATCGGCAACGACAAAAGTACGGTCTTCCGCCAACTGGACCACGCCCAGGTTCGGTTCCAGGGTCGTGAAGGGATAATCGGCGATCTTGGGCTTGGCGGCGGAGATGCGGGAGATAAGCGTGGACTTGCCAGCGTTAGGGAACCCGACCAACC
Organism: Bryobacteraceae bacterium; assembly: GCA_044358225.1. Taxonomy (GTDB): domain Bacteria; phylum Acidobacteriota; class Terriglobia; order Bryobacterales; family Bryobacteraceae. The sequence goes on along the minus strand of JBIKOG010000058.1, from coordinate 7,150 downwards.
CCACATCGGCCAGTAGCTTCAGCTCCAGCCGGAGGGTGAGCTCCGGGCCCGGGAAGCCGGGTTCGTGTTCTGTCGGCGTCTGGTGCCAGGGTTTGGCGTAACGGGCGTTGCCTTTGCCACCACGGCCGCCTCGTGAGACGATGAACCGCTGGTTTGGCGCGTTTAAGTCGAAAAGCTGCTCGTGGGTGTGCCAATCGTAGACGACCGTTCCCACGGGGACCTTTACTTCGCGGTCGTCGCCATCGGCACCGGTCCGGTTTGAACCTTCGCCGTGGCCACCGCGCTCGGCTTTGTGTTCCGGGTTATAGCGAAGGTGGAGCAGCGTATTGTAGTGTTCCGAAGAGACAATGACCACGTCGCCACCACGGCCGCCATCGCCGCCGGAGGGGCCACCTTTGGCGACAAACTTCTCGCGGCGGAAGGCTACGCAGCCGTTGCCGCCGTCGCCAGCCTTCACGTAGATCTTTACCTCATCGATAAACATAGGGAGATACCAAAAAGAAAAGCCGCCGTTTTGCGGCGGCTTACAAAAGAGACTTTCGGAGGAGTTCTAATTAGTTGGCGAGCGCCTGGATGGAGACGAATTTGCCCATCCGGCCGCGATCGCGGAAAACGACAGTGCCAGCGACACGGGCGTAGAGGGTATCGTCGGAGCCGCGGCCGACGTTTTCCCCAGCCTTGTAGGGTGTCCCACGCTGACGAATGATGATGGAGCCGCCGGTGACGATCTCGCCGGAGAAGCGCTTCACGCCGAGCCGTTGCGCGTTGGAATCGCGCCCGTTTTTAGTAGAGCCTAGACCTTTTTTCGATGCCATGACTGTTTGTCCTTACGCCTGGATCCCGGTGACCATCACTTGCGTGTAGCCCTGACGGTGACCCTGGGTCTTTCTGTACTGCTTCTTCCGCTTGAACTTGAAGACGAGGACCTTTTCCGCGCGTCCGTGGTTTTCAATCTTGGCGTTGACCTTGGCGCCGGCGGCGTCCTGGCCAGTGGTGAGTTCGCCAGCGTCATTGACGACGGCGACGACTTTGTCGAACGTGATATCGGCGCCGGGTTCACCCACCAGCTTTTCGATCTTCAAAGATGTGCCGGGAGCAACGCGGTACTGCTTGCCGCCAGTTTCGATCACTGCGTACATCGCTAACCTCTTCAGGTGTTCTATTGGATTCTTGTTACTTACGGGGGGCAGGAGGGGGGTAATGCACACCCTAAGCGCGTGCGGAACCAGTCCGCAACTATTAAGTCTACCTGTTCCGGGTGGATTTGGCAAGCCGGGCTGCCTGACGCAGGGGGCGGAGGCGGTCGCGACGGTCTTCGGCGGCGTGGATTTCGCGTTCCGACAGGCCGAAATAGTGGCCGATTTCGTGCCAAACGGTATCGGTGACGATGCGTTCGAGCTCGGCCGCATTGCGCGCCATCTCTTCGTGGGGGCGCTGAAAAATCCGGATGCGATCGGGGCCTTCGAGCATGGGGTCGGAGGCGGAACGCTCGGTTACCGGCCGGCCCTCGTAGAGACCGAGCAAGTCTGGCGACGGCCCAACGGGTTGCACGACGATGACGAGATTGCGCATGCGGGCGCGGAAGCGGCCGGGAATATTGGCGACGGCGCGTTCCACAATCGCGTCGAAGGCTTTGGGTGCGAGCCGTAGGGGCACTTTGTCAGAATAGAGAGTGTGCGCACCGATGCGCAATGCTCTCCCCATATTCTCCCATGAACGATCCAACCTCATTGCCGACCGTGGCCGCCAATCTCGGGATTGGTAAGCTGACGCGACATATCTTTCTCTGCGCCGATCAGACGAAGCCGAAGTGTGCGGGGAAGGAGGAGTCCAACGAGGTTTGGGAGCACTTGAAGAAGCGCATCGCCGGGGCTGGTTTGATGGCCGGTGACAGCTGCGCGTTCCGCACGAAGGCGAACTGCCTGCGCGTGTGCGAGCAGGGCCCGATCGCGGTGGTCTACCCGGAGGGTACCTGGTACCACTCGGTGACCAAAGAGGTGGCCGACCGGATTGTGGACGAACATCTGGTTGGGGGCAAGCCGGTGGAAGAGTTTGTTTTCGCGGTGAATCCTCTGCGCGGAAGCGGCGAGTAGGCACCCACATGGAAAAACGAATCATCGTGGCGATTGACGGGCCGGCCGGGGCGGGGAAGAGCACTGTCGCCAAGGCCGTGGCGGAGCGGATGGGTTTTCTGCATGTCGACAGCGGGGCGATGTACCGGGCCGTGGCGCTGTGGGCGGTGGAGAATGGGATTGACCCGAGCGACGATCACAAGCTGGTGCCGCTGGCTGAGAGCGCGGAGATTCTGTTGACGGGTGGGCGGGTTACGTTGAACGGCCGGGATGTGACGACGGAGATCCGGCAGCCGGTGGTGTCGCAGGCGGCCTCGCGGGTGTCGGCGATTCCGGGCGTGCGCCGGGAGTTGGTGCTGAAGCAGCAGGAGTACGCGGCGGAGGCGAGCGTGGTGATGGAAGGGCGGGATATCGGCACGGTGGTTTACCCGCGGGCGCAGGTAAAGATCTTCCTGGACGCGAGCCCGGAGGTGCGGGCGCGGCGGCGAGTGGAGGAGTTGGGCGGAGATTACGAGCAGGTGCTGCGCGATATTCGCGAGCGGGACGACCGCGATGCGACGCGCGCTGATTCGCCGTTGCGGCAGGCCGAAGACGCGATCTATCTGGACACGAGCGCGCTGGATGAAGAAGGCGTGATTCTGGCAGTCCTGCGCATTGTGCGTGAGAAGACTTCGAATGGAAAGGGAGTAACGAGTTGAGCAATTCGATCGTGATGAAGTTCGGCGGTACGTCCATGGGGAGTGCCGACCGGATCCGTGTTTCGGCCGGGATTACGGCCGCCGAGAGAGCCAATCGGCCAGTGGCGATTGTGGTTTCGGCGATGTCCAAGGTGACGGATCTGCTGCTGGAGACGCTGCGGCAGGCGGAGAACGGCAACCGGGCGGCGGTGGATGCGAATGTCGCCGGGTTGCGCGAGCGCCACGAGACGACGGCGCGTGAATTGCTGGCGGCGCCGGACGCGGTGGTGGCGGGGATAGGCGTACTGGTTGGTGAGTTTGAGCGGATCGCGCAGGGCATGTTGCTGCTGGGTGACCGGCCGCCGCGGTCGGTGGACGAAGCGGTGGCGATTGGCGAGCGGCTGACGGCGTTGATCATTGCGGCGTACCTGACGGAAGCCGGGACGCCGGCCGAGGCGGTGAACGCGGCGCAGGTTGTTGTGACCGACTCTGTGTTTGGCAACGCAACGCCGATTATGAGCGCGACGCGGGCGCGGGCGGCGGAGGTGATTGTGCCGCTGCTCGATGCGGGCACGATTGCGGTGATGACGGGTTTCAACGGAGCCACGGCCGATGGCAAGCCGACGACGTTGGGGCGGGGCGGGTCCGACTTTTCGGCGTCGATTCTGGCGAGCGCCATCGATGCCGAGGAACTGTGGATCTGGACCGACGTCGATGGCATTATGACGGCCGATCCGCGGCTGGTGAAAGACGCGCGCGTGCTGGACGAAGTGACCTACGCCGAGGCGGCGGAGTTGGCCTATAACGGGGCGAAGGTGCTGCATCCGCGGACGCTGGCGCCGCTGGTGGAAAAAAAGATTCCGGTGTGGAGCAAAAACTCCTTCAACCTGGACGCGCCGGGGACGCATATCGTGCCGGCGTTGCGCGACGATGAGCCGCGTGGGGCGCGGGCGGTGACGTCGATGGCGAATGTGGCGCTGGTGTCGGTGGAGCCGGCCTCGGCGGCGATCAGCGGGACGCGCGTGATGGCGCGGGCGCTGGACGCGTTGGACATTGTGAACGCCGAAGTGCTGACGCTATCGAGTTCGTCGTACCGGCAGAGCTTCTGCTTCCTGGTGCGGAAGGACGAGCTGCCCGTCGTTTTGAAGGGCCTGGAAGAGGCGCTGGCGCTGGAGATCCAGCACGGCTATATCAAGCCGTTTGAGATCGATGAGAACGTCGGGCTGCTGGCGGTGGTGGGCGAGGGGATGCGCGGCGTGCCGGGTTTGGCGGGACGCGTGTTCACCGCGGTCTCCAAAGAAGGCATCAGCATCATCGCCATCGCGCAAGGCTCTAGCGAATTGACCATCAACCTGGTGGTGAGCAGGGATGGGCTGGAGCGGGCGGTGAAGGCCATTCACGCGGAATGCGGGTTGGGCCGCTCCGCCCAGTAGGCGCGATTCGGGCGGCGGGCGATGTCCCGCCGCTTACTTTGCCTCTGGCACGTCCATGGCGCAGCGGAAACCGATGGTGGGGCTGGTGAAGCGCCAAGGGACGCTGGACCACTCATAGGTCACGCCTTCGGCCAGAGTGCGGTCGAAGGCTCCGCCCTTGATGTAGTGCCACGGCTCACTGGCTGTGGGCGCGGGTTTCATGAGCTTGCCGAAACTGGTGATGGCCTGGGCGCTGGGGGTGTGCGGGTGGTCTACCCATTCCCAGACGTTGCCGGTCATGTTCAACAGCTTGTAGGGGCTGGCGCCGGATTCAAAACTTTCGACCGGGGCTGGGCCTTTGTTGCCGACGTTGGCGTTGGCTGCCGTTTCGTTGTTGCCCCACGGGTAGTTGCGGCCATCGGCGCCGCGCGCGGCCTTCTCCCACTCGCGCTCGTCGGGCAGGCGCTTGCCGGCCCAGGCGCAGAACTCTTTGGCGTCGGGATAGCCGATGTTGGTAACCGGGAGCGTGGGGGCTTCGGCGGCGAAGCCATCCGGCAGTGCGTGGCTCGCCGCGCTGGCGAACTCGCGATAGGCCTTGTTGCTGACTTCGGTGTTGTCCATGTAGAAGGCTGGCAGTTTCACCGGCGACCGGGAGGAGCCGAACAGGAATTCGCCGGCGGGTACGAGCGCCATGCTGCCGCCTTTGGCTGCCAGGGTGGCGGCCGGACCGGAGGACTTCGGTGTTGCGGGCGTCGCCGATTTCCCGCCCAGGAACATGTAGAGAGCGCCGCCAATGACAACGAAGCCGACGACCGCGGCGGCAATCAGGCCCATCGAGGGGCCTGAACTGGAACTGGCACTCGCTGTGGGGGTGACGGGCGCGGCGGCAGCGGCGCGGGGCTCCGCGATGATTTTCGCCAACGCCTGGCGAACCTGGCCAAACCCCTGAATTCGTTCCTCCGGCTTCTTTGCCGTGCAGCGAATGATCAGGTCGCACAGGGCCGGGGGCAGGCCCGCGCTCTGGAGTTTCGACGGGTTCGGATTCTCGTGCAGGATGGCGTAGAACAGGCGCTCCATACTGTCGCCGGTGACGAGGCGTTCACCGGTGAACATTTCGTAGAGCACGATGCCGTAGGAGTACACGTCGACCAACGGCGTAATGTTGACGCCCATCACCTGTTCGGGCGACATGTAGAACGGCGTGCCCATGGTGTTGCCGGCCTTGGTGAGGTTGAATCCGGCGGCTTTGGAGATGCCGAAGTCCATCAGCTTGGAGCGGCCGGAGGCCTCCAGGAACACGTTCTCCGGCTTGATGTCCCGGTGGATGACGCCGCGCGAATGAACGTACTCGAGCGCCGCCGCCATTTCGGCGGCGATGCGGAGACGATTCATCACGTCGCCCGCTGTGCCCTTGCGGAGGGCGTCGCGGAGATCTCCGCCGCGCAGGTGCTCCATGACGATGTAGGGCAGGCCCTGCTCTTCGCCGTAGTCGTGAATGGTGACGATATGGTCGTGCTGGATGGCGCCGGAGATGCGTGCTTCGTGGAGGAAGCGCTCCTTAGCTTCGCTATCGAGAGCAGCGTCCGGGGTGAGGATTTTCACCGCTACCGCACGCCCGATCACAGTGTCCACGGCGCGGTAGACGTGAGACATTCCACCGCCGAGGAACTCCTGCAGCTCGTATTTTCCGAACCGCGCGGGAAGTTGCATGAGCAATTAGGATACTAAGCTAATCACAAAATAAATAGCGGCCATGAAGAGCAAAACGGCAACGGCGACCAGGATCATAACCCCGGTTTGATTCTGCAAAGCGGCCGGGAGGATTTTCACGAAGCCCGGGAGTCCCTCCGGCACCTGCTGCGTGCCACTGATATTGGGCCGCGCGCCGGTTTGCTGGGTGGGTGCCCAGCCGGTTTGCCCCACGGGTTGAGTGCCGGGTTGCTGGCTGGTCGTGGTTGGCCGTTGCTGCGTCTGCGGCGGGTTTTGCTGGGTGTAGCCGGTTTGGGCAGGCGGGCGCGTGGCCGACGTCGGTGTTTGCGACGGCTGATTCTGCGGCTGCATGGAACCCATGGTTGGCATGCTGGTGGTGACCATGCGCGAGGCGCTTTGCACGCCCAGATACCGCTCGATATCAACCGCGGTGTCGAAGAGCTTTTGATAGCGGTCCTGCGGCTGTTTGGCCGTGCATTTGGTGACAATCCGAAGTACTTCCGGATCGACGCCTGCCGCCTGCAACGGCGCCATGTCGAGCGGTTCGTAGAGGATCTTATTGAAGATCTTCTCGATGGTGTCGCCGCTGATGGGCTTGTTGCCGCACAGCATCTCAAACAGCAAAATGCCGAAAGAATAGACGTCCACCAGATGCGTCACCTGCTGGCCCAGCACCTGTTCGGGTGCCATGTAGTAGGGCGTGCCCAGGGTGAAGCCGGCGCGGGTAAGCTGCATGCCTTCGGCTTTGGCGATGCCGAAGTCCATCAGCTTGATCTTACCGGTGGAATCGACTTGCAGATTCTCCGGCTTGATGTCGCGATGGATGATCTTCTTCTGGTGAATGTAGTCGAGCGCCTTGGCGATCTGCACCGCCAGGCGAAGCCGGTTCCGGATGTCGCCGGCGCGGCCGCTGCGAATGGCGTCACGCAGATTCTCCCCGCGGAGAAACTCCATGACGATGTAGGGCTTGCCACCCTCTTCGCCGAAGTCAAAGACGTTCATGATGTTTTCATGAACGATGCTGGAAGCCACGCGGGCTTCCTGCAGGAAGCGAGCTTTCGCTTCAGCGTCAGAGCAGCCCTGTTCCGTGAGAATTTTCACGGCAACAGTGCGTCCAAGCACCGTGTCCTGCGAGCGATAGACATGTGACATGCCACCGCCGAGGAATTCCTGCAATTCGTATTTGCCAATCCGCGCAGGGAGCTGCATCAGGAGGTCCGAAGTCTCATAGTATCATCGCGCTGAGCGTTTCTGCGCCAGCCTCACTTTGCCACCAGCG
>JBIKOG010000002.1:0-99166 GCA_044358225.1 Bryobacteraceae bacterium | reverse complement strand
TTCACGAGAGAATATCGGCACATTCACCTCAAACTTGTAGCTGGCTTCTTTGTCGCCGATGATCATGGGCTTAGCCGCTTTGCCCTGGCGGACAATCCACTCGATGCTCTGGCCGCCGCCGGTGGGCGTGACCCGATCAGCCGCGTAGATGAAGCGGTAGATGCCCCAGATGCCGGACTGCGCTTCGACGTCGAAGGCGGTGCCGCCCACCAGTTTCACGCTGCCGCGAACACCCTGCTGGTTGCCGGGCCAGTTGAACTGTTTCCCGCCGCCGGAGGCGCCGAACTGCTGGGTTTGTCCGTCGATGGTGAGCGAACTGCCGGTGACGACGTCTGACTTGAGCGGCGTCAACGTGTAGACCATCTTCGGCTGCTGGGATCCGCCGGGGAAGACCATGTCGGAGAAGCGCTGGGCCTGGTTGGCGAAGGCAAGGAAGGCCGGGTTGATCTGGATGTTATCGGCGTTGACGCCCACCCACTTTCCGCCATCCTTCTTCACGTATTTTTTCAGGTCGTTGTCGATGAAGGCCCAGATGGCGCCATCGCCGGGGTGGAACACTTTGACGACATCGTCGAGCGTGGCGTCGACTTTGGCGGCGGGGTTGAATGGGAACTTCCCGCGCAGGCCCGCGAACTTCTGGTTGCAGAAGCCGGCGCCTTTGGCGTTGAGTTCATCCTTGCCCATGCCCTTCAGGAAACGGTCCACCTGAATGATGGGATCTTCCAGGATTTTGAACGCCATCTGGTCCACCTGGCCATCGGGGTCCGGGTTGAAGCTGCGCGCCACGGCCTTCACCTGCATGCGCGAATCGCCGGCGGCGTCGATGGGTTTGTTGGCCGCGTTGGGATCGGTTTTCAGATTGGGCACGGCGTCGGCGAGCGCCTTCTGGAGCTTTGCCAGCGAGTCGATGTAGACGCCGTTCTTTTCGGCGTAGATGTACTTCTGGACGGTGGCCGGCGGCGGCACCACTTCCATGATCGGCTGGAAGGCCAGTTTGATCTTGTCGTTCTCGACGGCGACATTGCGCGTGGCGAGCCAGAAGAGCGCCATCAGCGGCGTGTCGTTGGACACAATTTGATCGAGCTTGGCGGTAGCGTCTTCGAGGTCCTTATACTTCACGAACGTCGAGTTGCGGAAGTAGCCGCGCCAGGAGCGGATGTAGTCGGCCGTGTAGCGGTCGGTCAGGTTCTTGGCGAGGTTGGTGCGGTCGATGGACCCGGCGCCGTTATCGCAACTGGTGCGGGCGGTGTCCTTGGCGTTGGACGTTTCGCCGCAAAGCACCCATTTGTCGCCGCCGAAGAAGGGGTCGGGGTTCTTGATGTAGCCCGACATGGTGCCGAAGCCTTCTTTGGTGAAGGCGCCGGCGACGTCCTTATCGTTGACAATGATGTCTTTGGAATTCTTGATGTCGCGGTTGTAGTTGACCGGTTTGTTGGCTTTATTGGCCGAGGCGAGCATCGACTGATAGATGCTGTCGACGCCGGAGAACTGCGCCAGGAAGCGGCGGCCGCGGGTGCCGGCTTCGGCATCGAAGGGCAGCGGGCAGCCGCCGGAGTTGCGCAGATAATCGGCGTAGAAGTCGAACTGCGCGCGGGCGATCTGGGCGCGGTCGCTGACGTCGCGGCCGGCCGACCAGGCGTTGTAGAGCGCCGCGGCGGTGATGTCCTTGGTGGACTTGTCCGGATAGACGGTAATCGTCAGATACGTGCGCAGGGCGTTGAAATAGGTGCCGTAATCGTCGGTGGGTTGCGGCGAAGAAGGCAGGCCCTTTAGCATGCGTTGCAGCCCGCCATGGGTGGGGCCGAGGAGAGTCTGATTGAACTTCTGGCACCAGATCTCCTTGACGTGCGGATACATGTCGTTGCCGGAGTAGAGGCCCATGCGGAGCTTGTAGGGCGCGCCCTCCACCTTGTACTGATCGAGGTTCTGGAGCGTCTGGCGCAGGGTTTCCAGCTTCTCGAGCGACGCTTTGTCGACGAGTGCGTTGGGGTCGGTAATGTTGACGCTGGCGATACCGCGCGCGGCTTCGAGCGCATCATTTTCCAGCGTGCGGTTGTTGAAGAAGCTGACGGTGAAAGCGGTGAGGGCGATCAGCGAAAGGCCGGCGGCGGCGCCGAGCAGGATGCGCTGCGCCATCGAGGTTTTGGTGCTGGCGCTGGAGGCGCTTTGGGCTTCGTGATCGGCCAGAATGACGTCGTTGAACAGGCGGCCGAGGAAGGTCCACTGCGGGACTTTGCGGGTGGCGCCGACCTGGGGCGTGAAGCTGGGATTGTTCTGTCCCATGGTGCCGCCGGGGCCTAGTTTAAAGATCTTAGTGGCTCCGCCCTGCCCGGCGTCGATGGCGGGCGCGTGCTGCTGGCGGGCCGCCTGGAGGCCGGCCGAATCGTCGATGACAATCGGGCGCACGCCGGAGAAGTAGAAGCCGCGCAGGAAGGGCGAGGTTTTCAGCTGGCTGGGCTTGCAGAGGTCGACCAGGAACTGGACGAGCGGACGGCGCAATTTGGTGAATTCGCGGGCGAATTCGTACGCGCCGGGTAACTTCGTGGGGTCATTTTCGCGGGGGAGGAACAGCAGGCGCTTGTCGCAGAGGGAGTGCGTGAGCAGGCTGTACTGATCGGTGATCCGGCGCGTTTCGTCCTCGGAATAGATACCGGAGCCGTCCAAAGCGGGCAGCGGCAGGGTGCAGCCGAAGATCTGCAGGGCCTCTTCGTTGCCGATGTTGCGGACGAAATCGAGGAAGAACTGCATGCGGTCCATGCGAGTGAACAGCACGTAGACGGGGACGCGAATGCCCAATTGGGCGGAGATTTCGACAAGCCGTTCGTTCAACTTGCGGGCAATGACGGTGGCCGCTTCGTTGCCGCCCTGTCGGAAGAAGGTCTCGCCATCGAAGGTGACGACGGCGGCACGGGGCGCTTGCGCCTGGGCGCCGACGACGCTTTTCAACTGTCCCGGTGCCAGGCGTCGAACCAGCCTCTGCCACCGATTGCCATCGTTCATGAAGCCACCGGCGGTGTCCATGAACAGTGTCTGCCGGGCGAGGAAAACGTTCGCCAGCCGGGTGGGCACGACGTTCGTGTCCTGATACACCTGACCGGAAACCAGCTCCGGTTCCAGGCCGCTATTGAGCAACGTGGTGGTCTTCACGCTGCCGTTTTCGCCCATGAGGAAAACAAGCGGCAGGTTGTTGATCTTGGCGCCCTGGACGGTTTTGGCCACCGCCAGTTTGTTGTCGACGTCCTTGCACAAGGCGTCGATTTCGGGGTCGCCGCTATTGGTGCCGGGCTTGGCCGGTTGCTTGGAACGGAGCCACAGATACACGCCGGCGCCGATGATGCCGAGGATGCTCATCACGCCGATGAAGATCCAGAACATCGATCCGGTGAAGCCGATCAGATACGCCAGGCCGACGGCGATGCCGATCCAGATAAGGAGACAGATGATGACGAGAAGTACGGGAGACATGGGTGAGGCTCCTTAGTTAGCGGCCGCGGGCCAGCGACGCGAGGCTGCTGATGCCGTTGGAAAGCAGATAGTAATAGGTCCCGAAGAGACCGAGAGTGATGACAACGCAGCTGATGGCGATGATCATGAATCGCTTTACCCACGGGTCGTTGCCGCTCGGCGCCGAAGCGCCAGCCGGCGGGAGCATGCCGAACGGGGAGATGGCGATATTGGTCCGGCGAATGCGATGGATCTTCTCCGAGGTTGCATGGAGGATGGGCTGCAGGTCGCCACGATTGCCGAGCGAATACCGGCCCATGAAGCCGAGCAGGAGGCAGAGTTGGAAGACCTCCAGCAGGTCTGCCAGGGACTGCGAGTCATTCATCGTCAGCAGCTTTTGCAGATGCTGGAAGAATATCTCACCGGCCACGTGATGGCCGAAGTACTCTTCCTGCATGGGCTGCCTCGGCCAGTCGGCGAACACAGGCAGGCGCAGATTCAGGATCGATTCATCGAGAAACGCGATGACGGCGAAGATCGCCAGTTTGATCTCCTCCCCGTCGTAGCCGCGGTTCTTGGCTTCCTGATCGGCCATTTTGATCGCTTCCCGGACCTGATGGCGAAAGGCATTGGCGTCCGTGACCGGCTGCCGGTTGGAGCGCAACCGCTCGATAACAGTGAATATCTCCTGGAAAACCCAGGCTAGATTTTCGGCGCGCCGCTCGGAGCCGAAGGCGGCGGGGGCGGATTGGGCAGCGTTGGGATGCATGCACTCCTCGAAATGGGAAACGAAATCAGGATTCCAGAATTACGTACAGCTCCGGCTTGGGGTCCGGCAGGTCACCCGGGATGTAGAGGCCAATCTGGCGGGTTTGCGAAACGCTCTCCCAGCAGGGACCTTTGCAGGTAACCGCAAAATACTGCGCGTCCACGCGCGACCGGATGGCCGACGGCGGGACCGGAAGATGAATGAGCGGCAGGCCGGGTAGGGCGCGCTCGACAAGTTTGGGAACGAAGGACGTGGAGCAGAGCTTCGCCAGTTGCGGCGTTTTTCGGATAACGTCGGCTTCCATGGCCGAGGACCGCACGCTGAGGATCCACTTCGACGGGTTCAGGACGCGCTGGTCGGTCACGTTGCCCTGATAGAAGTAATCCGCCGTTTTCTCCAGCGGGATCTGAATGTATTGCGTCGGAACCATCGTCTCCAACAGGAATCGGATCAATGCGTCGAGATCTTCAAACGTCTTGTCCAACTCCCGATGTCTATACAGCGGAATTTTGCTGGGATGATGATCAACAGAAAATGTACAAAGTGCACCGGCCAGGCGCGCCAGCTCGCTGTAGAGCTCTTCGGGGTGGCCGCGCTTCACCTTTAGCTGGTGACGAAGCGGCGCCAGCGCGGCGTTGATGCTGTGCAGCATCCAGAACGTAGCGATCTCTGAAGTCGAATATTCCGACCATAAACTGGCGCTGCCGCTCTTGCCGCGGCCAAGCGACCGGCTCTTATCGTCCAGAATATCCACCAACCGTTGCAGCAGGCTCAATACCCGTTCGCTGGCCGCCACCTGGACGCAGGGGGGCACGAAGCTCGGGTCAAAGACGAAATTGCCGGACCCGTCCCGCATCACGCGGGCGATCGCGACGCTGGCGTTCGGATCCGGACTGTCCAGATCCAAGGCGAGCTTGATGTTCTTCCTGCCGAGCCGGACCGCCTTCTCATCGCGGCCGGTCGTTTCGTCGAAGAGCATCTGGTTTTCGGCGATAAACCGGGTCGGGTTAATGGACGCCTCTTCGGACGGGACGCAATTGACGCCATTTTCCCGACGCTGGGGAATGGTCAGGTACACCGTGACGCGGTCGCGCGTCATCGGAAACTCGTCGGCGATGTTGCGTGTCACCGGCAGCGGGTCGTGCTGCGGCATATGGAAGGGCAGCCCGTCGGGGAAGATCCCGCGGGCGTGAAGGACGGAGAGCGTCCCGTTGATCAGGGCTTCGGAATCGAGCTCGCACCCAACCATACCCCATGGTTCAAACCATAGAGACGAGGTCGCGAACCGGATCGAATCTTCGAAGTAGCGGCCCTGTACCTGAAAATGATGAGGCCCGAGGTACATCCCCTCCGACCACACTACGCGCGAAAGCTGTTTCATGCGCTTAATCCCTAACGCGGATTCGGCGAATAAAGTCCCGCCCTTTTCCGCTTCTTGGCACGATTTACTCTACCACAGCCCCTTCAACTTGCTACCGTAGGAAATTAGTGAGGGGCTGATGGTTTTTCCCATGCGAATCCGCGTGCCTCCTCAGTGCTTTTCTGAATGCGGTCTTTCGGGGCCGGCGTGATAATCTACTTTCACGGAACGGGTAGACAGCCTATGAGCTTCGACGACAAATACGAGATTCTGGCAGAGTTGCGAAACGACGGGATTCGGACCGTGGTTGCGCGTGAGAAGGCCTCCGGCCAGGCGGTGGAGGCACATCTGTTTCTCTCCGGGCGAACGCCGGAGAACAATGTCCTTCTGGACAAGATCCAGCAACTGCCTTCGGAACATCGCCAGTTTGTGCTGGAAGTAGGCGATCACGAGGGAACGCCTTACGTGGTTTCCCATTTGTTGCCGGACCGCCGCGGGTTCCGCGAGTGGCTGGGGGGAATTCCCGACGCGCCAGCAGCGTTTCCGCCGCCTCCCGCCTTGAACGAATTGCAGAAGGGGGCCACATTGCCTCCGTTTGCCGCCTACGATCCGACGAAAGGCGCGACTCTACCTTCATTTAAAGCGCCAGAAACATTTATGGCGGATGTCGAGAAGGGCGCCACGCTCCCCGCGTTCCAGGCGTACGATCCCACCAAGGGTGCCACGCTGCCTTCGTTCAAAGCGCCAGAGCCCAAAATGAGTGATTTGGAGAAGGGTGCGACGTTGCCGCCCTTCCAGGCCTACGACCCCAGCCGCGGGGCCACGCTGCCGCCGTTTCAGGCGCCGTCGCTTCCCAATCGCGGCGAAACGCTTCCCCCGTTTCGCGCCATGACCCCGCCGCCTGCGAAACCGTCGGCCGGTCTGCCGGAAGCGCCGCCGGAAAGCAAGAAAGGCGCCGACGAGGATTTCCTGAAGCTGTTCCAGGTACCGGAACGTGGCAAGGGCGGACTGTCGATGTCGAGCGCTCCGGCAACGCCGTCGAGCCCCGCCAAAGGCCGCGAACCGGGCGAATTTACCCGGCTGTTCTCCTCTCCAGTTGAGCCGCCGAAGGCCAGCGCTCCCCCTCCCCCGGCCGAAGCCCCCACGGAGGAGTTGCCGCTTCCGCAGGTTGCAGCGCCGGCTCCGCCCGCCGCTGCCCCGGGCGAGTTCACTCGGATGTTCAACGCGCAGTCGGGCGCACCGCCTGCCGCTCCCGAGCCGCCGAAGCCGCCGGCCGCCGCGCCGCCTCCCGCCAGCGAAGGCGGAGAATTCACGCGGATGTTTAACGCGCAGTCGCTGGGCGCGACGGCTCCACCAGAAGTCCCGAAGGCGCCGGAACCGCCGAAGGCTCCCGAGCCGCCTAAGCCGCCAGCCGCCGCGCCCGCCGCCAGCGAAGGTGGCGAGTTTACGCGGATGTTCAACGCGCAATCGCTGGGCGCCACGGCTCCGCCGCAAGCCCCGAAGGCGCCGGAACCGCCGAAGGCTCCCGAGCCGCTTAAGCCGCCGGCCGCCGTGCCACCCGCCAGCGAAGGCGGAGAATTCACACGGATGTTCAACGCGCAATCGCTGGGCGCCACGGCTCCGCCGGAAGCCCCGAAGGCGCCGGAACCGCCGAAGGCTCCCGAGCCGCCGAAGCCGCCTGCCGCCGCGCCCCCGGCCAGCGAGGGCGGAGAGTTCACGCGGATGTTCAACGCCCAATCGATGGGCGCCACCGCCCCGCCGGAAGCCCCGAAGGCGCCGGAACCGCCGAAGCCTCCCGAGCCGCCCAAGCCGTCGGCCGCAACGCCGCCCCCTGCCGGAGGCGGAGAATTCACACGCATGTTCACTGCTCCGCAGCCCGGTAGTATCCCGGCTCCGGAAGCGCCAAAGCCCGCCGCCCCGGCCAGCGCGCCTGTTGCAGCGCCTGCTGAACCGCCGAAGCCATCCGCCGCGCCCCCGGCCGGCGAGTTTACCCGGATGTTCACCGCCCCGGCCCCCGGAAGCATTCCGCCGAAAGCGCCGGAACCGCCGAAGGCCCCAGCCGCCCCGGCAGCGCCGCCGTCATCTGGCGGGGGCGAGTTCACCCGGATGTTCACCGCTCCCGGGCCGTCCACGCCGCCTCCTGCCGCCCCGCCCTCCGCGCCTCCCGCTGCCGCGGCGAACGATTTCGCCAACATGTTCAACGCGCCGCCGCAAGCGCCACCGGCGCAGGGCGCTCCCGGCGAATTTACCCGCATTTTCAACTCACCCTCCGGCCCCACGCCCAGCCTGCCGTCCACGCCCCCGCCTTCCAGCGGTCTGCCGTCGGCCAGCGGCAGCCAGCCGGGCGAGTTCACCCGGATGTTCAATTCCGGCGGTGGCTCCGCCCCGGCCGGTCCATCCGGCGGCGCGCCATCCACCCCGTTCGCATTTCCCCCGCAGGGCCCCTCGCCGAGTAAGCCGCATGGCGCGCCTGGCGAGTTTACTCAGATCTTCGGCGGCCCCGGCAGCGGCGCTCCGTCCATGGCGCCGCCCAGCGCGCCCAACACGCCTCCCCCAGCTTTCGGCGGCCCTCCCGCCGCCAGCGCGACACAGGTCTTCACCATGCCCCCGGGTGGTGGCGGCTTCGGCGGTGCCCCCGGTGGCGGCGCAGCCCCTCCTTCGGGACCCAGCGAGTACACGCGCATGTTCATGTCCCCCGGCGCCGGTGGCCCTCCTGGCGCGGCTGGCGGTGGTGCACAAGGTGCCGGTGGTGGCGCTGGTGCTGGGATGATGGGTGCCCTCGGCGGTATGGCCAACGTCCAAGGTCCAACATTCGGAGCCCCGCAACTGACCGGTCCGCAAATGAGCGGTCCGCAGGTCTACATGCCGCAGGTCGGTGTGGGGTCGGACGGGCTGAATTTCACGCCTGGTAGCGTCAGCGCGCCGCAAATGACGGGCCCCCAGATGTCGGACCCCTACATGAACGCGCCGCAGATGAACATCAATTCGCCGACGTTCCAGCCCGGTATGCCGCAGGCCCCGCAAATGCCCGGCAGCATGCCCCAAGGAATGCCCGGCGGGATGCCGCAGGCCGCGCCGCCCAACAACAAGATGATCTTCATTGCCCTGGGCGTTTTGCTGCTTGTGGCGATCGTCGTCGTCGTTGTCTTCGCGATGAAAAAATAATCTATTGCCGGGAGCGGGTTAGCCCGCTTCCGGCAACAAAATAATCAGTTCCAAGCTCGGCGCGGGCAGATCACCCGGAACGTAGGCCGCCAGGTTGCGAGCCCGCGTGATGGCTTCCCATGCCCCGCCACTCATCCCCACGCTGAAGTACTGGCAGTTCAGCTTCACCGGCACCGCGCTGGGCGGTTTCGGCACGTGCGTCAACGACACGCCCGGCAGCGCCTGGCGCACCAGATGTTCGATGTGATTCGCCGAGCAGACCTTGACCAGATAGGGCGTCTTGGCGATCAGGTCGCCCTCGTTCATATCCGCCGAGATCGCCAGATACATGCGCGTATTCTTCAGGAACCGGTCTTCCGCCAGCGGCGTTCCGTAGATGGAAGGTTGCAACAGTTTGAGCGGGAGGGATACGAAGTTACTGGGAACCACGGTTTCGAGCAGTGTCCGGATCTGTTCGTCGAGTTCCGTGAAGCAGCCGCCCAGATTGTCGTGATCGTACTTCGGCAGGTCCCGCGGATGCAGGTTCAGGGAAAATGTCGTCAGCGCCCCGGCCAGCGAAACCATCGTCTCATAGAGAGCTTCCGGATGTCCGCGGCGAACTTCCAGCAGATGCTGGAACTGCGGGAAATGCGAATTGATCGTATACAGCAACCAGAAATTGGCGATGTCGGCCGTGCCGAAATCGGCCAGGCTCAAATTCTTCTGCCGCCGCTGGTTGGCCAGCAGCGAACTCTTCGCGCTCAGAATTTCAATCAGGCGGCGGGTCAGCGCCAGCAGGTATTCCGTGCCGGTAATGTCGAGCGTTGGCGGGACGAACTTCTGGTCCACGTCCAGTGTCCCCGTCGGGTTCCGCTTCACCCGGGCAAAGCGAATCGTCGAATACCCATCGAGCGATTCGTTGCTGGTCAGAATACGGAAATTCTTCCGCGCCACCTGCACCGGCTTTTCGTTCAGCCCATTGTTTTCATCCCGCAGCATGGCCACTTCGGAGAAGTAGCGCGTGCCGGAATCCTTCCGCGTCGCGAGCGAGATATTCAGCCCGGGGATCCGCTGATCAGGGATGCACAGGAACACGTCGAGCTCGTTCTGATCGATGTCGAACGCTTCGGCAAGCGGCTTCGGCGGCGGAGGCGAATCGGGTGCGGGGATATCGAACGGCATCCCGTCCGGAAAAATACCGGTCGCCGAGGCGATGGCGATGTTGCCAGCCGCCAGTTGCTCATGGTCGATGCGAACGTGCCCGAAACCCCACGGGCGGAAGCTCAGCGCTTCGGTGTGAAACCGTAGCGTGCTCTCAATAAATCGATCTTGCGTCTGCAAATGCTGGGGACTCAAAAAAGTCCCCTTCATCCAGATCACCGGCTGCAATTGCCTCATACCGACTCCAAAGGTAACACGCGCAAACGCCCGCCCTAGAGCGGCAGAATTTCTTCGCGATCCGGATTGTAGTTCAGCCGCCGTTTCTGCACATAAGCGATGTTGCCCAGATGCGACGCGGCCGCCGACCGGTGCCCTATCTGCACGTCCGCATTCGGCAGTTTGCGCGAGCGGCAGCAGTCCAGGAAGTTCTGCACGTGGTCGATCGTTTGGTCCTTCGTATAGGGCACTTTGATGGCCTGCGCGCCCTTTTCCGCGGACAGGAATTCATAGCCCTGCCGAGTGATGTAGAGCTTGCCTTCGGTGCCGCACATCTCCACGGCCGCGCCTTTGATTCCAGGCGCCAGCGTGGCCTCGAACGTCGCCACCCATTCTTTGGGATATTCCAGCAACACGTTGATCGTGTCCGGCGCCGTGCGGCCGTCTTTGTAGTGGTAGACGCCGCCAGCCGCGCTCGCCGAAATCGGGTTGTCCTGGCCCATGAACATGTGGACGACGTCGATCCAGTGCGTGAACAGATCGGTGACTTGCCCGCCACCGAAATCCAGATAGGCGCGGAAGTTGAAGTACTGCTGCGGGTCGTAGTCGCGCCATTTCACCGGGCCCAGGAAGCGGGCCCAGTCCAGGTTCGATGGCCTGGATTGCAGCGCCGCCGGTGCCTTGCGCAGGTGATAGCTATTGCCATGCCACCAGGTGCGGGCCATGGTGATTTTGCCCAGTTTGCCGGAGTCGATGTAGTCGCGCTTGGCCTGCAAATAATTCTCGCCGGAGCGCTGCTGCATGCCCACCTGGCAGATGCGATTGTTGACGCGCGCCGCCTTCACGATGGGCGGGCCTTCGTCGATGGTCAGCGTCAACGGCTTTTCCACGTAGACGTCTTTGCCGGCGTTCAGCGCATCGATGGCGCAGGTGGAGTGCCAGTGGTCGGGCGTGGCGATCAGCACCGCATCCACCGTCTTGGTCTCCAGCAGTTTCCGGTGATCGCTGAAGCCCTTGGCCCCAACGGCCTTCTGCTGCACCTTGTCGATCTTCGCCCCGTAGATGTCGCAAACGGCGGCGACGTCCACCTGCTTGCTGCCCTGGAACACGGTCATGACGTACTCGCCGCGATCCCCGCAGCCGATCAGGCCCAGTTGGATGCGGTCATTGGCGCCCATCACGCGCATGTAGCTGGCGGCCGACATGGCGGCGGCGCCGCGAATCAGGGAACGGCGGTTCATAGGGGTAAAATCTCCTCGCGGTCGGGGTTATAGCGGAGCCGGCGGCGCTGCAGGTAGGCGATATTGCCCAGGTGCGAGGCGGCCGCGGAGCGGTGGCCAATGTAGACATCGCCATTCGGCAACTTGCGCGAACGGCAGCAATCCAGGAAGTTCTCTACGTGATCAATGGTCTGATCGCGCGGCGATTTCACGATCACCGGCGGCGCGCCCTTCTCGGCGGGATAGAACTCAAACTGGCTGCGCGTGATGAACAGCCGGCCTTCGGTGCCGCACATCTCCACGCCAGCGCCCTTGATGCCGGGGGCGAGTGTCGCTTCGAACGTCGCCGTCCATTCCTTCGGATACTCCAGCAAAACGTTGATCGTGTCCGGCGCCGTGCGGCCGTCTTTGTAGTGCAGGATGCCGCCCGCGGCGCTGGCCGAAATCGGGTTGTCCTGTCCCATGAACATGTGGACAACATCGATCCAGTGCGTGAATAGATCGGTCACCTGCCCGCCGCCGAATTCCAAATATGCACGGAAATTCCAGAACCGTTGCGGGTCCCAATCGCGCCATTTCACCGGGCCCAGGAATCGCGCCCAGTCCAGGTTGGAAGGCTGTTGCGCCAGCCGCTCCGGCGCCTTCTGCAGGTGCGCGCCGTTGCCGTGCCACCAGGTGCGCGCCATCGTAATCTTGCCCAGCTTGCCGGTGTCGAAATACTCGCGCTTGGCCTGCAGGTAAATCTGGCCGGATCGCTGCTGCATGCCCACCTGGCAGATGCGGTTGTTCACGCGCGCAGCCTTCACAATGTGGGGGCCTTCTTCGATCGTCAACGTTAGCGGTTTTTCCACATAGACGTCTTTGCCGGCGTTCAGGGCGTCAATGGCGCATCCGCTGTGCCAGTGGTCCGGCGTGGCGATCAGCACCGCATCCACGTTCTTCGCGGCCAGTAATTTACGGTGGTCGTTGAACCCCTGCGCCTTGGTCGCCTTCTGCTGCGCGCGATCAATGCGGTCGCCGTAGACGTCGCATACCGCGGTGACGTCCACCTGATTGGTGTTCATGAACGTGCCCATCACGCCCGTGCCGCGACCGCCGCATCCGATCAGGCCCAGTTGGATGCGCTCATTGGCGCCCATCACGCGGGAATAACTTGCCGCTGTCATCGCCGTGGCGAAACGCAGCGCGCGGCGGCGCGAGAGATCGGTTTCGAGCATCGCCCGCGATTATATCAACCCGCCCTTGCTCTCAGCGCAAACAGACGCCAATTTACTACCATGGGCAAGGCATGACCCCACTCTCTCGCCGGCAATGGCTTTCGCTCACTTTGTCCGGCGCGGTCTTCGCGCAAGCCCCACGGCGGCCGAACATCATCTGGATCATGGCCGACGACATGGGCTACGGGGACCCCGGCTGCTACGGCCAGGCGCATATCCAAACCCCTCACATTGACCGTCTGGCCGCCCAGGGCCTCCGCTTCACCTCCGCCTATGCCGGCGCCCCGGTCTGCGCGCCGTCCCGCAGTTGCCTCGTCACCGGCCAGCACGCGGGCCACACTCGCGTCCGTTGGAACCATTCGGTGCAGACCGGCGAACGCGTCCCGCTGGTGCCGGAGGATCCCAGCGTTGCCAAGATGCTTCGCGCCGCCGGCTACGCCACCGGCATCGTTGGCAAATGGGGGCTGGGCGAGCCCGAAACGACCGGCGTTCCCAATCGGCAGGGCTTCGACGATTGGTACGGCTTCCTGAATCAGGATCACGCCGTCGACTACTACACCGATCACCTCTGGCGAAACGAAAAGAAGGAACCGCTTGCTGGCAACCAGGGCGGCGCCCACGGCGAATACACCACCGATCTCTTCACCCGCGAAGCGCTCCGATTCATTCGCGTCAATCGCTGGAATCCGTTCTTTCTTTACCTCACCTACACCGCGCCGCACGCCGATCTGCAGGTGCCCTCGCAGGGGATCTACAAGGACAAGCCGTGGTCGGAGGCCGACAAGAACTACGCCGCCATGATCACGCATATGGATCGCGGCATCGGCAATGTCGTGGAACTGCTCAGCCGCCTGCGCCTGGCCACGCAGACGCTCGTCATCTTCACCAGCGATAACGGCGCCGGCCACAAAGCCGGCCTGCCGCTGTTCAAAAGTACCGGCCGTTTCCGTGGCGCCAAAGGCGAAGTGTACGAGGGAGGTATCCGCGTGCCGATGATCGCCCGCTGGCCAGGACGCATCGCCCCCGGCGGCGTCAGCGATACGCCGTGGGCCTTCTGGGATCTGTTGCCCACCGCCGCCGCCATCGCCAATGTCGAGCCGCCCAAGGGCGCCGACGGCGTCTCCATGCTCCCCGTCTTCCTCGGAAAACCGGAAGAGCCCAAGCGCGAATTCTTCTACTGGGAATCCCACCAGAAAGGGTTCCACCAGGGAATCCGAAAAGGAAACTGGAAGGGCGTTCGCCACGGTTTGGCAGGCACTCTGGAACTCTACGACCTCGCCAAAGACCCGGAAGAGCAAAACGACCTGGCCGCAACGAACCCGGCGATTGTGCGCGAATTGACCGCGCTGCTCAACACCGCCCGCACCGAAAACGCCGACTATCCCCCCAAGGAAGCAAAAAAATGAAGTGCATTCTGCTCCTCGCCGCTGCTGTATCCCTCTTCGCTCAGCCCGTGGAACTGAAAGTCGCCGCCGTCCAGTTCCGTTCTTCTTTCGACATTGCCGACAACACCAAACGCATCATCGCCAAACTGGAACAACTCGCCGATGCCGGCGTCCACGTCGCCGCCTTCCCGGAGTGCGCCGTCACCGGCTACACAACGGAGGCTTCGTTCCAGCCCGATGCCGCCCAATTGGAATCCGCGGCGCAGGAGATCGGCCGGGCCTGCGCCCGCCGGCGCATCGCCGCCGTGGTCGGCTCGGCATACAAAACCAATGGCCACACCTACAACGTGGCGCTCGTCTTCGATGAAAAAGGCGCCATCATTGAGCGCTTCGGCAAGCTGCAGTTGGCCGGCGAAAAATGGGCCACTCCCGGGAACCACATGGCCCTGTTCACCCTTCGCGGCGTCGACTCCACCGTCATCATCTGCCACGACGAACGCTACCCGGAATTCGTCCGCCTGCCCGCCATCGCCGGGGCCCGCGTGGTCTACTACATCAGCCACGAATCGGGCATGAAAAACGAGTCAAAACTACCCGGTTATCGCGCACAAATGATGGCCCGCGCCGTCGAAAACCAGATGTTTGCGGTCGCCTCCAACGCTCCCGGCAACGTCAGCGATAACTCCGGCTCCCACGGCCACTCGCGCATCATCAAGGACGACGGCAATATCCTCAGCGAAGCCTCCATCTACGGCGAAGACACCATTGTGGAAACGCTGCGTATCCGTCCCGGCAAACTCACGCGCCCGCTGGAGGGCGTCACGGGCGCGTGGTGGAAACAGGGTGTGGAACAACTTCTGCGCGATCGAACGAAGCCGCTCGACTAAGCGTGCGGCTCGAATTTCCACGTTGGCGGCACGATCTCGTTCACCCGCAAATAGGTGATGATCTGCCCGCGGTGATGCGCCGTGTGCATGTAGGCGCGCAGAAAAATGTCCACCGTCGAATGCGGTGGCAGCCGTGGGCTGAATTTGACGTCGGTGCGGAGTACGTCTTTCTCCGTCATCTTCGCCAAGACGGCGTCCGTGAAGTCGAATCCGGCCACGACAAACGCCCGCACTGCCGCCTTATCGGCCGCGCTGGGGGCCTTCATTTCCGGTGGCGGCACCAGATCGAACCCGCGGAAGTAGGCGTTGTTCGCCGATGCCAGATGCAGCATCTGTTCGCCAAACGTGCGCTGGGCTGGATTGGCCTTGGATGTGAACTTGTCGGCGGGCATGGCGTCCAGCACGGCCAGGGAATATTCGCGCGTGTCGCGCCAGTGTTCCACAAAGCTCTTCAGAAAAGCCTGCGCAAACGGATTCGAAAAAGGGGCCGCGTTGGCGGCCATTCCAGCGGCCAGGGCGGGGAAGAGGGTTCGTCGTTCCATGGGGATCTCCTTCAGCGGAACCGGCTTGGGCTTGCATAGCCGGTACGCCGTAGCATACGCTAAAGAGGTCGGCCTTAACGAGGGGCGCGGTAGCCAAGTGGTAAGGCAAGGGTCTGCAAAACCCTCACTCGTCGGTTCGATCCCGACCCGCGCCTCCAACTCGTCACGAAATTTCTTCTCCGTGACCGCCGACAATCCACGCAGCCGTAACCACGGCAATGCTGGCCATGCCGTCCACGCAATAGTGGTAGCGGCAATAAATCGTCGCCACATAGACCAGCGCCGCCACGGCGAAAACAGGCGCCCACAGCGCGATATGTCTCCGCACGGCCCGCAACATGCCAAACGCGGAGGCGAACGCTACTGCCACGTGTCCGCTGGGAAACACGCTCGTGGGAATGTCCATGTGGTCCAGAATCCACACGTTCAACGCCCGCCCCACCCCGCTCTGGCTCGGCAAATCCAAGAGCGGATAGACCACATGCGGCCCATGAACGGGAACCAGCGGCAGCAACGCATAGGCCGAAAATGTTCCCAGCAACAGCGTATACAGGAACGTATGGACGCGCTGCCGTCCGCCCACCCAATAGATCGCGCAGATGCAAATCGGCGGTACCGCGTAGAGCAGCAGGTACAGAATCTCCAGCACCGTTGGGATCACCAGCCCCAGGCTTTCCACCACCGCCCGCAGTCCCCACTCCCCTAGCACCGCCCGGTCCCAACCCAGCCATTCTTCCTGCCGCTGCACCAATGGCGGGGCCACGAACCAGCCCACGCTCCAGTAACCCGCAAGAATCAGGCCCATCGACAGCCAGTCCCTCACCACCCTCGTTGCCGCGGTTGAGCTCGACGACTCCCACAACGCCCCCGCAAAGATCGCCCCGGCAGTCGCCAATAAGGCCACAATCTGCATGGTGCCTATCTCCCGGTAGATCCCCAGTCCGGCCAAATAGACAAAAAACACTACCGCGACCCGCTCACCCGAGCGCAATCGAAAAATCGCCTGTGTCTGTGAAGCGGAATCCGCCATGATCTACTCGTAGCGAAAGAAATGGTCGGGGCGAGAGGATTCGAACCTCCGGCCTCCTGGTCCCGAACCAGGCGCTCTACCAGGCTGAGCCACGCCCCGACGGCGCACAGACAACCTTTTCATCATAGCCCTATCGCGCCAATACCGCAAGTTACGATACTATGTTCCCAGAATGAACCGTCGCAACGTCCTGCAACTTCTCCCTGCCGCCCTGGCCACTCCGCTCGCCGCCGCGCCCAAAATTGACTCCTCTGCCGGCTTCCGCCTAGGCGTAGCCACGTACTCCCTGCGTGGCTTTCCCCGGCCGCAGGCAATTGAGATGCTGAAGACTCTCGACGTCGACACGGTCTCGCTCAAGGAATTCCACGCCAAGATCAAAGGCGATCCCGCCGAATGGGCCCAGGCTCGTAAGGACCTCGACGCCGTTGGCATCAAGGTTGTCTCCGTCGGCAACATCACCATGACCAAGGACGACGACGAAGAAATCGAAATCAACTTCAAGTACGCTCAAGTGATGGGCGCCACCGGCATCGTTTGCGCGCCGAACATCCAAACCCTGCCCCGCATCGAAAAGTTCGTCAAAAAGTACAACATCAAGGCCATGATTCATAACCACGGCCCCGAGGACAAGAACTTCCCCTCGCCGAAATCGGTCTTTGACGCCGTCAAGAACATGGATCCCCGGATGGGCCTCTGCATCGACATCGGCCACACCGTCCGCACGGGCGCGAGTGTTCTGGGTTCGATCGAACTCGCCGGTCCCCGCCTCCTCGACTTCCACATCAAGGATCTCAAAAACCTCAACGAGCGTGACTCGCAATGCGAAGTCGGTGACGGCGCTATCCCCATTGCGGCCATTTTCAAGCTCCTCAAGAAGAAAAAGTACACTGGCAACGCCAACCTGGAATACGAGATCAACCTGAAAAACCCGCTGCCGGGCATGGTCAAGAGCTTCGCCTATATGCGCGGCGTCCTGGCCGGTATGCAATCCTAAACTCTCAATGCGCCCGTTCTGGGACGATCTTTCCTTCGGCCTCCGGCTGTTGTGGAGACACCCATCTTTTTCCATCCTCGCGCTCCTGACGCTCGCTCTCGGCATCGGGGCCAATACCGCGGTCTTCTCCATCGTCCGCGGCGTGCTGCTAAAGCCACTGCCCTATCGCCAACCGGAACAACTCCTCTGGTTTGGCGGTAGGGAGGCGCGTTTTGGCGCCGAAAGTTCCGGCGTTTCCATCCCCGATCTCCTCGATATCCGCCGCCAGTCGCGCACCCTCTCCAATACCGCAGCCTACTCTTTCTTTGCGGACAAGCTCGTCGTCACCGGCACCGGAGAACCGGAGCAGGTCGATGGCATGCGCGTCACCGCCAATTTTTTCGATGTTCTCGGCGTCCCCCCAGCCGCCGGGCGTACGTTCCAATCTGGCGAGGATCAACGCGGCGGCCCCCGTGTCGCCGTTCTCAGCCACGATCTCTGGGTCCGTAACTACGCGGCCGACCCCGCGGCCGTCGGCGCCAACATTAATCTGAACTCCGTCTCCTACCAGATCATCGGCGTCATGCCACCGGGCTTCCAGTTCCCTGCGCGGATCGCCATCTGGGTGCCCATTCCGATCGGCACCCAGGCCACACTCATGCGCGAAGCGCATAGTTATCTGGGCGTCGCCCGCATGACGCCCAACGCCTCGGCCCCGCTCGCCGCCCAGGAACTCTCCTCCATCGCCGCCGAACTGGAACGTACCTATCCCGCCTCGAATGTCGGCTACCGCTTCGACGTCCAGTCCCTCACCGACCGCGTAACGGGATCGGTCCGCGAAACCCTCTTCCTCCTCACCGGCATCACGGCCTTTCTTCTCCTGATCGGCTCTGCCAACGTTGCCAATCTCCTCCTCGCCCGCGCCACCACGCGCCGCCGCGAAATCGCTGTCCGCCACGCGCTCGGGGCCCCTCGCGCCGTCATCGTCCGCCAACTCTTCGCCGAAAGTCTTGCGCTCTCCATCGCCGGTGGCGCCCTTGGTACCCTCATCGCCTGGTGGGCCGTTCGCCTCCTTCGCTCCTGGAATCCGGACTCGCTTCCCCGCGCCGCCGAACTCACGCTCGATCCCGGCTCGCTCCTCTTTGCCCTCGGCATCTCCGTCGTCACCGCGCTGCTGTTCGGACTCGCCCCCGCGCTCCAAGCCACCCGCGGCGACCAGCACGAAGCGCTTCGCGACGCCGGTTCGCGTGGCGGCGGCGAAGGCGCCGGTCGCGTCCGCCTGCGCAGTTTTCTGGTCGTCGGCGAAATCGCTCTCGCCATCGTTCTCCTCGCCGGCGCCGGGCTCCTGCTTGAGTCGCTCCGCCAACTCCTCTCCGTCGATCCCGGCTTTCGTACCGCCGGCGTCGTAACCACGGAGATGACGCTCCCCATGCGCAAGTTCCGCACTCTCGACGCCACGGCCGCGTTCGTCGAAAGCTACCTTGCCCGCCTTCGAACCCTCCCTGGCGTGCAGGCCGCCGGCGCCGCTCTCGCTCTCCCCATGGGAACTGTCTACTCGTTCTACGAGTTCAAAGTCGTCGGCGATCCACCGCCCCCGATCCCCCCGTTTACCGGCTTCACCTCCGTCACCGCCGGTTATTTCGAAGCCATGGGAATCCCGCTCAAACAGGGGCGATTTTTCAATCAGCAGGACGGCCGCGACGCCCCCAAGGCCATCGTCATCAGCGAACCCATGGCGCAGCAGTACTTCGCCGGCCGCAGCGCCGTTGGCCAGCGTCTGCAACTGTTCACCGGCGGCGCCGCGCCGTTTGAAGGGGAAGTGGTTGGCGTGGTGGGCGGCGTCCGTCATGAGAACCTGGCCCAGCAGCCTCGCGTCGAAGTCTACGTCCCGCTCCTCCAGAGTCCGTACCCCATCGCCAACATCCTGATTCGCTCCAACGCTCCGCGCGAGACCATCGCCGCCGCCATGAAGCAGGTGCTCCGCGATCTCGACCGCGACCTCCCCCTCTACCGCATCCGCAGCATGGACGAAGTCGTGCTCGATTCCGCCGCCGCCCCCCGCGCCCGCGGCTTCCTCACTGCCCTCTTCGCCGCCGCCGCCCTGCTTCTGGCCAGCATCGGCATCTATGGCGTAATGTCGTACGCCGTCAGCCGCCGCACCCAGGAAATCGGCATCCGTATGGCCGTTGGCGCCACGCAGGGCGATGTGCTGAAGCTCATCCTCAGCCATAGCGGCAAGCTCGTCCTGCTCGGCGTCGCCTGTGGACTCGTGCTCACGCTCGCCCTTGGCCGCCTGCTCAGCAATCTGCTCTTCGGCGTCAGCGCCTTCGACCCGATCGTGCTCTCGATCGTCTGCTTCCTGCTGCTCTTCGTGGCCATCGCCGCCACCAGCATCCCGGCCTGGCGCGCGGCCCGGATCGACCCGTTGCGCGCTCTTCGCCAAGAGTAACCGCTACAGGTTCAACGCCTTTTCCACCGCCTCCAGCGCGCGTTCGGCATAATCCAGATGCTGCTTCGCCTGCCCCACGCTGCCGCTGTTCAACGCCGCTTCCGCCTGGTCCATTTCAAACTGCATCCGCTGCGACGAACCCTGCAACTCCGCCCGCGGCCGTAGCCCCTGCTGCGCCATACTCTCCCGCAAGGATTGCAGCGCGGCTTTCGCCGTGGAGATCCGTTGGGCCATCTGAATGATTCGTCGTCGCTGCTCGTCCAGCCCCGCCCGGTCCACGGCCGGCGCCGCCGGAGCCGATGGCACCGGAGCCGAAACCCGCGGCGGCTGTTGTTGCTGTTGCTGCTGCATCTGCGGGGGCTGTGCCGCCGGGGTGTACTGCGGCGGAGTGTTTGCCGCTGGTTGGGAGTAGTTCGGGGCGGGCGTCTGTGCGCGCGGCCCAGAACTCGGCGGCGTCGCCACCTGGGGTGCCGGGTCCGTCGGCTTTCCCGCATCCACCGCCGGCTGCTGCTGTTGTTGCTGCGCCGGAGGTTCCTTGGGTACCGGTTCCTGCTGTGCCGCGGGCTGTTGCGCGTTGGTCTTGAAGAACTTCGGCGCCTGCGTTACCAACACGGCCAGTACAGCCACCGTCGCCAGTGAACCCACCATCATGTACATACCGCGTGGCGACGAACTCGCCTTCGCCGGAGGCGCCGCGATCGCCGCGGGAGCGGGCCCATGCGCCGCCGCGTGAGGTTGCGGCGCTGGTGCCGCCTGCGCGGGGGCGGGTGCTTCTAAAACTCGTCCCAGGGCCGCCCGGAACGCCCCAGCGCTTTGAAACCGCGCGTTCGGGTCCTTCGCCATGCCCATCAAGATCACATCGCTCAGCGCCGCCGGAACGCGTGGATCGTGCTGCACCGGAGGCACCGGCGCCGTATGCATATGCGCCGCCATAATCGCGAACGTGTTTTCCCCATCGAACGGCCGCCGCCCCGTCACCATCTCGTACAGCGAAATGGAGAGGGAGTACAAATCACTCCGCCCGTCCAATTGGGCGCCGTTGATCTGCTCCGGCGACATGTAATAGAGCGAGCCCGTCGTCTGGTGCGTCTGCGTCAGGCTCGGGTCGTTCATCACGCGCGCAATGCCGAAGTCCATCAGTTTCACCTGGCCCTGCGTGGTGATCATGATGTTCGACGGTTTGATGTCGCGGTGCACAATGCCGCGCGAATGCGCATAGTCCAGCGCCGACAGCACCTCCATGCAAATGCCCACGGCGTTCTGCATCGGCACCGGACCCTGGTCCAAGTATTCGCCCACCGTCCGGCCTTCCACGAACTCCATCACCATCAGCAACTGGTTGCCGTCGCGCATCGCCGTGCGCAGCCCCGCAATGTTCGGGTGCTCCAGCGCCGCCTGCACTTTGATCTCGCGCAGGAACCGGTCCGCCAGCCCCGGGTCGCCCACCAAATCGGGCAACAGGACCTTCATGGCCTCAATGCGGTCGGAAATCACATTCCGAACCTGAAACACCTTGCCCATGCCACCGGCGCCCAATTCGCGCAGGATCTGGTAATCGCCCACCTGCATCCCTGGCTGGAGACTCATATCGTGCCTTCCTTACTTGGGCAGCGACTTCACCTGGTCGCCCACCTTCGGCTTCGTCGCGCCATTGTAGTTGCCGACGCTCGACTGCTCATCGGCCTCCGTAATCACCAACGTCCCGATGGGCGTGCCCACGCGCCGCAAAACTTTCCCCGTCGCCGGATCGCGGATCTCTCGCCCACCCTGAACAACTTGTAAATTCTGCCCCACCCGGACCCCGGCCCGCGTGCCCACATTCACGATCAACGTGTTGCCGCTGACATCGGCAATCAACCCGTCAACATTCACAACCTTGTCCGGAATCTTACTTGCCCCGGCCGAAAGCTCCCCGCGCAGGCGATCCACCGCCGCCGATGTCGCCTCCCCGATAATCGAGTTCGCGAAGTTCGATGACGACATGTCCACGCCGCCCCCGGCCGCCGTCCGCGATCCGGACCCGGCGCCGAACAGCGACGTCCCGCTCCGCTGCGATTCGCCCTTCCCGCTCGCCACCGCCAGGATCTCGCCCGTCTCCACCAGCACCGTGCGCGCCGAAATCCCCACCACAGCCTTGGCGTTCTTCACGCCGACATTGCCTAATCCATACTTCGAGCCAACGCCGCGCAGCACGCCGCCGCCCACGCCCACGTTCCTGTCATCCCGGCCAAATTGCGTAATGCTGCCGATGATAATGGCGTCCACGCCCAACAACTTCCCAATCTTCACCGCCGAATTACTGTCGGCCCGATCACTATTAGAAAAGTTCTGCTCGGCCAGTATCTTCTGAATCGCCTTGCGCTCAATGACGGAGTACGTGCCGTCCCGGACCAGCCGGTCCACCAGCAGGTCGGCAATGCCTTTTCCGATATCGACGTTCTGGCCGAAGATCGCCGAAACCCCGCCCTGCACGGTGCCAAAGTCGAAGTCCATTACCGCCACACGCTTCTTCTGGCTCCAGGCGGACTGCGTCATCGTCAGGAGCACAACGAGAAAGAACAGTTGCTTCTTCATGATTCACCTGTGCCGGATTCGTACCCCGGCATCCATAACTTTAACGCGAAAAAACTTCCCGTACAGCCTCACGATTTGTAAGCGTCACAAACCGTTGGACTTGTGCTTGAACTCCGATTACACTAAGGGAACGAGCTCGATGTATCCAAATAGAACTTTTGCCCCCCGCACCCCACGCCGCGTAAGAGAGAACGTCAACGAAACGATTCGTGCCAGGGAAGTCAGAGCAGTATTCCCCGACGGCACCGTCGAAATCATGAAGACCGACGCGGCTATCCGCAAAGCAAAAGAGCTCGGCCTCGATCTCATCTGCATCGCGCCCACCGCGGAACCGCCCGTGGCGAAAGCCATGGATTACGGCCAGTGGCAATACGAAGTTAAGAAGAAACAGCACGATGCTCGTAAGAAGCAGCACATCATTCTGGTGAAGGAACTGAAATTCCGTCCCAACACCGATGATCACGATTACGAGTTCAAGAAGAACCACGCCATCCGCTTCCTGCAGGAAGGCAACCGCGTGAAGGCCGTCGTCCAGTTCCGTGGCCGCGAAATCGCCCACACCGATCTCGGTCAGAAACTCCTCCAGCGCTTCGCCGCCGACATCTCCGCCTACGGCCAGATGGACGGTCAGCCCCGCATGGAAGGCCGCAACGCCCACATCATCATCAGCCCGGTGAAGAAGCACTAACCACCGCGCCGCTCCGATTGCTGAAAAACCCCCGCGAATCTGCGGGGGTTTTCTCTTTCTGCTCCGACACTATATTCACCGCCGTCCGCTCGCGGGAATAATCCAGCCGGTTCAGGGATTGAATAGCATGCGTTCACTCGTCTTCCTGCTTTGCGCCCCGTTGCTCCTTGCCCAGCAACTGCAGTTCACAACGCTACCTTCCACCGGCTCCGGGCCGTCACCCCGCTTCGACGGTACGATCGCCTACGACCCCTCCGCCAACGAAATCTACCTGTTCGGCGGCGAAGACACCGTCGCCCGCAACGACCTCTGGGCCTTCTCCGTCGAATCCAACCAGTGGCGTCAGCTCTCCCCTGTTGGCCCAAAACCGGATGCCCGCTTCGGCCACACGCTCAACTTCGATCCCCTTCGCCGCCGTCTCATCGTCTTTGGCGGGGAGGCAGCCGGCTTCTTCTCCGACGTCTAGGCCTACGACATCGCCGCCAATACATGGACCCGCCTCGCAGACAACGGCGCCGGGCCCAGCCGCCGCTACGGCCACTCCGCCATTCTCGACAGCGGCCGCAATCGCCTCGTCATCTCGCACGGCTTCACCGACCGAGGCCGCTTCGATGACACCTTCGCCTTCGACCTGGCCTCGAACCGCTGGTCTGACATCACTCCATCCTCCGGCCGCCCGGTTCGCCGCTGCCTCCACCACGCCGTTTTCGACTCGGCAGGCGATCAGATGTTCCTCTACGGCGGCTGCGCCTCCGGCTTCGGCCCTTGTCCGCTCGGGGACCTGTGGAGTCTCGATTTCCGCACCGGACAGTGGCGGGAAGTTCGCCCCTCCGTCACGCCTCCCGCCCGCCAGCATTACGGCATTGCCTTCGATGACGCCCGCCGCCGCCTCATCCTGCACGGTGGCTTCGGAGCGTCCATCTTCAATGACACCTGGGAGTTCGACCCCACCCTCCAATCCTGGACCAGGCTCACCCCGCCCACCCTCCCTGCCCCTCGCGTCCGCCTCCAAGGCCTCTACGCCCCCGCCCCCGCGGACTCCGTCTTCTTCTTCGGTGGGACCAAGGAAGGTCGCAAAACCGCCGATCTCCTCTCCCTCGCTCCCGCCCGTCCCGCCATCGTCAACGCCTTCTCGCAAGCCCCCGGCCCCGTCGCGCCCGGAACGCTGATCTCTATCTACGGCAACTCGCTCCCCGCCGCCGGCCCGCTCGCCATCGCCGGCCGCAGCGCCCAAGTGCTCTTCACTAGCCCCTCGCAAATCAACGCGCGGCTCCCTCCGGATACGCCGCTCGGCCGCCATATCCTGCTCGGCGTGCCGATTAACGTCGTCGATCGCGCCCCCGGCCTCTTCCCCACCGGCCTCCGTTTCGATGACATCGTCGTCCTCTTCGTCACCGGCGCCAACGAGTCGATCCCCGCTCCCGTCTCCCTCACCGTAGCCGGGGCAGAAGCGGAACTGCTCTTCGCCGGCCCCATGCCCGGCGTCCCCGGCGTCATGCAGATCAACGCCCGCATCCCGCAGTTGCCAGAGGCGGAACTCACCCTCCGCGTCGGCTCAGCCCAAACCACCACCAAGGTCACCTTCCAATGCATATCATCCTGCTCGCCGCACTCACACTAATTCCCCTCGCCGCCCAGAGCCAGGAACTGGGCCTGCTCCTCGGCACCCTCCGTGGCGCGGGCACGCCCGCTCTCGATTCCGGAACCGCGCTCCAGGCCAACTATGCCCATCGAATCGCCACCGTCGGCCCCGTCCGCCTCTTCGCCGCCGTCAACCTCCTGGCCAACCCCCAGCGCAAAGTGCCATCCCTCAACCCGATCGTGATCCGCGATCTGGCCAGCCTCTATCTCACTCCCGAATTGAAAGCCAAGCTCGGCTCCGGCCGCGTGCAGCCCTTCGGCTTCTTCGGCGGCGGACTCGCCGTCTACGAACACAGCACGCTCACCACCGGCGGCCAACCCAATCCCGGCCCCCGCACGTCCAGCACCGGCGCCGTGACCTACGGCGCCGGTGTGGATATCGCAATCATCAAGTGGCTCGGCCTTCGCGGAGAAATCCGTGACAACTACTCCGGCGCGCCCGTTTTCAACATTCCCACCGGCAAACGGCACAACACGTCCATCACTGGCGGGTTTGTGCTCCGCTGGGGGGATTAGCCGCGAAAGCTCAATAAAACAGATACTTCCGCCACCGCGCATCCGTATTGCCCAGCATGCGCATGATATGTCGCGACGTATGCAGGCTGAACGGCCGCGGCGCCTTGGCCAACTTCATCCCTGCCTCCTCCGGCGTCCGGCTCCCTTTCCGGTTGTTGCAAGGATGGCAGCACGCCACCAGGTTTTCCCACGACGATCCGCCGCCCCGCGACCGCGGCTGCACATGGTCCAGCGTCAACTCCACCGAGGGCAGAACCCGGTAGCAATACTGGCACGTGTAGCGGTCCCGCAGCAGAATGTTCTTCCGCGAAAGCGCGCGCGACTGCTGCGGAATTCGCCGGTACTCCAGCAGGCGAATCACGCTCGGCAAGGCCGTCAGCCGGTTATAGGAATGCACGCAAGTCGGCGCATCTTCCTCGGCCGACGCCAATCCCTTCAAGATCAGGATCAGCGCCCGCCGGGCCGCGCAGACGTTAATTGGCTCGTAACTGGCGTTCAGGACCAGCACGGGCTGATGTAGTCGGTCGTAACTCCCCATCTCTACCTTGCTCCTCCCGTTGCTCGCATCGCGGTCATCTCCGCCCGCCCCTCGGCAGGCCGTCGATCCACACGTGCCAGCGTCAGTACTGTCACACTCACCGCTCCGCTCCGGCGGAGTAAATTACTGCACAACGTCACCGTCGCCCCGGTGGTCAATACATCGTCCACCAGCAGCACACGTTTTCCTGCCACCGCGTTCTTGTCTGCTAAAACGAAAGCGCCGGTCAAGTTGGACCGGCGCTGTGCTGGGGTGGAACTGGCTTGCGTCTCCGTGTGGCGGCTCTTTCGGATCGCCGCGACCACGGGGACGCCCAGTCTACTCTCCAGTGGCCTCGCCAGCAACTCGCACTGGTTGAACCCTCTCCACAGCCTCCGCCGCCAATGCAGCGGAACCGGTACAATCACATCCACCTGCAAATCCAGTGGCAGCGCCCGGACCATCAAATCGCCCAATGGCCCGGCCAGCACCTCCACACTCGCGTATTTGAAGTGGTGGATCATCTTCCGCAACGCCCCTTCGTAGTAACCAAACGAATAGGCGTAGTCGTAACCCGTCAGCCCGCTCCGGCACCGGCGGCACACACCGTCCTGGTCCAGCGGCATCTCACTCAAAAACGGCGTCCGGCACCGGAAGCAGAAATAGTCCGCCGACATCGCCTCCGGCTTCGCCAGGCAGCTTTCACAATACGGGAGCCGGCCGGCGTGCCGCAGCACGTCGCCACACAGCAAACATTCTCCTGGCACAACCAGGTTAAGGATGGACGCGCCAATGTGCCCGGCTGCGTCGCGGAGGGTGCTCGAAAGCGTTGGGGATTGCCCTATCGGGAAGATCCACCTCCAATGTGAAGAGTGTACACTAACCACCACCCCCTTTTGGTGAAGGGATACAATGGCCGTTTATGCTCACCCGCCGCACGTTCCTACAAGCCGCCGCGCCCGCGCTTGCCGCTGCCGCCGCGAAACCCCTCAACGTCATCCTCATGTACGCCGATGATCTGGGCTGGGGCGATCTCGGCTGCTACGGCTCCCCCCTCTCCACCCCGCATCTCGATCAAGCGGCCCGCGAAGGCACCCGCTTCACCCACTGCCTCTCCGCCAACCCCGTCTGCTCTCCTTCCCGCGCCGCCCTCCTCACCGGCCGCTATCCCACCCGCGTTGGCGTTCCGATTGTTCTCTTCCCGGCCGATCGCACCGGCCTCGCCGACGGCGAGCAAACCCTCGCCAATCTCCTCAAAACCGCCGGCTACAAAACCCAATGCGTCGGCAAATGGCACCTCGGCCACACCGCCCCCAACCTCCCCACCTTCAAAGGGTTCGATCACTACTTCGGCATCCCCTACTCCAACGACATGTCGCCCCGCTGGCTCATGGACGACGAAAAAGTGGTGGAGGAAACCGCCACGCTCGAAACCCTCACCCCGCGCTACACCGAACGCGCCGTGAAATTTATCGAGGAAAACAAAGCCTCGCCCTTCTTCCTCTACTTCCCCCACACCTATCCCCACATCCCCCTCGGCGCCAGCAAAGCCTTCCGCGGCAAAAGCCCCCACGGCATCTATGGCGACGTAGTCAGTGAGCTCGATTGGTCCGTCGGCGAACTGATGAAGACCCTGAAAAAACACGGTCTCGACAAGAACACACTCTTCATCTTCTCCAGCGATAACGGCCCCTGGTTCCAGGGAACCCCCGGCAAGCTCCGCGGCCGCAAAGGCATGACGTGGGAGGGCGGCGTCCGCGTCCCGCTCATCATGTGGCGCCCCGGCGTGGTCGCCAAAGGCCGCGTCTGCCATTCGCTCGTTTCAACGATGGACGTCGTCCCCACTGTTTGCGCCATGACCGGCGCCGCCAAGCCGGCACGCCCCATCGATGGCATCGACATCACCCCGCTCCTCACCGGCGCCAAATCCGAACTCGACCGCGAAGTCATCCTCTACTTCGACAACATCAACGTCCAGTGCGCCCGACAAGGCAAATGGAAGGTGCATTTCAGCCGTTACAACAACGTCACCTATAGCCCCGCCCCCGCCGGCGGCCGCAAGAACATTCGCCTCAAGAACCCCGAACTCTACGACGTCGTCGCCGACCCCGACGAATCCTACGACGTCGCCGCCGAGAACCCCGAAGTTCTCAAACGCCTGATCGCCCGCGTCGACGAGCTGATAAAAACCTTCCCCGAAAACATCCAAAAGCAGTACGAATCGCAAAAAAACGGTACGCTCAGCCCCAATCCCGCTGGCGCCGTGTCCCGCTAATCCTGGAGAATGAACAAATGAAAATCTTCGCAGTCCTTGCTCTCGCGGCCCTCGCCGTCTGCGCCGCCGAAAAGGGTTTCACGGAACTCTTCGACGGCAAAACCACCAACGGCTGGCAGCTCGTCAAAGGCCACGGCCCCGGCTACATCGTCAAAGACGGCATCCTCGTCTGCCCCAAGGAAGGCGGCGGCAATCTCTTCACCGCCAAGGAGTACAAGGATTTCATCTTCCGCCTTGAATTCAAGCTCTCCCCCGGCGGCAATAACGGTGTCGGCATCCGCGCCCCACTCGAAGGCGACGCCGCCTACCAGGGCATGGAAATCCAGATCCTCGATCACGACCACGCCATGTACAAGGGCAAGATCAAGCCCTCCCAGCACCACGGCAGCGTCTATGACGTCGTCGCCGCCAAGGCCGATGCCCTGAAGCCCGTTGGCGAATGGAACGTCGAAGAGATCCATGTCAAAGGCAGCAAAATCAAGGTCACCCTCAACGGCAAAGTCATCACCGACGCCGATCTCTCCAAGGTCACCGACGAAGCCGTCCACAAGAAGCACCCCGGCCTGAAGCGCGCCCAGGGCCACATCGGCTTCCTCGGCCACGGCTCGCACGTCGAATTCCGCAACATCCGTATCAAGGAACTCTAACGCGTTGTCCCCGCCGCAGACCCCGGCCGTGTCGTGCCGCTTAGCGTCACCACGTCCGGGTCGGCCGCGGCCGGAAAAACCACTTCCATAAAGCCAATATTCATCTCCTCCCAGCTCTGGTCGCCCCAGCGCACCGTCTGGCTGGGATCGGGGTTGAACCGGTTGTTCGGAGAGTTGTCGAAATGCGCCAGGCACTCCAGCACAGTGCCCTTCGGCAAGGACTTCGGCTGGGCCAGGAAATAGGTGGTCTGCCAGTTGAAGTCGTACTTCGGCACGTCGATCAGGTTCTCGACGCGTCCATCCGGATACCGCGCCGTAATGCGGTAGGATTTGCCCCGCAAATGCATGTGCGGCTGCATCGAAAGCAGCGTCAAATCGCGCTGCAAGGTTGCCGCTGTGGACGAAGGAAAATTGCCCTCCCCCGGCGGAATCGCAAAAGCGGAATCGGCCGGCGTGATCGTCAGCACCCGCTCCCGCGGCGCCGACTTCGCAAAATAGATCCCCAACTCCGACGCATCGCTCACCGCTTTCCCGTTCGCCGTATAGTGCATCTCAAACACAATATCGGCGCCCTTCGGCAGCAGTTTCGCCCGCCCCTCACCCCACGGAATCGGCTCGTAGCCGGGCTCATAGCCCAACAATAACTCCCGCCGGTCGGCCTCCCGCTCGTCCGGCCGCCGCGCTCCGCGCGATGCCTTCGACGCCACAAAGAACTGCCGCGGCGGCGCGTCCGCAACATAGCTCGAACCCTTCGGCCGCACGAACGCGTTGATGTGGTGAACCACCGAGCGCTGATCAATCTTCCACTCCGCCGCCGCCATCCATTTGGCTTCCGGCAAATCCGTCGGCGTCACCAGAAAGGTGTATTGAATCGTGCCTGAAGCCGGAATCGGCATCTTCGGCACCCGGACAATCAGGTCCGGTTTCCCCAGCCGCCATCCGCCCGCCCGCGCCGTGGAAACGGTGGCCCCGCCCGGCTTCCCCTCGGGCGCCCCGGCGTCCACCCAATCCTGCACCGTTTTCCGCTCCGCCGCCGTCAGCGACCGGTCATTATGGAACGCAACACTCTTCGCCGCATCGGCATGCCACGGCGGCATCGTCCCCCGCGTCACCGCCTGGCGAATCGATTTCGCCCACGGCCGCACCTCGGCATAAGAACCCAGCGGCATCGGCCCGATCTCCCCAGTCCGGTGGCATCCCACGCACCGCTTTTCCAGGATCGGCCGCACTTCGCTCTGGTACGACGGCGCGGCCCACAGTGCCGGGAATGCCGCTGCCATCAGCAGAATTTTCATAGCATCCATCATAATCGGTCCCGGTACTCTCATAATTGCCCTCCGCCGCTAACTCGCGATCCCTTTCCTGCTAAAATCGCACGAATGCTTTTCCGCCCGCTTTCCCTCTTATTCCTGGCTGCGTCCGCCATGTTCGCCTAGTCTCCCGCCATCCTGGAAGTGGAGGTCAATCAGGCAATCGGAAAACAGTTGAACGGCGCCTTGGATTTTGTCGCCGGAAAAGACACCGTCATCCGCGCCTTCCTGGCCAGCGAAGCCACGGTTGACCCCGCCACCACGAAGCTCGTCGTCGAACGAGCCGGCACGGTCGTCACGGAACTACAGGCCGTCACCTACACCAAGCCTGTCTCCATCGTTGAATTTCTCTGCCCCACGCGCGCCGCCTGCGGCAATTGGCAGGCCGGCCTCTACAAATTCACCGCCACTGTCAACGGCGTCACTCTCGCCACCACCGCCACCATCGATTTTAAGGAGCGCCAATCGATGCGAATTCTTGTGCGTCCGGTGAAGGCAAACTACAAGGGTACGATTGTCACCGTTACCGGCGACAAGTGGCGTCGCGCCGCTGAATACGTGCGCCGCGTATATCCCGTGGCCGCCGAAAAACTGACCTGGGTCATTCAAGATGAGTTCGATGCCTCCGCCGCGAACTTTGACTTGGAAACGGAGCCCGGTCGCCTGGCCCTCCACAACGCGCTTGAAGGTTTGATGCCGCAGCATTGCGCCGCGAACAAGAAGGCCGACGGTTGCTACGAGCTGATCGTTGGCTTCATTCAAAGCAAGCCGAGGGGATTCCCCAACGGAGATTTGCAGGGCTATACCTACGGGACTCCAGTTAGCGTCTCCGTCGCCAGCGACGAGGACATGGAAGCCACCGTCGCCCATGAAATTGCCCACATCTACGGTATCGGCGACACGTATGCGGATGGTAGCATTCGCTGCTCCGTGAACCCCGCTCCCAATGGGATGTCCGGCAAGGATTGGGATGTTCGCACGAAAACCATATCCTGCACCGCTGGCCGTACCCAGTTTCCGGAGGTCTCCGCCACTCTGATCCCGGCCGAGGCCCGCGCCTACGAAGTCGGCGGCCGTGGCGATCTCGGCGCCAAAGCCTGCTACATGGGCTCCGGCGGTAAACAGGCAGACTTCTGGGTCTCGCCCGATACCTACAAACACATCTTTAATCAACTCGCCCCCGTTGTTGCGGCCGCTACGCCCGCCACCGCCTCCAAGGGCGGCCAGCGTGAAGCCCCCGTCTCGCAAAGACTGGTTCACTTCTCCGGTTTCATCAATGCCGCCTCCGACGTGCGTAAAGATCCTTGGTACACCCTGGAAAGCACCGAACCAGTAACCGATTCCACCGGCCCAATCGTCCTCCGTGCCGTCGATGCCAGCGGCAATGTCCTTGCCAGCCAGGCCCTCACCCCCCAGTTCGTCGTTCTCTCCAACCCACCCGTTACCGTCGATTGGGCGCCGTTCGATGGTGTCATTCGCCTTGCCCCGAACACGGCAAAATTCCAGATCGTCAGTGCGGGCGTCGTCAAATTTGAAGAAGTTGTCAACCCGACCGACCCCCACGTTTCCGGCGTCACGCCCACCATCACCGGAACCACCCTCGCCGGTGTCCAGGACATCCGCTGGCACTCCACCCCCAACGGCTCCACGCCGTTGTAATACCTCGTCGAGTACAACCCCGATCCGCTCCACAAGCCGCTGGATTGGATGGTCCTCGCCTCTGACATTGATTCGCCCAGCTGGAGCGAAGATTTTGCCGACCTGGCCGGTGGCAACCGCGCCAAACTTCGCGTCACCGCGACCGACGGCATCCGCTCCGCCACCGCCGAAAGCCAGGAGTTCAAGGTAGCCTTCAAGGCCCCCGAAGTCTACATCGACGACGTCGACCCCACCCATCCCGCCGGGACCGATCTCGACCTCAACGGCGAAGCCTTCGATGTCCAGGATGACGTCGTCGCCGACGCCCGTCTCCTCTGGCGCTCGAGCATCTCCGGCGTCCTCGGGTCCGGCGGTCAAATCGTCGCCCGCGCTCTGCCCGCCGGCAAACATGTCATCACGCTCAGCGCCACCAATAGCGTTGGGCTCACCACAGTGGACTCCGTCACCATCGACGTCCTGGCGCCGCCGCCTCCTTTCGGCATCGCCACGGCCTGCCCGCTGAATCCGCCCACCGTCGGTACGGCGTTCTCGCAGACTCTGGCCGCCATCGGCGCTACCGGGTCCGTCACGTTCTCCCTGTCCGCCGGGTCGCTCCCCGCCGGCCTTACCCTCAGCGCCAGCGGCGTTCTCTCCGGCACCGCCACCGCCGCCGGCACGTCTAACTTCACGCTGCAGGCCGTCGATTCCAGTGCCCCCGCCCAGACGGCCACCAAGACCTGTTCCATCACGGTCAACGCCGCCGTCGTCGCACCCACCATCACCGCCGCCTGCCCCCTGCCCAACGCCGTCCTGAACACGGCCTACTCCACCACGCTCACCGCCACCGGTACCGGCCCCATCGTTTGGTCCCTCACCGGCGGCGCACTCTCCGGTGCCCTGTCCCTGTCCCCCGCCGGCGTGATCTCCGGTCTCCCGATTCACCCCGGAACCGTCCACTTCACGCTGACCGCGACGAACAGTGTCGGCTCAGTCTCCAAGGTCTGCTCCCTTGTCGTCCTGCACACGGCCCCGGTTGCTCCCACAATTGGCACCGCCTGTCCGCTAGCCAGCGCAACCGTCGGCACGGCGTATTCCCTGGCCTTCTTTAGCGCCGGTGGCGTTGCGCCGCTCACCTACTCGCTCACCGCTGGCGCCCTGCCCGCCGGGATGGTTCTCTCCCCGGCCGGCGTTGTCTCCGGCACGCCCACCGTGGCCGGTACCGCCAGCTTCACCGTCCAGGTAGCCGATTCCGCATCGCCTACGCCGTTAACCAATGCCAAGGCGTGCTCAATTACCGTCAACCCCATGGCTACCGCCCCCACGATCGCCACCGTTTGCCCGCTGCCCGCTGGCGTTGAAGGCGTTGCGTACTCCCAGACCCTGACGGCTACCGGTGGCACCGCCCCCTATAGCTTCACGGTTCTCGCCGGCGCACTGCCCCGTCCGCTCACGCTCTCCGCAGCCGGTGTCCTCTCCGGGGTTCCGTTCCATGCCGGTGTCTACCCGTTCACCCTCCAGGTGGCCGGTAGCAACGGGCTGGTTTCCCAGAAGTCCTGCTCGGTCACCATCGCCGCTCACTAACCAGCCAGGGAAGTTGCTCGAAAAGCAAATGGCGCCCGCCGAGAGTCATCTCGGCGGGCGCCGTTATTTGGCGCTACAACGCCGGCGTCGCATACAGCACCCGCCCGCCCACACGAATCTCACAATCCACCAGGTACGGCCGAACCCCCTCCGTGTCCACCGTCATCCCCAATCCCGGCCCCTCCGGTACCCGCAAAAGCCCATCCCCGTCAGGCTGCAAATGGTCCGAAGTAATCGCCAGCGCCAGCGCCTTCGGCTCCACCGGATACTCGCAAATCTCGTCCCGTTCCAACCCCGCGAACGGCGCCAGCGACGCGCTCAACGCCAAGTGCGAAGTGAACGTGTGGTTCACGTACGTCACCCCCCGCGCCGCAGCATAATCGGCCGCCTGCTTCGCCACCGTTAACCCGCCGATCCGCCCCGCGTCAATCTGCAAAAATCCAATCCCGGCGTGGTCCACCATCTGTCGCGCCATGTAGATGTTGTGGCTCCCCTCGCCCGCCGCCATCTTCACCTTGCCCGATCGCCGCGCCAACTCCGCATAGGACGCCAACGCCCCGCTCACAAACGGCTCCTCCAGCCACACCGCCCCGCACTCCTCCAACGCCGGTAACGCCAGCGCCGCTCGCTCCACGTCCTCCCCCCAAACCGTCCCAATATCCACCAGCAGCGTCTTGTCCGGGCCCAGTCCTTCACGCGCCGCCCGGAAGTGCGCCGCGTCCTCTTCCGCGGTGCTTTTCCCAATCGGCCCCCATCCGAACTTAGCCGCCCGCAATCGCGCTCCCCGCGCCTTCGCAAACGTCTCCTCCGGCGTGTCCCCAAACAGCATGGACGCATAGGGCACCTTCGGAAAAGCCTCCCGGTATCCCAGCAAACTCCACACCGGCGCCCCCTCCCGCTTTCCCCACAAATCCCACATTGCCATATCGATCCCCGACAACGTGTGGTCCGCCTGCAGCAGGTCCAA
The DNA here is from genome assembly GCA_044358225.1 of Bryobacteraceae bacterium. GTDB lineage: Bacteria > Acidobacteriota > Terriglobia > Bryobacterales > Bryobacteraceae. The sequence goes on along the minus strand of JBIKOG010000002.1, from coordinate 65,015 downwards.
ACTCTCCGCCCGTACCAGATCCCCGATTCGCCGAATGTCCTCCGGTCCGTCCAGTGTCTGCCCCACCACGGAGGCCGCCACCGGCTTGCAAGCCGAATGCGACATCGGGCAAATCAGACTCGCAATCGAAGGCAGCGGCGCCGCCTCGCACTCCCCCCAGCCCGTCCATTCGCCCGCCCGCACCCGCACCAACAAAGCATCCTGGCTGCCGTCCCCGATGTCCAACACCTCCGGCATCGACAGGTAGAAAAGGTCCACGCTCTCAATTCGCATCTACAAATCGTAATACCATCGACTCTTGGACATCGAAGACATTCTCGACAGCGCTGAAGGCCAAGTCACCCTCTGGCTCCCCGGTCATACCCTTTCCAGCGCCCGCCTCGTCTCTTGGGATCGCGAGGCCGGACTCCTCATTTGCCGCGGCGGCAACGGCTTTACCGACGAGGACGTGCACTACCTCCGCGCTGCCCACATCCAGGGCGTGACTCTCCGCGTCCCCGCCCCGCGCCAGGAATCGGACCGTCTCGGCGCGGAAATTCGCGACGCCCTCCGCCAGGCCGCCGGCTACCCCGTCAGCCTCGCCATCCGCCCCGACGCCTTTGTCGATGCGCCCGACCCCCTCGCCACCTGGCTCAAAAACATCGTCGCCGCCATCCAGGCGCTCGAAGTCCACAGCAAGGCGCTGCAAGCGCAGGTTGATCAGATCCTTCTGCGCGAAGGCGCCACACCGGCCGTCCTCGGTGGCAGCACGCTCATTCTCGAGGCGACACCGGACGCCATTCCAGCCCCGGAAATCATTCGGGCCGCGATTGAACCGCTCCTGCTCTAAATCGCAAATACCCCATCGTCAGCGCCGCCCCAATCCCGGCCAGCGCAATGTCCTTCTGGGCGTCCCACATGTCGCCCTGCATGCCCACAAAAGCCTCACCGTGCTCGGGCGTTACGATCTCGGCCACAATCATCTCGATGACTTCGTAAACCGCCCCTGAAGCCAACGAAAACTCCACCGGGACAAAGTAGCTCCACCCGCCCCGATGCCCCGTCGTGGCTACAAACGCCTCCCGCACCGGCACGCAAAGGAAGAACCCGTAGGCAAAATGGCTCACCCGGTCATAGTGGTTCCGCGACGTCTGCAGCCACACTTTCATCCACTCCCCCAGCGGCACATCGGCATATTTGTGATGCGCCCCCCACTCGTGGACTAACAGGAACAAAAAGATCATCGTATAGGCGAACGTCGACAAGGGAAGCCGCCGATAGGTCGCCGCCAAAAATCCCAACATCAGGAACACCAACAGGTTCTCCAACCACCAGTCGAACACCATCGTCGGCTGGTACGCCGACACCATCATTGCCGCGGCCGTGGCCGCCATGAGAGTGTGCAGCGCCCGATTCTCCCCGAATGGAACCATCCGTTCATTCTGCCACTTCTCCGATTACCGGATTATTCCTAGGTAGGTCTTTTTTCCACAACCACCCGCCGATGAGCTTATTGTCATGGCTTCTATCCCCACATTGTCCGGACCAGCACCACCCCCTCCCCCGGGCGATGACCAGAAGCAGGCCGCTGAACTCCTTCTCAAGCGGCTTCCGGCAATGCCTACCGTTTCCGCCCGATTGTTGGGAATGATGGGCCGCGCTGATGTCAGTTTGAAGGAAATCAGTAATCTCATCGTTTCGGACGCCGCTCTCACCGGCGAAATTCTACGAATGTCGAATTCTGCAATGTTCGGAGCCAGGAGCGAGGTGCGTAACATCCTCCAGGCCCTCGCTGTCTTGGGGACGGAGAAGGTGAAAGGTCTGGCCTGCACGGTTGCATTACGTAGCTACCTGGGCAATGCCCTGCAGATTCCCGCTCTTAAGCGTTGCTGGCGTCATAATCTTGCTACTGCTGTAGTATCATCGGAAATCGCCGACTGGGCCCGCCAGGATGGGGGCGAAGCCTACACCGCCGGCATCCTGCACGATATCGGCCGCCTGGGGCTGATTGCGCTCGATCCCGCCCGTTATCTGCAACTTCTGGACCACGCAGCCACCCATGGCAGCTGCCTGTGTGACCTGGAACGCGAAGCCTATGGTCTGGATCATGCCTATGCCGGAGAATGGCTTGCCTCCACCTGGGGGCTCCCCCCGGTCATCTCCAGCGCCATCCGGGTCCACCACCAGCCCTTTTCGGGAGATAGTTTCACTATTACCGGACTTATTCACTACGGATGTAGAATAACGGACGCGCTCGGCTTTGCCTCCGTCGAAAATCAGGAAACCGCCGGCGAACCTGTTGCCGAGTTCCTTGCCACCTTCCCCCCAGCCCTACGGGATCGCCTCCATATCGCCGTTCCGGAGTTGCAAATCCTGATCGCTTCCCGCGTAAATGCCCTCGAAGCGTAGCCGAACAACTTAGAATAAGAGGGTGAGTTCACTCTCCAACCTCTTCGGACAAAAGTTCGGCCTGACGGAACGGGATCTCGAGCGGTATCTCGCCGAAGCCCTCTCCAAAGGCGGCGATTACGCCGACCTGTACTTCGAATACCTCGCCACCAGCTCCATCAGTCTCGATGAATCGCTGGTCAAATCCGCCACGCAAGGCGTCTCCCTTGGCGTCGGCATCCGCGTTCTCTCAGGGGAGCGGACCGGCTACGCCTATTCGGACGATCTTTCGCCGGACCGGATTCTGAAGGCCGCCCGCACCGCGGCCTGCATCGCCTCCGGCCCCGCCACCGAAATCGTCCACGGCCTCAAGTCCGGGGAAAAGCGGGACTTATACCCCGTTGGCGTGCTCGCCGGCGACACGCCGTTGGAAGAACGGGTCAAACTCGTTAAGCGTGCCGACGCCGCCGCCCGGGCTCACGACTCGCGCGTCTTCCAGGTGCAAGCCATCTACGCCGATTCTGTCCGCCACGTCCTCGTCGCCACCTCCGACGGCAGCCTCTCCACCGACTTGCAGCCCATGGCTCGCCTGAACGTCGCCGTCCTGGCCCGTGAAGGCGAAGGCGTCCCGCAACGCGGCTACGCCGGCGGTGGGGGACGGGTCGGGCTGGAGTTCTTCACCGGCTCCCATTCGCCGGAAGCCTTCGCCGAGGACGCCGCCCGCCAGGCCATCGTCCAACTCCACGCCATCGACGCCCCGGCGGGCGAGATGACCGTGGTCCTGGGCCCCGGTTGGCCGGGTATTCTGTTGCACGAAGCGGTCGGTCATGGCCTGGAAGCGGACTTCAACCGGAAAGGCGTTAGCGCGTTTTCCGGCCGCGTTGGCCAGCAGGTGGCCAGCCCGTTGTGTACGGTTGTCGACGACGGCACGATCGCGCACCGCCGCGGGTCGCTGAACGTCGACGACGAAGGCGAGCCGACCCAGCAGAACGTGTTGATCGAAAACGGCGTTTTGCGCGGCTACCTCACCGATAAGCTCTCCGCCCGGCTGTCCGGCGGGGTGTCAACCGGCTCCGGGAGGCGGGAGAACTACCAGCACTACCCCATGCCCCGGATGACCAATACGTTCATGCTGGCAGGCGAAAGTGACCCGGAAGAGATCATAAAAACGGTCAAAAAAGGTATCTTTTGTACCAATTTTGGGGGCGGACAGGTGGATATTACGTCCGGAAATTTCGTCTTTTCGGCCTCCGAGTCCTTCCTGATCGAGGACGGAAAGATCACGTCCCCGGTGCGCGGCGCCACTCTGATTGGCAACGGGCCGGAGGCGCTGAAGCATGTTTCGATGGTCGGAAACGACTTGAAACTGGACCTGGGGATCGGCGTTTGCGGGAAAGAGGGCCAGTCGGTCCCGGTCGGAGTGGGTATGCCCACGATCAAAATTGACCAGATGACGGTGGGAGGCACGCGATGAGCGAGGCGATTCTGCGCGATGTCGCGTCGCTGGCGATCCGGCTGGCGGCCGAGCGGGGCGCCACCGATGCCGAATGTACGATCGCCGAAGGCGATGAGTTCTCGGCCACCGTCCGGTTGGGCGAGGTGGAGACTTTAAAGGAGGCCGGATCCCGCGCGGCGGGGTTGCGGGTGTTGATCGGGAAGCGGCAGGGTTCCTCGTATACTTCCGATCTGACGGATGAAGGCGTTTCGCAGATGGTGGACGCGGCGATCGCGATTGCGCGGATCACCGAAGAGGATCCGTTTGCGGGGCTGCCGGAGCGGGACGAGCTGGGGCAGATTGAAGGCGATTTGAAGCTGGCCGAGGCCGATGTGGCCCAGGTGGAGGCGTCGGCCCGGATCGACGCGGCCAAACGCGCGGAAGCGACCGCGCTTGCGGCCGATCCGCGGATCACGAACTCCGAGGGCGCCGGCTGCGAAACCTATACGGGCTGCCGAGTTTTTGCCAATAGCCGCGGGTTTTTGGGGAGCTATTCGAGCACAACGGCGTCGCTGAGCGTGACCCCGGTGGCGCGCGAGGGCGAACAGATGGAGCGCGATTATTGGCACTCGATCTCGCGGTCGTGGGCGGGCCTCGAGTCGCCGGAAGATGTGGGGCGGAAGGCGGCGGCGCGGGCTCTGCGCCGGTTGGGTGCGCGGAAGATTGAGACCTGCAAGGCGACGGTTGTGTTTGAGCCGCGCGTGGCGAAGTCGATTCTTGGGCACATTTTTGAAGCTGTGACCGGGGAGGCGATCTATCGGAAGTCGTCGTTCCTGTTGGATAAGCTGAACGAAAAGATCGCGGTCGATGGCTTGACGCTGATCGATGACGCGACGATGCCGGGCTACTTTGGCACCTCGCCGTTTGACGACGAGGGCGTGCCATCGCGGCGGACGGTGATCGTCCAAAATGGCGTGTTGAAGAACTACCTGTACAACACCTATTCGGCCCGGAAGTTGGGGGCCAAGACCACTGGGAACGGCTCGCGCGGGTTGACGGGCGCGGCTGGCATCGGGCACGGCACGTTGTTTATCGAACCCGGCACGAAAACGCCGGAGGAGATTTATGCCGCCGTTGGGACGGGGCTTTATGTCACGGAGCTGATCGGGTTCGGTGTGAACACGGTGACGGGTGACTATTCGCGCGGCGCGGCCGGGCTTTGGATTGAAGACGGCAAACTGTCTTATCCGGTGGCTGAGATTACCATCGCCGGCCATCTATCGGATATGCTCAAAAACATCATCCATATCGGGAGCGATCTGGAGTTCCGCGGCTCGACCTGCGCACCCACGATCGCCATCAGCGATATGACCATCAGCGGCAAATGATCACCGGCGCACCAGTCAAAAAGAAGAAAGAATTCCCCACCGGCATTGCGATTGCAGTGCTGGTGATGTTGCTGGTTGGCGGTGGGGCGGCGTGGTATTTTGCGCAGCCACGGGACAACGCCAATCAGGCTCCGGTGCTGACGCCGGAGGCGAAAGCCTATGTGAAGAACCTGAAATTGGGCGGGGTGGAGTTGAAGGCGACCGATAGCGCGATGGCGAAATCGCTGATCGAGATCGTTGGCAATATCACCAATAACGGCGACCGGAAGTTGAAGTTGGTGGAGTTGAACTGCGTCTTCTACGATCCTTACAATCAGGTGGTTTTGCGGGAGCGCGTGGCGATCGTCCGCTCGAAGAATGGCGGGCTGGCACCCACGGAGACGAAGGCGTTCCGGATGCCTTTTGACAACATGCCGCAGAGTTGGAACCAGGCGATGCCGCAACTGGTGATCGCCCAGATTCAGTTCGAATAATGGCTACCGTGCTGCTGGTCGAAGACGATCCGGATCAGCTCGATCTGCGAGAGCAGATTCTATCGATGGCCGGCCACACTGTACTGCCCGCGAAGAACGCCACGGAGGCGTTGGCGCATGAGGCTACGGCGCAGGTGGCCGTGTTGGACCTTCGCATTCCGACTTTGGCGGACGGTCTTTCGCTGATTCAAGAGATTCGGCAGCGGGCGCCTTCGACGAAGTTGATTGTGTTGAGCGGTTGGACCGCGGGGCTTGCGGTGAAGGTGGATCAGGTGTTGGAGAAGCCGGTGAAGACGCGGGTGCTGTTGTCGCACATCGCACGGCTGGCGGTGCTTGCGCTGGGCTGAGCGCCGGGTGGACAGAGTTGGGTGCGGCTGGCGTTCGTCGGTCGGGAGTGTTGCGACTGGCAGTGATGGCGCTTGGGCGGCTGGTAGGATGGACTCGATGGTTGATAGACGAATCAAGGCGCTTTTGCCGATGCTGGGTTTGGGTGTGATTGCCGTGAGCCTTCATGGGACAGAGATGGTCGCCCATCTGGAACTCTCCGCGCCGGGCACCGATTGGGAGGTGAGGGGCAGGGAAGCGGTGCTGGCCGATGTCGAAGTGGATGGCAAAATTCAGCAGCAACTCATGCTCTACGCCGGGGCGCGGCGGCACAAATACTCGGTGTTTCTGGGGGATCTCGCCGGAACGAACCATACGGTACGGGTGAAGGGGAAGGGAATTGTGGAGCATGGCGTCACGCTGGCGCCGGCGGAGCCGTTTGCGGCCTTCGCGCCCGTGCTGTTTGAGCGGAAGAACGCCATTGGCAAATTCACCGATATCCCGTTGATCACCTACGTAGAAACGTTAACCGAGAACGGCCAGCAGATTTTGCAGTACACCGTCATTTTCTCGAACGAAGACGGGGGCACTTCGACGAGGTCGCTGATGGCGCGGTGGGGGCGAACCACAGATATTGAGTATGTTTATCGCGCGTATCTGAAGCCCGATGGCACTCTGGACAAAGCCATTATTCAATCGCGCGGGCATCAGGATATCGAATTCAAGGGCCCGTTCTGGGGCACCCATCCGATGCTGATGCCGGTGACCGATAACAACATGGTGGCGGGCGAAGGCCCGAGCGTGGTCCGTTATCAGCCTGCTCCGTTCATGGCCGATTTGTCGAAGGCGTCGCGGGAGACGGTGATGGACGCGAACCCGATCACGTGGCTGGTGATGACGTCGGAGTTGGTGCGGGAGAACAAGCTGCGCGCCTACGGCGAAGAGCGGGGGGAGACGATTTCGGATCCGCGGAACTATTTGTACGTCGAGGCGAACGTGCAGCCGGGGAAGGCGGCGATCGCCTTCGTGGTGTTGCACAAGAACGGCACGTATTACTACTCGCACAAGGGCCGGACGCGCGATTCGATTGAGCGTTCGGGCTGGGTTCGTTCGACCATTGAACTGCCCCCGGGGACGACGGCAGGCGATTTGAAGTCGATCAATCCGTTGTGCGTGTATTGGCCGAAGTCGCCATCGGACGTGAGCTGCGGGCCGACGGAGATCAAGTCTCTGTTCTTCCTGACGAAGGACAAATTGCCGGGTCCCCCGTTCCAGTTGCCGTTAGGGAATAATTAGTTCCATGAACTGGCGCTACGCCCTGGGTTTGACGCTGCTGTTGCTGCAGGGTGGCGCGATTGTCCGTGCGCGTTTCGCCAATGATCGCTACTTCTGTTGGGCGCCGTTCGACCAGCAGACGAAGTACTCGATTGGCATTTCGATCGGCGACGAGGGGTTGGCGGACGAGCAGATCCGAAAGCGCTACCGGCGGCCGGCGGAAGGCGTGGACAACCGCTCCGCGCAGCACCTGTTCGATATCATCACTCGCGCCGAACAGAAGTTTGAACCGGCCGGGCGGAGCCGGGTGCTGGTGCGCTACAGCGTGAACGGGCATCCGGAGCAGGAATGGCGGTATCCGCAGTGATCGCGAATCCGTTTTCATTGACGGGAGTGAACCTGCCGCCGCAAGTCGTGATGTTGTGCCGGTTGCTGGCCTTGGCGCTGCTGTTGACCAATCATCAGGCGCAAATTCAGACGCCGTTTCTGCCGTTTCTGGCTCTCTTCGATCAGTTACCGCCGGAGTTGACGCAGCGCGTGTTGCAGGTGCTGCTGGTCGTGGGTTCGCTTGGGCTCCTTTTCACGAAGAAGACGCGGCTGTTTGCCGCCGTGACGGGGATGGCGATCCTGTTCGCGGTGCTGAGTTCGCGCGGCTACTACGGCAACAACAAGACCTTTGTGGGTTTGATGCTGGTGCTGGCGGCGCTTTCGAAAGAGACGGGGCCGCCACGGTTGTTGCAATGGCAGTTTGCGATCGTCTACTTCGGCGCGGGGCTGAACAAGCTGCTGGATCCCGATTGGCAGACGGGGCAGTTCTTCGACCACTGGGCGACGGACCGGCTGCAGAACCCGGCCTATATCTGGTTCGCGGCGCTGTTGCCGCCGTTGGTGGCGGGTAAGATCTTCTGTTGGTACACGATCGTGGCGGAACTGGTGTTGGCGGTGCTGGCGGTGATGCCGCGTTTCCATCCGGCGTTTATCTGGGGGAGCGGGCTGTTTCAATCGGGGCTGCTGTTGTTTACCGGTGATCCGTTCAATCTGTTTTTCTACGGGATGCAGTCGTCGCTGTTCGCGTTTGCGCGGTGGCCCGAAGGGCAGATTTTGGTCATATGGGACGGGAGTTGTGGCTTCTGCCGGCGCACAAAGGAGCTGCTGCAAAAGGTGGACTTTGATCCGGTTTTTGAGTGGCGGCCGCTGCAATCGAACGTCGGTGACCAGTATGGCTTGACGAAGGCGCAACTGAAGCAGGCGCTGCATGCGGCGGGGCCGGGATGGCTGTTAGCGGGGTACTCCGCAGTGCGGCGAATGATTCTGCACCTGCCATTGTTCGCGATGGTGCTGGTGGCGGCGGTCGCCTTTTCTCCGTGTCCGCTGGCGCGGCGTTTGGTGGTTGGGGGGACGCTGCTGTTTCTGTTGCCGGTGTCGAACCCGATCGGCAATTTGATCTACGGGTGGATTGCCCGTCACCGGCATGAGTTGCTGGCCGGGGAAACCTGCGAGCTTCCAGAACAGTCATAGTAAGAGAGGGGGGGATCCCCTAACTACTATGCGAACCCTGTCACTCTTCGCCCTGATGCTATCGCTGCCCGCATTTGGCCAGGTGGGCAACCTGCAGGTGAGCGCTAGCGCTCTGAATTTCACCGCCCTTAGCGGGGCCGCCTTGCCGCAGAGCCAAGTGGTTGGCGTCACGTCCACGGGCGTTTCGTTGCCGATCAATTTATCGATTCGCTATTTCACGCCCACCGAAGGGTGGCTGTCGGCGACGGCGGACCGGGCGGCGACGCCTGGCAATGTCACGGTGACGGTGACGCCGCTGAATCTTTCTCCGGGCAACTATACGGGACAGGTATTGGTGATCGCCAGCGGGTCGCAGTCGGCCCTCATTACGGTGACGCTGACGGTAAGCAGCACGACGGCGGGCGGCAGTGTGGTGACGGCGAATCCGTCGACGGTCGCGTTGACGGCGACGACGGGAGTGACTTCGCAGGCATCGGTGAACATTAACAGTGTTGGCAATGTGCCGTTTCAGGTGTTCACGAATACGACTTCGGGCGGCAATTGGCTGTCGGTGAATACGGTGCTTTCTTCGGCTCCGACTTCGATTACGATCATCGCCAATCCCTCCGCGCTGGTCTCCGGTGTCTACTCCGGCACGGTGAGCATTGCGCCCACGAACGGGTCCCCGGGTGTATCCATACCGGTGTCGTTCACGGTGGGCACTGGCGGCGGGTTGACGGGCTTTACGGTAACGCCGGGCACGGCGAATTTCGCTTATCAGATCGGCACGGCGACGCCGGGCGGGCAGGCCGTTTACGTGAATAACTCGGCGGGCATTGTGTCGTTTACCGCCTCCGGTTCCGCTTCCTGGATCCGGTTGACGAGCAACCTGAACAGCTCTCCGCTGCAGACTGTGACAGGCAACAGCAATAGCAATCTGAACATCTATGTGGACCCGACGGGGTTGACGCCGGGCAATTATGGCGGGCTGGTGACGATCACGGCCTCCAACGGATCCACGCAATCGGTGGCGGTTTCGCTGACCGTCAGCGCGAACACGATTCTGACCATGAGCCCCGCGGCGCTGACCTTCAACTACTTCCCGGATGCGGGCATTCCGCTGGCGCAGCAGGTGACGGTGCAGAGTACGGGCACAAGTGTGAACTTCACGGCGAGCGCGAGTTCGACCGGATGGCTGTTGGTGGGGCCTCAGTTTGGCTCGACGGGCGGGTCGAATGTGTTGACTGTTTCGGTGTCGCCAGCGGGGTTGCCGGCGGGCGTCTACTCGGGCAGCATCAATGTCACGACCGGGACGACGACCATCGCGGTTCCTGTGACCATTAACGTGGGGACTTCGAGCGTTTCCTCGATCACGGCGAACCCGGCGCTGATGGCGTTCCAGACGCAGTTGAACGCTCCGGCGGCGAGCCAAACGCTGGCGCTGAATTCGGCGACGGGGAAGAACTTCCTGGCGTCGGCCAGCACGACGGGCGCGCCGTGGCTGCAGGTGACGCCGAACAGCGGGACCACGCCGGCGACGCTGACGGTGAGCATTGTGCCGCAGGCGGTTTCGGCGGCGGGTGTTTATAGCGGGTTGATCCAGGTGTCCAACGTTACCGACAACACGCAGTTGACGATTCCGGTGACGATGACTGTCTCCGGGGCAACGCTATCGGTGAGCCCGCAGGCGCTGAGCTATTCGCTGACGGCGGGCTCGCCGACACCGTTGTCGCAGGTAGTGCAGGTGGGTGGGTCGGTGAACACGCCGTACACAGTGACGAGCGATAGCGCGTGGTTGTCGACCTCGCCCGCATCGGGGACGACGCCTTCTGGGCTGACGGTGTTCGCCAGCGCGGCGAGCCTGTCGCCGGGGAACTACACGGGTGTGTTGACGATCAGCGGTGGTGGGGCGACGACGAGCGTTGTGGTGAACGCGTCGGTGAGTGCGAACGCGTCGCCGACGATTTCGCCCACGGCGCTTTCCTTCCAGTTTGTGACGAACGGAGAGGTGCCGCCGGTGCAGACGATTGCGGTGAACAGCACTTTGGGAACCGCCAATTTCACGGCGAGTGCGCGGACCGATTCCGGCAATAACTGGCTGATCGCGAGCGCGAGCGGCGTGTCGACTCCGGCGACGATCACTGTGCGCGTGCAGCCATCGGGGCTGGCGCCGGGGACCTATCGCGGCGTTGTGACGGTGACGGCATTCGGCACCGGCGAGAGCCGGAGTGCGGAGGTGACGCTGACTGTGACCACGCCCTCCGCGCCGACGTTGCGCACGGCGTTGCACGGGGCCACGCGGGAGCTGTCTGCGATCACGCCGGGGATGATCCTGAGCCTGTTGGGGACCTCCATGGGCCCTGTGACCGGGGTGAAGGGGAACGTTTCCGGCGCGGGCGCGTTTGAGACCAGCTACAGCGGCTATCGCGTGTTGTTCGATGGGGTGCCGGCGCCGATTCTGTACATCAGCAGCACGCAAATCGACACGGTTGCGCCGTATGCGATTGCGGGCCGGCCGAGTACGCGCGTGGAGGTGGAGTACAACGGGGCGCGGTCGAACGTGAGTGAGTTGGTTGTTTCGCCGGACGCGGCGCCGGGGATCTTCACGGTTGACGGGAGCGGGCGTGGCCAGGCGGCGGCCATTAACCAGAGCGGCCGGCTGAATGGTCCAGCCAATCCGGCTGGCGTGGACAGCGTGCTGGTGTTGTACGTGACCGGCGAAGGACAGACGGAGCCGGTGGGCCAGGAGGGCCGCGTGATTGCGACGGACCTGCGGAAGCCGGTGCTGCCGGTGTCCGTGACCATCGGCGGCGTGCCGGTGGAGGTGCTGTATGCGGGGTCGACGCCGGGGCAGGTGACCGGGTTGATGCAGGTGAACGTGCAGTTGAATAGCGAGGTGCCGCGCGGTTCGGCGGTGCCGATTGAAATTCGCGTTGGCCCGGCGCCGAGCCCGGCCAACGTGACGGTGGCGATTCAGTAAATTTCGGTTGCGAGCCACCGGGTGTGGTGCTTTTCCACCAGGCGGGTTACGGAGGTAACCCGCTAACTTGTTGGATTATCAAGCCGGGTTGATTTGGCGGGTTACTTGCAGTGGAAAGGGCAAGAGGACCCCATGATTTTCACCAGCAAAACTCGATTATCCGTTCTTTTCGCAGCAGCTCTTCTGGTGACCGCGCCCATTGCGCTGGCCCAGCGCGGCGGCGGCAATCGCGGTGGAGGTAATCAAGGTGGCGGCGGTGGCAATCGTGGCGGTGGCAACTTCGGCGGTGGTGGCGGACGCGCTTACTCCGGTGGCGGCAACTTCAACGGCGGCGGGAATCGCGGGTGGAGTGGCGGCGGGAATTTCAACCGCGGCGGCGGACGCAGTTATGCGGCTCCGAACCGTGGGTACTTCAATGGCGGTGGGCGTAACTACTACAACGGCGGCGGCCGATTCTATTCCGCGCCGCGCTATAACTACGCGCCCCGTTATTACGGCGGCGGTGGCTTCTACCCTGGCCGGTTCTACGCGGGCCGCGGCTACTTCTACGGTGGCAACTTCTGGGCGCGGCCGTACTTCGGCGTCGGTATAGGGATTCCGTTCGGCTACGGGTACAACACCAATCGCGGTTGCGGCTGGGTGGACGGCTGGGGCAATTTCCATCCGGCGCCTTGCTACGACAACTACTACTCCGGTTACTGACCGGGCGCGGTACCCTGAATAGGTACCGTTCATGAGCATCTACACCGTTCGGCCAATGGATTTCAGCGGCCTGAAAACCGTTTCTCTTCACGGCCGCGGAGGCAAGGTGACCCCGGAGATGTTTGGGAAACCACACGTCGCCGGGACGCCGCTCTCCTCCTTCCTCGATAGCCTGCCGCGGATTTTGGCCGCCGATACGTTGCGCGAAGTGGCCGGCAAGATCCTGGAAGCGAGAGCGAAAAACCGCTCGATTCTGTGGGGAATTGGCGGTCATGTGATCAAAGTCGGCTTGGCGCCGATCCTGCTCGATATGGCCGACAAGGGCTTTGCGCATGGGTTTTCGATGAATGGGTCGGCCACGATTCACGATTACGAGATCGCCGTGGCCGGGCATTCCAGCGAAGACGTGGAAGCGGTTCTGCCGGACGGTAGTTTCGGTTCGGCCGAGGAGACCGGGCGGGATTTGAACGACGCGATTAACGGCGCGGCTGGCGATGTGGGCATGGGGGAGGCGATCTGCCGGAAGATCACGGACCTGGCCGATCCGCGCTACGCGGCGGCGAGCCTGCTTCACGGCGCCTACGCGCGGAAGATTCCGGTGACGGTGCATGTGGCCGTTGGCACCGATACGCCACACACACATCCGGGGGCCGATGGAGCGGCGATCGGGCGCACATCGCATCACGACTTCCGGTTGCTGTGCGAGATGATTCGCGGGCTGGACGAGGGTGGGGTTTATTTGAACGTCGGCTCCGCGGTGGTGATGCCGGAAGTATTTTTGAAAGCCGTCAGCGTGGTGCGGAATTTGGGTTATCCGCTGCGGAACTTCACCACCGTGAACTTCGACTTTTTGCAGCACTACCGGCCGAGCGTGAACGTGGTGAAACGGCCGCACGCCAACGCCGGGGGCAAGGGCTACGCGCTGACGGGGCACCACGAAATCATGATCCCGCTGCTGGCCGCGATTCTGGTTGAGGGCGGCCAATGAGCGAGAGCCCCAACTGGGGTTGGAAGGAAGTCGTCATCGCCATAAGCCTGATGATTCCGGCGATGTTGCTTGGTTCGATCGCCGCGGTGGGGGCGGGTTGGCTGGTGCTGGGCCAGTCGCCAAGCCAGGTGCAGATTGCGATTCCGGGGCAGTCGGCCGCGTATGGATTATGGCTGGGCGCGGTGTGGCTGTTGCTGCGCCGGCCGGGGCGGGTTTTCTGGCGGGACCTGCATTTTGATTGGCCCGCGGAGGGTCCGTGGATGTATCTGGCGATTGGGCCGGGACTGGCGTTGGCTGCTGGGCTGTTGGCCAGTTTGCTGCATGCGAAGAACATTCAGAATGGGCTGATGGAACAGTTGCTGGCCGATCCGTGGGGGTGCCGGCTGCTGGTGCTGTTTGGTATCAGCGGCGCGCCGCTGATTGAAGAGTTGCTGTTTCGCGGGATAATTTTGCCCGTTGCGTTGCGCAGTATGGGGACGGCGGTGGGGTTGCTTGTCACCTCCATTCCCTTCGCGATTATGCACGGGCCGATGTACGACTGGAGCTGGCAGCATCTGGTGCTGCTGGTGGTTGTGGGCGTTGTTTTCGGGCTGGTGCGAATCCGGTCCAACTCCACGCTGGCTTCCACAATTACTCACGGCGCATACAACTTGACGATGTTCGCCGGACACTTTCTCACACCACAATAGGAAAACATGCTCGAAACTATCGAATGGACTCCGCAAGGGGTCGTAATGATTGACCAGACGTTGCTGCCGACGCAGACGGTCTTTGTCACCTGCACCGATTATTTGGAGGTCGCCAACGCGATCAAGACGATGATCATTCGCGGGGCTCCCGCCATTGGCGTGGCCGCGGCGATGGGCGTTGCGATTGGTGTGCAGAAGTCCGCTGACCCGGATGCCGATTTCGCGACGATTTGCGACACCTTGGCCGCGACCCGGCCGACGGCCGTGAACCTGTTCTGGGGCATCGAGCGGATGCGCCGTTTGTGGGCATCGCTCGCCGGGAAACCGGTGGCGGAGAAGCAGGCGGCGATGATTGCCGAAGCGGTTCTGGTGAAGGAAGAAGACGTCGCCATTTGCAAAGAGATCGGCCGGCATGGCGCGCCGCTGGTTCCGGATGGCAAGACGGTTTTGACGCACTGCAACGCCGGGGCGCTGGCGACGGCGGGCTACGGCACGGCGCTGGGCGTGATTCGCGCGGCGGTGGAGGCGGGCAAGAAGATCGACGTGTTTGCCGACGAAACGCGGCCGTTTTTGCAGGGCGCGCGGCTGACGGCGTGGGAGTTGATGCAGGACGGGATTCCGACGACGCTGATCACCGACAACATGGCCGGGCATTTCTTGAAGTCCGGGCGGATTGGGTGTGTCGTCGTTGGCGCGGATCGCATTGCGGCCAACGGGGATGTGGCGAACAAGATCGGCACCTATTCGGTGGCGGTTCTGGCGAAGGAAAATGGCGTGCCGTTCTACGTGGCCGCGCCGATTTCGACGCTCGATCTGACGTTGACCGATGGCTCTCTGATTCCGATTGAGGAACGTTCGGCCGCGGAAGTGACCTCCGTTTTCGGCGTGCCTGTGGCACCGGAGGGCGTGGGCGTTTGCAACCCTGCTTTCGACGTGACGCCGAATCGCTACGTGGCCGGCATCATCACCGAATATGGTGTGGCCACCGCGCCGTTTGAAGAAAATCTGCGCGCGCTGGCGGCGAAGGCGAAGAAGTAGCTACTTCTTCGCCAGCACTTTCGCGAGTGCTTTGCCGGTGTAGCTTTTCTTCACTTTGACAACATCTTCTGGTGTCCCGGCGGCGACGATGGTGCCCCCGCCTTCGCCGCCTTCGGGACCCAGATCGATGATCCAGTCGGCGCACTTCATGACGTCGAGATTGTGTTCGATGATGATGACGGTGTTGCCGAGATCGACGAGGCGGTTGATGACGTCGAGGAGCCGCTTGACGTCTTCGAAGTGCAGGCCGGTGGTGGGTTCGTCGAGGATGTAGAGCGTCTTGCCGGTCTGGCGGCGGCTGAGTTCCTTCGCGAGTTTAATGCGCTGCGCTTCGCCGCCGGAGAGCGTTGTGGAGCTCTGGCCCAGGTGGATGTAACCGAGGCCGACGTCGACGAGGGTCTGCAATTTAGTCTGTAGCTGCGGGACGTTCTCGAGAATACCGAGCGCCTGCTCAACGGTGCTTTCCAGCAGGTCCGCAATGGAGTAGCCCTTGTACTTCACGGCCAGCGTTTCCACGTTGTAGCGGCGGGTACGGCAGACGTCGCAACTGACATAGACGTCCGGCAGGAAGTTCATTTCGATACGCTTCAGGCCGTCGCCCTGGCACGCTTCGCAGCGGCCGCCTTTGACGTTGAAGCTGAAGCGGCCGGGGGCGTAGCCGCGCTCGCGGGATTCGGGCAGGCGGGCAAAGAGGTCGCGGATGGGGCCGAAGGTGCCGGTGTAGGTGGCCGGGTTGCTGCGCGGCGTGCGGCCGATGGGGGATTGATCGATCTCGATGACCTTGTCGATCAGTTCCATGCCCTTGATCTTTTTGTGGCGGCCCGGTTCGGCGCGGCTGCCGTAGATTTCTTTGGCCAGGGCGTTATAAAGAATGTCGGTAATCAGCGTGGATTTGCCGCTGCCGCTGACGCCGGTGATGACCGTCATGGTGCCGAGCGGGAAGCTGATGTCGACTTCCTTCAGGTTGTGTTCCGTGGCGCCTTCAATGCGGATCGCGGTGCCATTGCCGGGGCGGCGCACAGCGGGGACGTCGATCTTGCGCGTCCCTTTCATGTACTGGCCGGTGAGCGAATCCTTGGTGTTTTCCACCTGTTTGGGCGTGCCTGCGGCGACTAGATGGCCGCCGAGACGGCCGGCGCCGGGGCCGAGATCGATGACGTAGTCGGCCCGCTGGATGGTGTCTTCGTCGTGCTCGACGACGAGGACGGTGTTGCCGAGATCGCGGAGCTGGGAGAGCGTGTCGAGCAGCCGGTCGTTATCGCGCGGGTGGAGGCCGATGGATGGTTCGTCGAGCACGTACAACACGCCGCGGAGTTTCGAGCCAATCTGCGTGGCCAGACGGATGCGTTGGGACTCGCCGCCGGAGAGTGTGGCGGCGGAGCGGTGGAGGCTCAGGTATTCCAGGCCCACGGCGAGCAGGAACTCCAGCCGGTGCTGGATCTCTTCGCGGATGCGGCTGGCGATGAGGCCTTCGCGTTCGGTGAGCGTCCAGGCGGTGGCGGTTTCGAGCGCCCGGTTGAGAGGTTGCTGCGTGAAGTCGGCAATGCTGACGCCCTTCACGCGCACGGCCAAGCTGGCCGGCTTCAGGCGCAGGCCGTTGCAGGCCGCGCACGTGGTGGGCGACATGTAGGACATGAAGTATTCGCTGGAGCCGCTGGGGCCGTCGCGGTACATTCCGTCGAGAATTTTGATGATGCCCGGGAAGCCCTCGGCGCCTTCGAGCAACATGGTTTGGTGCGTTTTACTCAAGGAATCGAAGGGAAGTTCTACCTTGATCTTGTGCTTGCGCGCGGCGTCTTCCACGCGGGTGGACATGACGGACGACGACCCGCCCGGGCCCAAGCCGCCGTCGAGCAATGGCTTCGAGGGATCGACGATGAACTTGTCCGGATCGAAGGACCACTTGCTGCCGAGGCCGTTGCAGGCTTCGCAGGCGCCGAAGGGGCTGTTGAAACTGAAGCTGCGCGGCTCCGGCTGCGGCACGCTGTTGCCGCACTCGGGGCAGGCGAGGCTCTTCGAATAGAGCCGCTCTTCGCCATTGACGACGGCCACGGTGACCAAGCCGCCGGCCAGCTTCATCGCCGTTTCAATGCTGGCTTCCAGGCGCTTTTCGATGCCCGGTTTGACGAGCAGGCGATCGACCACAATTTCAATCGTGTGGTTCTTGCGCCGGTCGAGCGGGATGTCCTCATCCAGCCCACGCAGTTCCCCATCGATACGGGCGCGCATGAACCCCTGGCGCAAGTACTTTTCCAGATCCTTCTTGTACTCGCCCTTGCGGCCGCGGACGACGGGCGCGAGGATCATCACGCGTTCTTCCTGGCGCATGCCCAGGATCTGCTCCAGAATCTGCTGCGTGGTTTGCGCGGAGATGGGCAGGTTGCAAGTGGGGCAGTGCGGGACGCCGATGCTGGCGTAGAGCAGGCGCAGATAATCGTAGATTTCGGTGACGGTGCCGACGGTGGAGCGCGGGCTGCGATTGGTGGTCTTTTGCTCGATGGAGATGGCGGGGCTGAGGCCGTCGATCGAATCGACGTCCGGGCGCTCCATCTGGTCCAGGAACTGGCGGGCGTAGGGCGAAAGCGTTTCCACGTAGCGGCGCTGGCCCTCGGCGTAGATGGTGTCGAAGGCGAGGGACGATTTGCCGGAGCCGCTGAGGCCGGTGATGACGGTGAGCGTGTTGCGCGGGATTTCGACGCTGACGTTTTGCAGGTTGTGCTGGCGGGCGCCGTGGACGGAGATGAACTTGAGCATGGTTAGCTTTTTTTGGTGCGAACGTCGTCGACCTTGGTCTTGGCCCAGTCGACAAGGCGCTTGATGGGCGGGTAGTAGTCGGCGAGGATCATCAGGCCGGGGATGATGAAGACCCAGCCTGGCATGACGGGGAGGATGAGCCCGACGATGCCAACGAGCAGCAGTCCGATGCCCGAAACAATGCGAACAACGGCACGCCATCCGGTCTGCGGTGGACCGGTTTGCTCTGTGGCTGGCTCTGTGGGCATCCTCTCCAGTTTAGCGGGAGGGGCGTGGTTCTTTCTTCTTCAATGTTTGGATGCGGGCCGCCATTTGAAAGTGACTTTGTTTTTCGGCGGCGCGGGTCAGCAGGTCGCGGGCGTCGACCAGATGTTCGGTCATGCGGCGACGGGATTCGTCCTGGTCCCGCTTTCGGATGGCCTGATAGATGCGGCGATGGAGCGTCAACGTATGCTCCGGTTCCACAACCTGGGACGTCATGGTGATCAGTTTATCGAGCGATTTGTGGACGACAGAGAACATCAGGCTGGTCACCCGGTTGCCGGCGGCATGAAAAACGGCTTGATGGAAAAGCAGGTCGTGGGCGACGAACTTGGCGTGGTCGTCCTTTGCCGCTTCCATCGCACGGAGCTCCTTATGGATCTCGGCGATGTCTTCTTCGGAGGCCCGCAGGGCCGCGCGTGCCGCCAGTTCTGGTTCGACCAATAAACGCGCTTCCATCAGTTCGTGTGCGGAGATGCCGTCCAGCAGAATGAGGAACTCCATCGGCTCGCGAAGAATCGCATCGGCGCCTTTGTTTAGATACGTTCCGTCGCCCACCCGCTGGGAGATAACGCCCATGATCTCCAGCACCTTCAGCGCTTGGCGCAAAGACGAACGGCTGACCCCAAAACTCTCAGCCAGCTCCCGCTCCGCCGGCAGCCGGCCGCCCGGTTCCAACGTTCCCTCGGCAATCAGTTGTTTGAAGACGGCGATCAGCTTGACGGTGACGTCTTCTTTTCGGCGTTTCGCAATCGGCACGACCAATGCTAGCACGCAGATGTGTATTTGCTGCTTCTATTCTCGATATCGTCTTGCAATCGGAAATCAGTGGTAGTACCATTCCCCTCAGGTTTCAGTTCCTGCCCCGTTAGAGGAGTCGTCTATGCGCCCTTGTCTTCGCGCGTTTGCCCTGTTGCTTTCCGCCTGCGCTGCCTTCGGGCAGGTCCAGACAGGCCGGCTCGCCGGGACGGTCTTTGACCCGAATCGAGGCGCGGTGCCGAACGCTTCGGTCACCGTCACCAGCCAGGCCACCAACGTCGCCACCAGGATGACGACCGATGCACAGGGCGCCTACGTCGTCCCTGCACTGAACCCCGGCGTTTATACCGTGACGGTGACGGCCCCGGGCTTCCGCACGACCTCCCGCCCCGGCGTCGAAATGCAGGTCGGCAAGGATCTGCATCTGGATGTCGACCTCACCATTGGCGAAACATCCACCGTCCTCGAAGTCCGCTCGGAAGTGCCGCTGTTAAACTCCGAATCCGGAAATCTGGGCCACGTCATGACGAACGCGCAAATCGTCGACTTGCCGTTGAACGGCCGCGGTTTCAACGATCTGGCCCGCCTCACCCCCGGCGTCGTCTCGCTGCCCGGTACCGGTAACGTCACCCGCATCCGCCCCGAATTCTTCAACGGCACGACCATTTCCGGCGTCCGCGGCCGCCAAGTGTCCTATTACCTCGACGGCGCCGACACCAGTGAGCAGCACCAGGGCGGCAGCTGGATCCAAACTTCTATCGACGCTCTGCAAGAGTTCAGCGTCCAGCAGAACGCCTATTCCGCCGAGCACAGCCGCTCCGGCAGCTTCTTCAACGCCACTACCAAGTCCGGCACCAATCAACTCCACGGCACCCTCTTCGAATTCCTGCGCAACGAAAAGCTCGACGCCCGCACCTTCTTCGGCGTCCGCCGCGACCTGCTGAAACGCAACCAATTCGGTGCCTCCGTCGGCGCGCCCGTCATCATCCCCAAAATTCTGAACGGCAAGAACCGGACATTCTTCTTCTTCAACTACGAAGGCACCCGTGAACGCCAGGGCAACGTCAACAACCGCATCAGCCCCACTGCCGCCATGCTCGGCGGCGACTTCAGTGCAATCAGCAACACCTTGTACGATCCCGCCACCACCGCCGGCGGCACCCGCACTCCCTTCCCCGGCAACCGGATTCCCTCCAACCGGGCCTCCTCCTCCGCGGCCTTCTTCAACCCGTACCTGACCCTCGCCGCCAATCCCGGTGGCACTTTCACCTTTTCGCCTTCCACAGCCGTCGATCTCGACCAGATCACCACCCGCATTGACCACACCATCACCGACAACCACAAAGTCTCCTTCCGCTACAGCCTCAATAACAACCGCCTCAGCGAGCCCGGCGGCTCGCCCGCCCTCGGTATGGCCGCCTCCGGCACCAAGGGACAGAACTATACCGTTTCCATCAACTCCAATTTGAAGTCGAACCTCATCAACGAACTCCGCTTCAACACCCTCTACGGGGATATTCAGCTCCAGCCCTTCCTGAAGGGCCGTGACTTCAACAAGGAAGCCGGCATCCGCGGTCTCGATGAAACCAAACGTTCCTTCGACATCGGATCTTTCCCCGACTTCGCCTGGGCCGGCTACGCCAGTCTCACCGGCTCCGCCTTCGATCAACGCCCCAAAACGCAGGACCGCTACACCCGCGAATTCGTCGACAACCTCACCTGGATCAAAGGCAAACACGTCATCAAAACGGGCGTCAAGTTCCGTACCTACCAATGGCTCGGCACCGACAGCAAAAGCTACGCCGGCACCTGGACCTTCAACGGCCAGAACACCGAAAACCCGGCCAGCGCCGCCCGCACCGGCGATTCGTTTGCCGACTGGGTGCTCGGCCTCCCTGCCAACGCCGCCCGCGCTGTCGCCTCCGATACCTTCGGCGGCTCCTACAACGCCTGGCATATCTATCTGCAGGACGACGTCAAGGTCTCCAACCGCCTCACGCTGAACATCGGCCTGCGCTACGAATACACGCCCTGGACATCCGCCTACCGCGGCCAAACTGGCACCTTCGACGGCACGCTGGCCCGGCCCATCATCGTCGCCAGCAGGACGAAGGAACTCGACCTCGCCGCCCAGCCGGCCGCGCCCGTCGCCTACGGCTATCTGAAGAACCTCATCCAAACCTCCTCCGAAGCCGGTCTGCCGTATTCGATCACCTATACCGACAAAAAACAGTTCGCGCCGCGCTTCGGTTTTGCCTGGCGGCCGATGAGCGACTCTACCGTCATTCGCGGCGGATACGGCATCTTCTATGAAGGCGAGTACACCGATGGCCGCGTGAATCTCTTCATGCCGCCCTTCCTGCTGGCCGATAGCAACGTCAACGATCGCGGCATCGTCCCGCGGCGAACGCTGTCGGACTTCTACCTCGGCGCCCCGCTCGGCTCCCCCGATACCGTGGTCGGCCTCACGCCCACATATACCGGCATGGGCATGGGTTACGACCAGCACTGGAACTTCGGCGTTCAGCAGCAAATCGCCAAGACCATGATGTTCGACATTGAGTACGTCGGCAATAAAGGGTCGCGCATTCAGGGGAACAACCCGTTCAATATCCCCGAGCCCGGCCCCGGCGGCGTGCAGGCGCGCCGGCCCTACCCGCGCTTCTCCGGCTTCGGTTATATCTCCGCCGACGTGTCCACGACGTATCACGCCCTGCAGGCAAAGTTCGAAAAACGCCTCTCCGGGGGGCTCTGGTTCCTTACCTCATACACGTTTTCCAAGAGTCTCTGGGTGACGAATACACCCGCCGCCGGCGGCCGTTATCGTTTTGAAAAAGGGCCATCGGAATATCACGTCCCGCACAGCTTCTCCCACAGCTTCGGCTACGCGCTCCCCTTCGGCAAAGGCCATACGTTCGCCTCGAATGCCAACCGCGTCACCGAAGCCCTCATCGGCGGCTGGCAGATGCAAGGCATCTTCCTCTTCCGCAGCGGTGTGCCCTACACGGTTACGATGGCGCGCGACGTCGCCAACACCGGCGTCGGCGGCCAGCGGCCCAACCGCATTGCCAACGGCACCGCCAGCGAACCCACTCTCGCCCGCTGGTTCGACCCCACCGCCTTCGTCGCAGCGCCCAATTTCAACTACGGTAACTCCGGCCTCCGTATTCTCCCGGCCGACATCCTCCGCACCGTCGACTTCTCTCTCTTCAAGAACTTCCAAATCGGGGAAACCGGCCGGTTGCAGTTCCGCTGGGAAGCTTTCAACCTGCCCAACACGCCCAGTTTCGCCGCGCCGAACTCCGCGCTCGATACCGCCGTCGTCGGCCGTATCACCGCCACCGCCACCGCTCCCCGCCAAATGCAGGTAGCCCTGAAATACACTTTCTAATCACATGCGACTCACTCTTGGACTCCTGTTCGCCGCCGTCGCCTTCGCCCAGACCCCCGTTCAGATTCAGGTGGGGCCGGCCGCCGAAGGCCAGTGGCGGCCCGTCTGGCGCTTCTTCGGCTACGATGAGCCGAACTACACCTATATGAAGGACGGCAAGAAGCTGCTGTCGGAGATCGCCGCCCTCAGTCCTCATACAGTCCACGTGCGCGTTCACAATCTGCTCACCACCGGCGACGGAACCGCGGCGTTGAAATGGGGCTCCACCAACGCCTATACCGAGGACGCCAACGGCAAGCCCGTCTACAATTGGACCATCGTCGACCGCATCTTCGACACCCTCGTCGAGCGCAAAATGAAGCCGCTCGTCGAAATCGGCTTCATGCCGCAGGCGCTCTCCGTCAAGCCCGAACCCTATCGCCACCACTGGGACCCCGCGCAGAAATACCAGAACATCTATACCGGCTGGGCGCAGCCGGCGAAGGATTACGCCAAGTGGTCGGAATTGGTTTACCAATGGGTGAAGCACTCCGTCGCCCGCTACGGAAAAGCCGAGGTGGAGAGCTGGTATTGGGAAGTGTGGAATGAGCCCGACATCGGCTACTGGCAGTCCACGCCCGAAGAGTACTTCAAGTTGTACGACCACTCTGCCGACGCCGTGAAGCGCGCCTTGCCCGGCATCCGCATCGGTGGCCCCACCACCACCGGGCCCGGCAATGAGAAGGCCGCCGCCTTCCTCCGCGCCTTCTTGGACCACGTGGTCAAGGGCCGCAATTTCGCCACCGGGAAAACCGGCTCTCCGCTCGACTACATCAGCTTCCACGCCAAAGGCCGCCCGACCGTTGTCGACGGGCATGTCCGCATGGGGAGCGACAAGCAGATGAACGATGTATCGAAAGGCTTCGAGATCGTGGCGTCCTACCCAACGCTCAAAAAACTCCCCATCATCATCGGCGAGTCGGACCCGGAAGGGTGCGCGGCCTGTTCCGTGCGCTTCAATCCGCAGAATGCCTACCGCAACGGCACCATGTATTCCAGCTACACCGCTGCCACCTTCGCCAGAAAGAACCAACTTGCCCTACGCCATGGAGTGAATTTCGAGGGTGCCGTGACCTGGGCCTTTGAGTTCGAGGACCAGCCATACTTCGATGGTTTTCGCGACCTCGCCACGAACGGAATCGATAAGCCGGTGCTGAACGTGTTCCGCATGTTCGGCTTGATGGATGGCCAGCAGCTTGCCGTCAAGAGCAGCGGCGCGCTCACCCTGGACGAAATCGTGAAGAGCGGTGTAAAGGACCAGCCGGACATCAACGCCGTTGCCACCCGAGGCGACAAGGTAATCTCCGTCATGGCGTGGAACTATCATGACGACGATCTCACCGGCACCCCCGCGCCTGTTGCCTTAAAGGTCGCCGGCATCGCCGCCAACGCCACCCGCGCCCTCGTCCGCCACTACCGGATTGATCGGGACCACAGCAACTCCTATACGGTTTGGCTCGCCATGGGCTCGCCCCAGTCGCCTACACCGGCGCAGTATGCGCAGTTGGAAGCTGCCGGGCAGTTGCAGTCCCTCGGCTCCCCGGCCTGGGTGCCCGTCAAGGCAGGTGCCGTCGAACTCACCTTCCCCCTGCCGCGCCAAGCCGTGTCTCTCGTACAAGTCAGCTGGTAGGCGGACCCTGGTGCCCTGGAAGATCACGCTACTCATCGCCGCAGCCATCGCGATCAGTTACTTCGATCGCCAGACGCTGCCCGTCGCCATCGCCGCCATCCAGCGCGATATCCCCATCAGCAACTCGCAGTTCTCCCAACTCCAGGCGGCGTTCCTGGTCGCCTATGCCCTCATGTACGCCGGAGGTGGCAAGCTGATCGATGTGATCGGGACCAGGAAAGGGTTCGCCGCCGTCATGGTGTGGTGGTCCCTTGCCTGTGCGGGGCACGGCTTAGCGAACGGTTTTGGATTCCTGATGGCCAGCCGGTTCCTTCTCGGCATGGGGGAGGGCGGGGGATTCCCGGCCGCAACGAAGGCCGTTGGCGAGTGGTTCTCCGCGCGTGATCGGGCTACCGCAATGGGTGTCATCAACGCCGGCACCGCCGTTGGCGCCGTCATCGCGCCTCCCGCCATTGCCGCAATTATCACGATGGGAGGCTGGCGCTGGGTATTCGTCATCGCCGGGGGCGTCGGCCTACTCTGGGCTGCCTACTGGTTAATGGCTGTAAAGGAGGCGCCGCAACAGGAAAGTGAGCCACCCGTCGCCTGGTTGCCGTTACTGCGCTGTAAAGAGATATGGGCGCTGATCGTGGCGAAGTTCCTAAGTGATGCCGCCTGGTACTTCTATCTCTTCTGGCTCCCTAAATACCTGTATGACGTTCGTGGTTTCGATACAAAACGTGTCGGGTACTACGCCTGGATCCCCTATGCCGCTTCCGGGATAGGGAGTTTGGCGGGCGGGTGGTTCTCCAGCTGGCTGTTACGACAAGGCTGTAGCGTCAATAAAGCGCGGAAAATCGCCCTGGGGGCAAGCGCAGCTGTTATGCCCATCATTTTCCTGGTCGATAGCGCTCCGGTAGACCTCGCCATAGCCATCTTCAGCGTGGCGTTCTTCGGGCAACAGTCCTGGTCCACTCTTGTCATGGCTTTGCCCACGGATCTGGTGACCGGGCGCGCCGTAGGCTCTGTTGCGGGCTTGGTTGGCTTCGGTGGCGCCATGGGTGGGGTCGTTTTTGGGCTCGTTGTGGGGTTCGTTCTGGACCATGGCTACGGATATGGGCCTGTTTTCGCAATGGCCGGAATTTTTCATGTTCTCGCTTTCTCGTTGATTCTATTGGTGATACCCGTCATAAAACGCGTGGAATTGAAATGACACAGCAGAAATCTTCACAAACCCTTTGACAAAACTTTTGCCCATGCTATTCTGAAAGGGTTGAACGGCGCTGCGGCGCAAACAACAACTGACGAGAGGCTGATTCGAGCCACCTAAAACGGCCCGAGCAGCAAGTCAAGGCAACAGACGGACAGGGAAATAAGAGAACCTGGCTGTCACCGCGAAAGCGGGAAGGCGACCTTCGGAAGTAAAGAGAAGGCTACGCAAAACAAAACTCTCTGACAAATTGTACGAATTTTGGTAGCCGGTTACGGCTGGTTACTAAAACGCCTTTCGAGGCCGGTTAGACCGCGGTCTATCAGAGGAATCTGGTTCGCTGTGAATCTAGCTCAGTTCTTTGACAACTGATTGGATGTTTCGAGTAACCACGTCAGATAATTTGAGTTTATCGAGCGA
This sequence comes from Bryobacteraceae bacterium, assembly GCA_044358225.1. Classification (GTDB taxonomy): domain Bacteria; phylum Acidobacteriota; class Terriglobia; order Bryobacterales; family Bryobacteraceae. Next base: position 39,416 of record JBIKOG010000002.1, on the reverse strand, counting down.
CGAAACGACCAGCCTAAATTGGAGAGTTTGCCTTCGGGTGAGCAGGAAGAGATAGGGGAAGTCACAAAACAAAGGATTCAAACGAGAGTTTGATCCCGGCTCAGAATCAACGCTGGCGGCGCGCTTAACACATGCAAGTCGAACGAGAAAGGGAGCAATCCTGAGTAAAGTGGCGTACTGGTGAGTAACACGTGGATATCTACCTCTTGGTGGGGAATAACCTGGGGAAACCTGGGCTAATACCGCATAAGTTCGTGAGAAGAAAGGCGCAAGTCGCCGAGAGAGGAGTCCGCGGTCGATTAGGTAGTTGGCAGGGTAAAAGCCTACCAAGCCGAAGATCGATAGCCGGCCTGAGAGGGCACACGGCCACACTGGCACTGAAACACGGGCCAGACTCCTACGGGAGGCAGCAGTGGGGAATCTTGCACAATGGGGGAAACCCTGATGCAGCGACGCCGCGTGAGCGATGAAGCCCTTCGGGGTGTAAAGCTCTTTCGGCAGGAACGATAATGACGGTACCTGCAGAAGAAGCTGCGGCTAACTACGTGCCAGCAGCCGCGGTAATACGTAGGCAGCAAGCGTTGTTCGGAATTACTGGGCGTAAAGAGTGTGTAGGTGGTGTCGTAAGTTTGGTGTGAAATCTCCCGGCTTAACTGGGAGGGTGCGCCGAAGACTGCGATGCTTGAGTATGGGAGAGGAAAGCGGAATTCCTGGTGTAGCGGTGAAATGCGTAGATATCAGGAGGAACACCTGCGGTGTAGACGGCTTTCTGGACCATTACTGACACTGAGACACGAAAGCGTGGGTAGCAAACAGGATTAGATACCCTGGTAGTCCACGCCCTAAACGATGCATACTTGGTGTGAGCCATTCAGTTGGTTCGTGCCGGAGCTAACGCGTTAAGTATGCCGCCTGGGGAGTACGGTCGCAAGGCTGAAACTCAAAGGAATTGACGGGGGCCCGCACAAGCGGTGGAGCATGTGGTTCAATTCGACGCAACGCGAAGAACCTTACCTGGGCTCGAACGGCACTTCAACGTTCATGGAAACATGGATATCCCGCAAGGGAGTAATGTCGAGGTGCTGCATGGCTGTCGTCAGCTCGTGTCGTGAGATGTTGGGTTAAGTCCCGCAACGAGCGCAACCCTTGCCCTGTTTTGCCATCATTAAGTTGGGAACTATCAGGGGACCGCCAGCGATAAGTTGGAGGAAGGTGGGGATGACGTCAAGTCATCATGGCCTTTATGTCCAGGGCTACACACGTGCTACAATGGACGGTACAAAGCGCTGCTAAGCCGCGAGGTGGAGCTAATCGCAAAAAACCGTTCTCAGTTCGGATCGCAGGCTGCAACTCGCCTGCGTGAAGCTGGAATCGCTAGTAATGGCAGATCAGCATGCTGCCGTGAATACGTTCCCGGGCCTTGTACACACCGCCCGTCACATCACGAAAGTGGGTTGTACTAGAAGTCTGTGCGCTAACCAGCAATGGAGGCCACGGCCCAAGGTATGACTCATGATTGGGGTGAAGTCGTAACAAGGTAGCCGTAGGAGAACCTGCGGCTGGATCACCTCCTTTCTAAACGAGGACGTGGATAGAGTCATTGAAGACAAGTCATTCGCCAAAGGTGGATGTACTTAGTAAATGACAGCCGTTCTATTCCACATCGTCGCTTCCTTATTTACTCGATTATTCTAGTGGTTACGTCAGGTCGCCTTTGCGCGATCGGCAGAAACATCCAATTGGCCTCGACGAGTTAACTCTCGTGAGCTGGTCAGTTGAGTGGATGGCAACCCCATTCACTCAACTGATAAGCAATATCACAAGAGTTCGGGGGCTGTAGCTCAGCTGGGAGAGCGCCTGATTTGCATTCAGGAGGTCGTCGGTTCGATCCCGATCAGCTCCACCAGCATAAGCAAACAGCAGGCAGCATCGATACAAAGGGCCTGTAGCTCAGTTGGTTAGAGCGCACCCCTGATAAGGGTGAGGTCGGTAGTTCGAATCTACCCAGGCCCACCACAATCGAAACACTCCGATTGAGCTCCAAAAGAGCATTCGTAGAGAACAGAAGCAAGCGTCGTAGAGATACGGAGTTTACTTCTGAGCTTTTCGAAGCGAGGAACCAAGATCTTTGACAATTGAATACTGACGGGCATAATAAAGCACAAATTAATACTGGCAGCCCAGAGAGACGTATACTCTGCACGGGTATATGTAGGGTTGCCGGCCTGAGTAGCGTGTATGTGTGTTGAGTAAATTTTATGGTCAAGCTACTAAGGGCACGCGTGTGGATGCCTAGGCGCAAGAAGGCGATGAAGGACGTAACTAGCTGCGATAAGCCTCGGGGAGTTGCAAGTAAACTGTGATCCGGGGATTTCCGAATGGAGAAATCCAACTCGTGTGAACACGAGTTATCATACTCTGAATACATAGGGGTATGAGGCAAACCCAGGGAAGTGAACCATCTTAGTACCTGGAGGAAGAGAAAACAACAGTGATTCCGCTAGTAGTGGCGAGCGAACGCGGAACAGCCCAAACCGGACAATTCTAACGGAGAGTCCGGGGTTGTAGGACCACAATAATCAACTGGGTAAATCAAGAGCAATCTTAGTGGACTCAGTTGGTTAAAAGAGGGATAGGAAAGTGTTAAGAGAACGGTCTGGAAAGGCCGGCCATAGAGGGTGACAGCCCCGTATTTGAAAATGCAATCCTCCTTTAAGTGGCTCCTGAGTATCGCGGGACACGTGGAACCCAGCGAGAATCTACCGGGACCATCCGGTAAGGCTAAATACTCTCTTGCGACCGATAGTGAACTAGTACCGTGAGGGAAAGGTGAAAAGAACCCCTGCGAGGGGAGTGAAATAGTACCTGAAACCGCGTGCCTACAAGCAGTGGGAGGACTATGCCGCGCAAGCGGAATGTCTGACCTCGTGCCTATTGAATAATGAGCTGGCTAGTTAGTCTCAGTGGCAAGGTTAAGCGTAAGCGAGCCGAAGCGAAAGCGAGTCTGAATAGGGCGTTGAGTCGCTGGGATTAGACGCGAAGCGGGATGATCTATCCTTGGCCAGGATGAAGTCCGTGTAACAGCGGATGGAGGTCCGAACCAGTGTTGGTTGAAAACAGCTTGGATGAGCTGAGGATAGGGGTGAAAGGCTAATCAAATTCCGTGATAGCTCGTTCTCTCCGAAATAGCTTTAGGGCTAGCCTCGTATGATCCGTCCCGGTGGTAGAGAACTGAATGGACTAGGGGCCTTTCCAGGTTACCGAATCCAACCAAACTTCGAATGCCGGGAACGTGTAATACGGGAGTCAGACTGCGAGGGCTAAGCTTCGTGGTCGAAAGGGGAAGAGCCCAGACCGTCAACTAAGGCCCCTAAATCTATGCTAAGTGGTAAAGGAAGTCGGGAGGCTCAGACAGCCAGGAGGTTGGCTTAGAAGCAGCCATCCTTTAAAGAAAGCGTAATAGCTCACTGGTCGAGCACCCCGGTGCCGACAATCCAACGGGGCTTAAGCATAGTGCCGAAGTTACGGATGCATCATCTTTGGATGATGCGTGGTAGGAGAGCATTCTTACAGCAGTGAAGGTCGACCGTGAGGACGGCTGGAGCGGTGAGAAGAGACTCTGCCAGCATAAGTAGCGATAAACCAGGTGAGAACCCTGGTCGCCGTAAGTCTAAGGTTTCCTGAGAAAGGTTAATCCGCTCAGGGTTAGTCAGTGCCTAAGGCGAGGCCGACAGGCGTAGCCGATGGACACACGGTTAATATTCCGTGACTACCGAAATTCGATCAAGACCGATGGGGGGACGCAGACCGTAAGCCTAGGGGCGAAATGGTTACAAACCTAGGTGAAGGGAGATCTGGAAAGGCAAATCCGCCAGATCGTCTGCCAGGAAAATCCTCTAAGGAGAATTAGGTAACTGTACCACAAACGGACACACGTGGACGAGATGAGTATTCTCAGGCGCTCGGGTGATGAGTTGTTCAGGAACTAGGCAAATTAACCCCGTAACTTCGGGAGAAGGGGTGCCCACGCAAGTGGGCCGCAGTGAATAGCGTCAGGCGACTGTTTAACAAAAACACAGGTCTCTGCTAAGTCGAAAACGACGTATAGGGGCTGACGCCTGCCCGGTGCCGGAAGGTTAAAGGGAGCGGTTAGCGCAAGCGAAGCTGTAAACTGAAGCCCCGGTGAACGGCGGCCGTAACTATAACGGTCCTAAGGTAGCGAAATTCCTTGTCGGGTAAGTTCCGACCTGCACGAATGGCGTAACGATCTGACGACTGTCTTAACAACTCGCCCGGCGAATTTGTGGTTCCGGTGAAGACGCCGGATGCCCGCCACAAGACGGAAAGACCCCGTGCACCTTTACTATACCCTATCAGTGAATTATGGGTTGAACTGCGCAGGATAGGTGGGAGGCTTTGAGATCGGCTTTTTGGAGTCGATGGAGCCAATGGTGAGATACCACCCTGTTCAATCTGTGATTCTAACCTACTTCCCTGATCGGGAAGAGGGACACTGGTAGGCGGGTAGTTTGACTGGGGCGGTCGCCTCCTAAATTGTAACGGAGGCGCTCGAAGCTGCGTTCAGGTGGTTTGGAAATCCACCGTCGAGTGCAAAGGCATAAACGCGGTTAACTGCGAGACCTACAAGTCAAGCAGGTGGGAAACCAGGACTTAGTGATCCGGTGATTCTGTATGGAAGGGTCATCGCTCAACGGATAAAAGGTACGCCGGGGATAACAGGCTGATCGGAGTCAAGAGTTCACATCGACGCTCCGGTTTGGCACCTCGATGTCGGTTCATCGCATCCCGGGGGTGTAGAAGCTCCCAAGGGTTAGGCTGTTCGCCTATTAAAGCGGTACGTGAACTGGGTTCAGAACGTCGCGAGACAGTTCGGTCCCTATCTGTGGTGGGCGCAGGAAAATTGAGGGGGCTTGGCCTTAGTACGAGAGGACCGGGCTGAACGAACCTCTTGTGATACAGTTGTCACTCCAGTGGCACAGCTGTGTAGCGAAGTTCGGTTAGGATAAGCGCTGAATGCATATAAGTGCGAAACCTTCCCCAAGATGAGTTTTCCCAACCGTAAGGTAAGAAGGGCCGTGGAAGACTACCACGTTGATAGGACGGGTGTGTAAGAGTAGTAATACTTTGAGCTAACCGTTACTAATAGCCCGTTCGGCTTGACCATAAAATTTACTGTGCATACATGCACGATACTTCAGAAACAATTTGGCTTTCCGTTGCCCGTCAGTATTCAATACAAAGATCCTCAGATCTTCTTCAAAAGTTTCTACAGCTTTTGGGTGATCCTAGCGAGAGGGTCCCACCCGTTCCCATCCCGAACACGGAAGTTAAGCCTCTCAGCCCCGATGGTACTGCACGCGCGAGTGTGTGGGAGAGTAGGAAGTCGCCCAAATTAATTCCCGAAAAGCCCGATCCTAATCAGATCGGGCTTTTTCTCGTTTACAAGCGTACATCCTCTACCTCCACCTTCCTCATTCGCCGCGCCCAATATCGATCTCCACCCAAAATAGACCCATGTAAAGCGCTTACAAAAGGCGTATGATGCAATCATCATGCCGATCAACCGCCGTAACCTGCTCCGTTCGCTTGCCGGCACAGGAGCTGCTGCCCTATGGTCCGGCGTGGAATTAGATGCCTATCAATCCCACGTCAACACGAACTCGAAACCCACCGAACTGAAGATCACCGACATGCGCATCGCCGTCGTCCAAGGCGCGCCCATGACCTGTCCCCTCATCCGTATCGACACCAACCAGGGCATCTACGGCCTGGGCGAAGTCCGCGACGGCGCCAGCAAGAATTATGCCCTCATGCTGAAGCGATTACTCCTCAACGAAAACCCCTGCAACGTCGACAACCTCTTCCGGAAAATCAAACAATTCGGCTTCCACGCCCGCCAGGGCGGCGGAGTCTGCGGCGTCGAAATGGCCCTCTGGGATCTCGCCGGTAAAGCCTACAACGCTCCCGTCTATCAACTCCTCGGCGGCAAGTTCCGCGACAAAATCCGCCTCTACGCCGACACCGATTCCTCCCCCGACACCAACGTCATGGCCGAACGCGTCAAGGAACGTCGCGACCGCGGCTTCACCTGGCTCAAAATGGATGTCGGCGTTGGCCTCGTCTCCAAAACCCCTGGCACCCTCACCCAACCCCTCGGCCTCTCCCCACGCGAAGCGCAAATGACGCAACACATGTTCACCGGTATGGAACTCACGCCCAAAGGGGTCGACATGCTCGCCGAATACGTCGGCCGCGTCCGCGAAAAACTCGGCTACGACATCCCTCTCTCCGCCGACCACTTCGGCCACATCGGCGTCAACTCCTGCATCCGCCTCGGCAAGGCCCTCGAAAAATACAACCTAGCCTGGCTCGAAGACATGATCGCCTGGCAGAACACCGAGCTCTGGAAAAAGATCACCGACGCTGTCGATATCCCTACCCTCACCGGCGAAGACATCTACCTCAAAGAGCCCTTCATCGAACTCGCCAAAACCCACGCCGTCGACATTCTCCACCCCGATCTCGCCACCTCCGGCGGCATCCTCGAAACCAAGAAAATGGCCGACGCCATTCAGGAATATGGCGTCCCCATGGCCATGCACTTCGCGGGCACCCCGGTCTCCGCCATGGCCAACGTCCACTGCGCCGCCGCCGCCGAAAATTTCCTGGTCATGGAATTCCACTCCGCCGACGTACCATGGTGGGAAGACATGGTTACAGGCATCCCGAAACCCATCGTGGACAAAGGCTTCATCAACGTCCCCAACGCCCCCGGCCTGGGCGTCACCCTTAACGACGAGGTGGTAAAGAAACACCTCCATCCCGAACAACCCGGCTACTTCCTTCCCACGCCCGAATGGGATAAGGATCGCACCAACGACCGTCTCTTCAGCTTCGCCGGCGCCGCGGTTCACGGATGATCCACGTCAATCTCGCGCTCGCCCAGCGTCTCGAAGGGGCCTCAGCCGCGCTTGGACTCGATGCCGTCCAAGCGCACCGGGGCCTGTTCCCCCACTCGGAAGCCGCAGCCCTCGAATGTGGCAGCGGCGTCGCCGTATTCCTCAACGAAGAATCTCCGCTCACCCAGATCCGCGGCGCCGGCTACGCCGAATTCTCCCTCGACGAAGCCGAAGAGTTCTTCGCCTCCCGCATGGTCCCGGTGACGCTCACTCTCACCCCCTTCGCCAACCCCGCCCTCTTCACAAATCTCACCCACCGCGGCTACGATTTCGGGACCTTTGAAAACACGCTCATCCGCCCCATCACCCCCGCCGACATAACGGCCGAAGAAGACCCCGCCATCCTCCCCGCCGAAGACCCAAAGGAATGGAGCGAACTCATGGCGCAAGCCTTCTTCGGCGTCGCCACCAACATGGGCCGCGACCTCGCCCAAACCCTCTTCGCCCTCCCCACCTGCACGAATCTCATCGTCCCCTCCGCCGCCGGAGCCCAACTCGATATCCGCGACTCGCTCGCCATCTTCCAATGCGACGGCACCATCCAGCCCGCCCGCGGCCACGGCCTGCAGAACAAGCTGATCCGCCACCGCCTCTCCCTAGCCGCCCAAGCCGGCTGCGACCTCGCCACCGCCGACGTCACCCCCGGCAGCCAGTCCCAGCGCAACTACGAACGCCACGGCTTCCAAGTCGCCTACACCAAAGTGACCATGCTCAAACCCGCGTTCTGAATCGTTCCGCGACCGTTCGCAAGTACCCGGTTCCCAACCCAAACACCAGTCCCACCGCACATCCGAAAATCAGAATGTTAACCCGGTTCGGCTACACCGGCGTCCGCGGTAAAGCCGGCGCATCCAGCAACTTCAAGCCGGTCTCGGCTTGCAGCAGTGCCGCGGTCAACTCACCCGCCACCTGTCTCGCCACCTCCGGAACTCCATGCACGAAGTCAATCCGAATTGCCCTGCTCCCATCGGCCCGCGGCTTCACGTAGGAAACCCGCACGTCCTGCTGGATCCGAATCGCAGCTTCCTCCCCGCCATACAAACGGTACTTCGCTGCCAACTTCTCCAACTTCTCCGGCTCTAACGATCGCTTCACCATCGCCGTCAATGCCACATCTCCAACGCTCCTCTCCACCCGCACCAACGCCCCCGTCACATACCGATCCGGCATCGCCAGGCTAACCCCAGCCGCCATCGCCAACCCAGCCAACCCTCCCATCAACGCCATCCCCATCACCCCACGCCGCACCCGCATAAACAGGGCTCCGCGCACAACATCCCCCACCGTCGTCCACCGCGCCCGCCCCTCCGGCAGGTCCTCGATCATCGCCGCAAACTCTTCCCCATACCGCTCCCGCCACGCCAACGGATACAGCCGCGCCGCCCACAACAACAAAGCCCTCGATGGCGAAATCATACTGTGCCCAACCTCTCCCGGCCCGTCGAAACAATCCGTCCCAACGCGTCCAACTGCTGCGCCAAATGCCGCCGCCCCGCCGCCGTGATCGTGTACGGTTGCCGCCGGTCCGCCGTCCGCACCGGCCGGATCCACTTCTTCTCCTCCAGCCGCGTGATCGCCCCATACAGCGTCCCCGGCCCCAGCGTCACCCCGGCATACAGCCGGATGTCCTCCATCATCGCGTAGCCGTGTTTATCGCCCTCGGCCAGACTGGCAAGTATCAGCAGTGTCGGATCAGTCATTACTACGTCCTGCGATATATCGTGCCACGTAGTAGTAGGCCGGTCAAGAAGAAAAACTAGACCTTCCCCTTCAACCGCGCCGGCACGTTATTCCGATAACTCATCTTCAACAGCTCCGTCACCTCTTCCCAATTCGGCATATCCCGCCCAATAAACTTCAGCGTTACCCACCCATGCCGCCCCACATACGGCGTCTGCGTGAACCGCGGATCTTCCAGAAAAATCCCCATCTGCATCTTCCCGCACTTAAAACACAACGACCACCCATTCGGCTCCGTCCCATACACCGTAACCACCTTCCCCCCAGCCCGAAACCAAGGCTCCCCGAACGACTCGGTCTCCTCCGCCTCCGGAAATGCCAACACAATCTTCCGCACTCGATCGATAGACATACCCCTACAATAGGCAATCAGAGTGAAAAAATACATCCTCACCGCCTTCTTCCTCCTCACCATATCGGCCCAGGACATCACCGGCGCCTGGCAAGGCACCCTCGAAGCCGGAGCCAATAAACTCCGCCTCATCGTCGACATCACCAAGTCCCCCACCGGCCAGTGGACCGCCAACTTGCTGAGCATCGATCAAGCCAGCGACGCCATTCCCGTCGCCACTGTCACGCTCGAAAACAACACCGTCAAACTCTCCATCCCCGCCATCGGCGGCGGCTACCAAGGCACCCTCAACCCCGCCGCCACCGAGCTCACCGGCCACTGGACCCAAGGCCTCCCGCTCCCCCTCAATCTCACCCGCGCTACCCCCGCCACCGCCTGGGACCGCAACAAACACGCCACCCCGCACACCATCCAGTTCATCGAAGTCGCCAAGTACGTCAAACTCGAAGTCCTCGACTGGGGCGGCAGCGGCCGTCCCCTCGTTCTCCTAACCGGTCTAGGCAATAACGCCCACGTCTTCGACAAGTTCGTAACAAAGCTGACGCCCCACTATCACGTCTACGGCATCTCCCGCCGCGGCTTCGGCGCCAGCAGCAAACCCGAAGCCGGCTATACCGCCACCCGCCTTGCCGACGACGTTCTCACCGTCATCGACGCCCTCAAACTCACCCGCCCCATCCTCGCCGGCCACTCCATTGCCGGTCAGGAGCTCAGCTCCATCGGCACCCGTTTCCCCAACAAAGTCGCCGGCCTCATCTACCTCGACGCCGCCTATCCCTACGCCTTCTACGACCCCACCCGTGGCGACATCGTCGTCGACCTCGCCGACCTCCGCCGCAAGCTCGCCCAACTCGCCCCCGGCACCAGTCTCCACTCGAAGGAACTCGTAAAGGAGATCCGCGAAACGACTCTCCCCAATTTCGAACGAGCCCTCAAAGCCCACGAAGCCCAACTCAACACCATGCCCGATGCCCAGCTAAAGGCAATGGCCGCCCCCTTCGACGGCCCCCGCGCGGCCATCATGAACGGCGTCGAAAAACACACAAACATGAAAAGCCCCATCCTCGCCATCTTCGCGACATCGGACAAGAACCCCGTCGCCGAAGCCCAAGCCAAAGCGCTCGAAACCGCCATCCCCACGGCCAAAGTCGTGCGCCTGCCCAACGCCAATCATTACGTCTTCAACTCCAACGAAGCCGACGTTCTCCGCGAAATGAACGCCTTCATCGCCACGCTGCCGAAATAGCCTTGCTTCCGCGGTCTCCTGTATATACACTCGTATTGACCGATGCAGTTCGAATGGGACCCGGACAAAAACCGATCCAACCTCACGAAGCACGGGATCGACTTCTCCACAGCCGCGCTCGTGTTTGCTGATCCACAACTGCTGCTAAGAGAAGACCGTGTCGACGAGACCGGAGAACAGCGTTGGCATGCCCTGGGAGTCGCAGGTGGCGTAGAACCGGTCCTAATCGTTGTTCATGTTTGCAGGGAGTCCAGTCATGGCGAAGAAATCATCCGAATCATCTCAGCAAGGAAAGCTCGTGCGCGTGAAAGCCGAGCATATTTTCAGTAAGCCGCTCACAAAACAGCAGCGCGACCGCCTCGCCCGGTTGGCCCGGAAACCGGACTCCGAAATTGACGTGACCGACATCCCGCCCTTGACCGACGCGCAACTGGCCGAGATGGTCCCCTTCCGGCTGCGCTCGAAGACTACCCTGATCTCTCTTCGTGTCCAAAACGATGTCCTCACCTGGCTGAAATCCAAAGGGCCCGGCCACTTGACACGGATCAATGCAATCCTGGCGAATGTCATGGACGCGGAGCAGCGGCTCAAGAACGGTTGAACAGGAACGGTGCCGGCCTCAGCCTATCCCAACCGCCAAAGTCGTCCCCCGAATCATTACGCCTTCAACTCCAACGAAGCCGACATCCTCTGCGAAATAAACTCCTTCATCGCAAGCCTGCCGACGTAACGCCGAGTATCGCAGCCGTCCGCGAAACCTCTTGCGCCTGAAGGCCGAGCCTGTTTTCAGCAAGAGCAATGTGCCCCCTCAAAGGCCAACCACGCCCACGCCCCCACCAGCCGCCGCCGCCAACCGTTCCATGTCCTCCACATTGCCCGTGACGACCACCGCACGATACCGGATCGCAATAGCCATAACAGAAGCATCCACCACATCGGTCGTCCCGCTCCTGCCAAGCAGACGCCCCGCCTCGTGCGCGTCGCCCTCGCCCAGCGGTGCAATGTGGCACCCCGCTAAAAACCGCCGGAGTTGTGCCTGCCGCGGAGAACGGCTGACCTGGGCTACGACGGTCGCGGGCACCACCGGAACATTGCGCTCCATCAGGCGCGCCTTGTGCGCCAACCAAACACCCCGGTCGCCGCGGTCAGCCGCCACCAGCACGCCCGCATCGTAAACAAACCGGCTCATGCCGGGCGCCGAACCTTCCGCCGCGTCCGCATTTGCGCCTGTACCTGACGGCGCGCCTCGGTCAGCTCTTCCCCTGTAAAGGCGCCGTGCTTCTTCTCCCACTCGGCCACCGCTTCCAGGCCAGCTCGAATCTTCAAAGCATCCCGCGCCGCCTCCGTCATCCACGCAGACACGCTCACGCCCTCGCTCGCCGCCGCGGCCACGATGCTCTTATGGACGTCCGGATCAACAGTGATCGCCAGCTTTGGTGACGGGTTTCCTCGCGGCATGGATGTATCATGCCACGATAGGATAGTTGTCGCGGCCCACCCCAACGGCGCGCGGCGCCGCTGTCGTCACAAAGCCATTCCGGCTCGCCGTATGGTTCTGGTCCCCCAAGTCGGGATGAGAACAGCGCCCGCACTGCGCATGCGCGCGAAGACGCGGCGCAGATAACTTGCTGTTCGAACAGATGAGCGAACTCTACCGGCCAAGTCCGTCATTCCTCCCATCGTCTGGTGGCCAACAGTAAGTGCCGCCGTCCGTCGAACGGATCGCCCTGTCGAAAATCTCGTGCGGGAAATGATTACGCCGAAGTAGTTCGTCCATGAACTCGGCCCCGCCCAGTGCCTTGATCGGTACAACTATCGGCGTCTGATGCCCTTAAACGTCCAGAAACAGCAAGTCGGACATCGCGATACCGCCATCTACGAAGCATATCCGAATGATTGAGTTTCAGCGGAACTCTCGATTCCTGTCACCAGCCTGCTCATCCGTAGTCTTGATTCGGACTAGAGAGTCGTCCCTGTCCACCCTCCAAGACTCAGGCAACTTCGCTGGTCTACGCGAGGCGAGCCATGATTTCAGCCTGTCCATTAGCCGCATCTTGATAAATCAAAAGCCTGACACTATCACTGTAACCCCAGTCTGGTTCGGCCAAATGGCGTACTGCCGAAATTGGAAAACATGTATGTGCTAATTTGTACATACATGTGCTCCGCGTCGAGTGGGATGCACACAAAGACGAGGCGAACCTCCTCAAGCACGGCATCGATTTCCAAACTGCCCAGTTGGTCTTCGACGATCCGGGTTGCGTCACCTTCATCGAAAGTACAAAAAATGGTGAACCCAGATGGCACGCTATCGGTTTCGCTGAAGGAGTCATCCTGCTCCTTGTCGTTCACACCTACCGCGATGAGAAAACCACAGAAATCATCCGCATCATCTCCGCCCGCCACAAAACGAAACTCCACCAACCAGCTCACCGCTAAGAAACGCGCCGCCCTCCTGCGCCTCTCCCAACGGCCCGATTCGGAGATCGATCTCTCCGACATCCCCGAAATTCTCCAACTCCCCTCCGACGCGGTCATCGGCAAGTTCTACCGCCCAAAGAAACAAAGCGTCACCTTCCGCCTCGACGCCGATGTCCTCGCCTGGCTAAAGGCCTCCGGCAACGGCTACCAAACCCGCGTAAATACCTACCTCCGCGAGCTAATGACCAAACACCGCGCCTCCTAACCTACCCCAAAATCCCCCGCACCACCTGCGCCTTCCGCACATCGGTCAACTTCTCATCCCGCGTGTCGTGATGAAAACTCAACCGCTCAAAATCCAGCCCCAGCAAATGCAAAACAGTCGCATGGAAATCGGCCATCGTCACCCGGTTCTCCGTCGCGTGATACCCGAAATCATCGGTCGCCCCGTACAAACACCCGCGCTTCGCCCCACCCCCGGCCACCCACAACGAAAACCCAAACTTGTGATGATCCCGCCCATCGGCCCCCTCGGCCATCGGCGTCCGCCCAAACTCCCCACCCCAAATCACCAGCGTGTCGTCCAGCAACCCCCGCTGCTTCAAATCGGTCAATAGCGCCGCCGCCGGCCCATCCGTCCGCCGCGCCACCTCCCGGTTCCCGGCTTCATTCTTCTGGTGCGTATCCCAAGGCTGCCCGTTCAACAATACCTGCACAAACCGCACACCCCGCTCGGCCAACCGTCGCGCCAGCAACAGCTGCCGCCCATGAATCCCCGCCTCCGCATCGTCGGTCTGATACAGCGCATGCATCGACGCAGGCTCTTTCGTTAAGTCCAACGCCTCACTCGCCGCCAATTGCATCCGCGCCGCCAACTCATAACTCGCAATCCGAGCCTCCAGCGCCAGCTGGTCCGCATGCCCCGCCAAATGCTCCCGGTTCATCTGCTGCATCAACGCGAACCGCGCCGCCGCCGCATCCCCCGGCCCCGAGGGCTTCAAGTTCAACACCGGCGTCCCCTCCGCCCGCATCGCCATGCCCTGGTACAACGGCGGCATCCACCCGCTCGAATAGTTCCGAGCCCCGTCAACGGGCAACCCCTTCGGATGCATAATCGCCGCAAACGCCGGCAGATTCTGATTCTCCGTCCCCAACCCATACGTAACCCACGACCCCATCGCCGGCCGCCCCGGCGTCGTCAAGCCCGTGTTGAAATACCAGATCGCCTGTTCGTGGTTCGAATGCTCACTCACCATCGAACGAATCAGCGTAATGTCATCGGCGTGCCGCGCCAACCCCGGCAGCAGCTCCGAAAGCTCCATCCCGCACTGTCCCTGTTTCGCAAACGAAAACGGACTCCCCATCCAAGTCCCCGTTTTCTTGATATCGACGGTGTTAATGAAGCCCTCGCCCGGCTTCTCCCCATGATGCTTTTTCAGCAACGGTTTCGGATCAAACAGGTCCATCTGGCTCGGCCCGCCGTTTTGAAACAGCAGGATCACGCGCTTCGCCCGCGCCGGAAAATGCGGCTGTTTCGGCAGCAAATCAAACCGCGGCGCGCCCTGTAGCAGCGAGCCCAACGCGATCCCAGCCACGCTGGCATGCAGCCCCCCGCGGAACAAATCCCGCCGCGAAAGCAGCCCTCGAATCGGAGTACGTAACACGTGGCTCATAGTCAGTCCAAACACAGCCTACTAAACTAGCCTAGCCAAAGCCAAGACACCCCGCAGCCAGCCATCCCAGCCCCACCGTCACCCCTACCCACCGCGCGCCCCCTACCGAACCGCGCGCGTAAGCAAGCGGCGCTTGAACCCCCACAGCACCCCTCAACCCTAATAAACCACCCCATTCATCCCCAACAGCGCCAAGCACGAATCACCCGCACTCACCGCCCGCGAGACTCGCGATGAAGCCACAGGCAATGCCCACAACCCGGTGCTTCCGGCCTATGGCGCCAAGCCCCCACACCGGCGCCATGGGCGTCAATCAACAGCGACGCCAATCCAGTGGCAAGCGGCCCGCCTGCCTATCGACGCACGCCCCGCCGCCTTGCGATGCCGAGCGCGAGCAGGGCGCTTCCCACCAACGCGAGCGCCGACGGCTCGGGAACTTCCGCCCCCCCCGGGACCGTGAGTACCCCGGAGATCCCGTAGAGATGATGCAAAGCGGCTGGGTTTTCTGAGAACTCTTGTGTCCAACCCCTTGAGGTGCTGGTGTACCGGCCCATGTGGGCGCCGGCACCGCCGAGCGGACTACCCACGCTTGTATTGAATCGCGTGCCGGTCCAAACAAAGTTCGAACCCGGCGGAACCTCTCCAGTTTCTGAGAATATGGGACTCGTGTGCGCCGTCGAGAAACCCCCGTAAAGTCCCGTAATTGGTACGGTGACACCGATGGCAATCAAATTCCCAACGGTGTTGTAAAACGGAGTCGTTGAGTCCCCGCCGGATAACCCGGCATTGTCCAGCACATTCACGGCCGTGGTGGAGGCGAGCGCCTTCCATGTCGTGCCCAGGCCGGCCAGCCCCGCGTCCAGATTCGCCGCGTCTGTTACGAAACTGTTGTAGTCGGCGATGTTCGCAGAGGTGCCGTCGCGCATGGCGCTGGTAACGAAAATAATCCGGTAGGTGTCGCCGGGGTTCAGCCCGGTCGGAACCACGATGGCTGCGGCGTGGGCAGCGCCGGCCAGCAGGACGAACAAAGCAGGCAGTATCGCCCACGCCGCCCGGCGCCGGCTCCCTCCCAAAACACCGGACGCAGCGCCGGCCAGGCGTTCAGAAATAGAGAAAAAATGAGAGAGTCAACGGTCTTCCTGTATGTTGCGCTACGCGAAAAAATGCCGCCGCGCCAGAATGGAAAAAAAGAGGACAACACACGTCTTCCTTAGTCCCTCGGTACTACTCCCCGCCAAGACGCGGCATGCCCCGCTAAGACGAACACCCTACCCTCTCAATCCAAATAAACAAACTCGTTCGTCCCCAACAACGCCTGGCACAAATCACGGAACACCCGCACCCGCCGCTCCGTCTCCGAAAGGTCTCCGTAAAACCCCTCCTGCGCCCGCGCAAACGTCAACAGCCGGTCCATCTCCGCCGCGCTCGGGTCCCGCGCCAGCGCAATCCGGAACGCCTGCCGCACCCGCCCGCCGTCATCGGAACTCCCCTCCAAAATCCGCCGCGCAAAATGCTCCGCCTGCGCCGTCACAAACTCGCCATTCATCAGCGCCAACGCCTGCGTCGCCGACGTCGTCGACGCCCGCCGCGCGCAATTAATCTCCATCACCGGCGCATCGAAAACGTTCAACAAACTCTGCGGCGTATTCCGCCGAACCAGCTGATACACCGACCGCCTTCCCGCCGCCTCCAACTCCTTCTCCGGCACCACTTCCCCCGACGCCTTCGTCACCGTCTTCACCGGCTCCCCAAACATCGAATCGTCCAACCGCCCCGCCACCGCCAACAACGAATCCCGCACCGCCTCCGCCTCCAACCGCCGTGGCGCCATCCGCCACAACAACGTGTTCTCCGGATCCGCCGCCAACCCATCCGCCCGAGCCCCACTCGACTGCCGATACGTGGCCGACATCACAATCCGCTTATGCAGCCGTTTCAAACTCCACCCATCGGCCACAAACTCCGCCGCCAGGGAATCCAACAACTCCGGATGCGTCGGCGCCGCCCCCGACTTCCCAAAGTTGTCCAACGAGGCAACAATCCCATTCCCAAAGTGCCCGGCCCAAATCCGGTTCACCATCACCCGCGCCGTCAGCGGATGTTCCGGCTGCGTCAGCCACTCCGCAAACGCAAGCCGCCGCCCCGTAGTGTGCGCGCCCGCCGCCACCGCCGGCACAACGTACGGCCGAGGCGCCAACGACAACACATCCGGCACCGCCGGCTGCACAATCTCCCCCGGGTTCAACGGATCGCCCCGCCGCAAAACGTAGGTCGGCGGCGGCGCCGAGTCGATATCGTTCAACATCCGAATCGTCGGCAGCGTAATGATCTTGGCATTGACCTCGGCCAACTCCTTCGCCGTCTCCGCGGCCCGCGCCGCATACTCCGGAAACTCCGCCTTCAACTCATCTTCCGTCGCCTTGTCTTTCTTGGAATGCCGAGCCCGGAACTGCACGCGCCGCGCATTCTGCAAATCCCGCAACGCCTTCGCCACAGCCTCTAAAGGCTTGTTATTCTCCTCCGCCAGACGCTGTTCGGCCTTCGTCGCATCCACAACAATACGCTTATAAGTCGGCAAAACCGGCCCAGTCGGCCGAATGGCCGACGCCAGCACCGCCTGCAAGCTGTAGTAATCCCGCTGCGTAATCGGCTCGTACTTGTGGTCGTGGCAACGGGAACACTGCATCGTCATGCCCAGCACCGACGAAGCCAAAATCTGTTCGGTATCAAACAACGTCCGCCACTGATACTCCGCAAAGTCCTTCGGCAAAAAGTCTTCCCGGGTCGCATCCACCGCCGTGCGCAAGAACCCCGTCGCCGCCAACTGCTCGGCCACCTCCCGAGGCAGCCCATCATGCTTCCAATATTGGCTCAACTCGTCACCAGCAATCTGCTCCCGCAAAAACTGGTCGTACGGCTTGTCGCTGTTGAAGGCGCGAATCACATAGTCCCGATACCGCCACGCATTCGGCCGAATGACATCAGCGTCCAGCACGCCCTCGGAATCGGCATACCCGGCAATATCCAACCACTGCCGCGCCCAGCGTTCCCCATACCGGGGACTAGCCAACAGCTCATCCACAATCCGCTCATAAGCATCCGGCCGCCGATCGGCCAAAAACCTCTCAACCAACTCCGGCCCCGGCGGCAACCCCGTCAAGTCAAAGGCAACTCGACGCAACAGCGCCGCCCGCCCCGCCTCCGGGTTCATCGCCAGTTTCTTCTTCGCCAGTTCCGCCCGCACGAACGCATCGATATCGGTTTTCCCCGTGCGCCGCTTCAAAGGCTGAAAAGCCCAATGTTTCCGGTCTTTGTCCGAGATATGCCCACTCACCGGAAGGGCATCCGGACTAGCCGCCGGAGCGCCAACTTCAATCCATTTCCGCAACAACTCAATGGAGGCATCATCCAATTTGGGCCCCCCGGGAGGCATCTGCCCAGTCCGAATCCGGGCGATCAACAAACTCTGATCCGGCTCCCCGGAGAGGAACGAAGGCCCCGCCTTCCCGCCCTTCAGCAACGAGGCCCGCGTCCGAATATCGAGCCCACCCTGCGCCTCCGCCCCCGCGTGACACTTAGCGCACTTAGCCTCGAGCAGCGGCAGCACATCCTTCTCAAACTGCGGCAACGGCGCGGCAATGAGCGGCAAGGCGGCCAAGGCCAATCCAATCAGTCGCATAACCAGCCCACAGCCTAACACACTCCCTCCCTCCCAGATTTCCCCTGGAGCCGTGCTACCGGTAAAGTCCCAACGCAGCGATCAACCCACGGGGACACCCGCGTCCCGAAGGGCGGGTGTCCCCCAGACCCACAACGCGCCCGCAAACCCAACTCCGGAACCTCATCCCCTGAACACAACTCACCCCACCACAGCGACCAACCCCAGACCCGCCACACCCCCGCAAAACCGAATCCTACACCACGTTCCCCGACCGCCACCACAAATACGCCACGCCCAACAAAAACCCAATCAGCGCCTGATACTCCTGATTCTTCACATACAGCGCCGCCGAAAACGGCGTGTCCGACCCCGCCCCCGGCACCCGCGGAATCAACAACGGCACCGCGTCCGCATACGCGTTATAGGACGGAAACAACTTCCGCAAATGCTGCTCTTCCAACTCCATCACCGGCAGGTAGACCATCACAAACACCACCGCGAAGATGCCGCCCACCCACCACGATTGCGCCGCCACGGCCAGCCCCATCGCCGTCGTTAAGGTGCCTAAATACAAAGGATTACGCGTATGCCGGTAAGGCCCGCTATCCACCAGCTTCTGGTTCTTCTCCAAATGGCCCGCCGCCCAGGCGCGCAGCGCCAACCCGGCCAGCGAGATCGGAACGCCGCGCAACAGGCTCGCCTCCGAAGGCCGGCTCAGCCACGCAAAGGCAATCAGCAATAGAAAGCCCGAAGGCACGCGAAGGCGGGCTACCGCGTCGGCGTACGGTTTGGGGAAACGGTAGTGAGGCATGGAAGAAGGGTTTCAAATACCATACGCGGCGAGAGCGCGCGCATGCAAGGGAGTATCTCGTTCATTCGTCGATAGGTCGTCGGCGCGCCAGGCGCCCGCAAGGTCGTAATTGTGCCGCCAAAGGGGCCATTTCGCGCCGGATCGGTCGGCCCGAACAGCGCAACGCCGGGTTTTCCCAACGCCGCCGCCAGGTGCAGCGGACCACTGTCCAACCCCACCACCGCGGCCGCCCGCCGCGTTGCGTCGATCAGCCCGGGGAGCCCCGAAACATGCTGATACCTAGCTGTCTGGGTACGCGCAGCCACGTTCAGCACCAATTCAAATCCCAACTCCGCCATCAGCCCGCCCAGCTCTTCGTAATGTTCCATCGGCCACTGTTTCGCCCCCCAGCCGGCGAACGGACAGGCCAAAACAAAGGGTTTTTCGGGCAATTCGCCCTCCGCGCGCCCCGGCGGCACCGGCGCGTCCAAGACAACCGTCGTGGCGCCAGCCGCTCGAGCCAGTGCCAAGTTCCACTCGACGACGTGAGCCTTCGCCGGCGAAACCCGCTCCGTATAGAAGAGGCCCGCCGCCCGCTCGCGCAGGAATCCAGCGGCGAACCCGATGCGACGCGCTGCGCGCGAAGCGCGCAGCAGCAGCCCGGATTTGATCAGCCCCTGCACGTCAACCCCAATGTCTACAGGGGTTTGGCGGAAATACTGCCACGCCGCCCGCAGGCTCTCGCGGCTCTTCCGGTTCACCGGCAGCACGCAATCGACGTCCGGGTTGCCCTCCAAAAGCCACTGCCACTTGGGATCGATGGCCCAGGTCAGCCGGGCCCCGGGAATGGTGCGTTTCATCGACGCGGCGGCGGGCAAAGCATGCAAAACATCGCCAAAAGCGCCCAATCGGACCAGCAAAATGTGCGGACCTTCAGGCATCTTGGCGGCTGCGAACGTGCCGCATCAGGGCCTCGCGGCGAGCCAGGTCGCCGGGCCTTTCGTCAATGATTGCAACAGCTTGCGAAAGGGCCTCGTCCCCGATCACCACCAGTTCCACGTCGCGCAGCGAAGCGGCCAGCTCGGCCCGCGCCTGGGGCGAAAGCAGCGCGTCACCGGGGTCGCAGATGCAAACCGCGAGCGGCCCGTGCTGCTCGGCAAGTTCATGAAAACGCTGGGCATGGGTCGCCACCATGGGGTCGAAATAGGCCGCCACCACCGTGCGTCCCGCCACGCGCTCCGCGCCAACGATCTTGGTTCTCGTGTCGAGCATGTCTCTCTATTTTCCCTCAACTGGGGCCGGCCGGGCGATGATAAATACGGGCCGCCCAGCGGAATCGGTGACCGTCTCCTCCGGGATGAGCGGCGTATCTTGTTGAGTAAAAGCGAGTTGTGGCACGTGGGTGATATACCGCCCGCCGGGGCCGGCGCCAAAGTAGAGGTCGGTTTTTCCCTTCGTCAGCAGGTGCAGCGAATCAAAAATGCCCCAATCGAGCACGCGATAGGTGCCCGGGTCGTCCTTCAACCGTTCGGCCAGCCGCGTGGTGGCGTCCGACCACTCGACTGATACCTCCCGCCGTACCAGCTGCGCGTAATAGTGGTTTACTTGCAACAAGTTAGCGACGACGACCAGGCCCACCATCCACCGCCGCAGCGGCAGGCAGCAGGCCAGCAGATGGGGGAGCGGCCACAGCAGAACCACGTGATGCGCGCCGCCGCCGGCGTTCCGGACGGAGAACATGTAGCCGTAACCCACAATCATTGCAACAAGATAGAAGCGGTAGTAGGCGTTGCGCCACAGCCACGGCGCCGCCGCCAACCCAGCCGCGAACAGCCACGGCAGTAAAGGGTATGTGAAATCAAAGGGATAGGAGCCAACGGGCGGCAGGGCGTGCTCGCGCCCGGCGTTAAAGATGTTCAGGTCCCCGAGCGCTCTCCACAACACTTCCACCTTCCGCCAGGCGCTGAAATCGTCGAGTAACCCGTTTCCTTTGAAGGAGTTGCCGCCGGTCTTCCAGTTATAGGCCAGGAGCGGATAACAGCCCGCCAGGAAACACACGGTCCCGATGGCGATCGGCTTTGTCTTCAACAGGTTCCGCGCCGTAGCGAGGAGGCCCGCGGCGAGCGCGACCAGGATCCACAGGAAGGTGATCTTATCCCAGAAGCCCAGTCCGAACAGGAAGCCGCCAAGCGCAACCCATTTTAAATGTTCAGTTTGCGCGTATCGCACGATGGCATAGACCCCGCTGATGGCAAACAGATGCTGGAGCGCCACCGGGCCCCAATCGGAACGGACGGTGAAGAGATAGGTGGCATCAGTCGCCAGCAGCACGGCGGCCCAGAGGGGCTGTTTTAGTCGCTGCAGGAGGCGGGCAAAAAGGTAGATCGAGAGCGCTCCGAGTACCAGGGCAGGGAAGTGAACAGTCGCGGAAGATGGTGCAAAAACGCGCCAAATGAGTGCATAAATGCCTGTTTTTAGCGTCCCAATGTAGGGAAAACACATCGCTGGAACGTGCAAAAATATCAAACGAACGTTTACCGGCTCCACCTTTGGCTCAAAAAGCACGCTGGCAAAAAGCGCCTCGTCGGCGTGGACGCCGGGCAGATCGAGGACGAAACTTCCGAGGCCCAGGAACAGCACAGCGAGCGCGAGCGGGAGAAACCGTTCCTTCATGCCTGCTTCAATTGGATCAGTTCCATCGCCTCTTTGACGACGCGCGAGGCCTCCACCGCCTTCATGCAGCGATGGTCGATGGGGCATTCCCGAAGCTGGCAGGGAGCGCATTCGAACGGCTCGCGAATGATGCGCGCGAAGGGGCCGGTGGGCCCGGTTGCGATGTGATCGGTGGCGCCGAAGACGGTAACGCAGGGGATGCCGAGGGCGCTGGCGATATGCATGGCGCCGGAGTCATTGGTGAGAAACGCGGTGCAGGTGGAGGCGATGGCGATGAACTCATCGAGCTTCGTTTCCCCAGCAAAATTGTGGTTTTGTATGCCTGCGGCGTCGAGCAACTGCTTCACCTGCTGGCAGAGTTCGCGTTCGTCAGCAGAGCCGAATATGGCCACGCCGGTTCCCGTTTTGCGGGCGATCTCGGCGGCGGCTTCGGCGAACCGTTCGGGAAGCCAGCGTTTGGCGGTGCCGAAGGCGGCGCCGGGACTGACGCCGATCCAATCCTCGTTCAAGTCCAGTTTACGGAGGAGTTCGCGGCCTGTCTTAACGAGGTACGGGATGCCCGGGAGGCGGATGGCGTCCACTTCTTGAACGCGTTCAATCAGCCCGGCGCGGCGGAGGAGTTCCAAATAGTAGTAGCGCTGGTGGTCGGGGATTTCGCCGGGTTTGGGAGGGGTGATGGGGTCCGTCAACAGCAGGCCGCGGCTGTCGCGGGCGTAGCCGATGCGGGTGGGGATGCGGGCGGCCCAGACGATGGCGGCGGCGTCAAAGGAGTTGGGGAGAAGGATCGCGCAATCGAAGTTGAGTTTGCGGAGATCTTTCGCCAAACGCCATTTGGCGGGGATATCTTTGGAGCCGCGAGCGAGATTGTAGGGGATGATGTCGTCGACGAGCGAATTGTCGTAGAGGCCGGAGACCCAAGGGCGGGCAAGCAGAGTGATGCGCGCCTCGGGGAAGCGGGCGCGGATCTCGGCGAGAGCCGGGATGCACATCACCGCGTCGCCGATCCAGTTAGTGGCGCGGATCAGGATGCGACGGAACTCCATGGGTTATGCTTTTTCCATGACGGCGGAAGAGAAGATTTTCCTACAGGAACAAGGGTACCTGATCGTGCGCGGTGTGATGGACCCCGGGTGGCTGGAGGAGTTGCGGGAGGCGACGGGGCGGCTGTTGCGGGAGGAGGGGGAGAACGCCGGCGGGGAGTTCCGGAAGGAGGCGGGCAGCGACCGGCTGGCGAACCTGGTGGACAAGGGCGAGTGTTTCGAGCGGCTGGTTTCGCACCCGTTGTTGTTGGAGGCGGTGGAGGTGGTGTTGGGACCGGATTGGAAGTTGTCGAGCTTGAACTACCGGGCGGCGTTGCCGGGGGACCAGGGGTTGCAGCCGTTGCACTGCGATATGGGGTTGGTGCCGGATTTGTTGGGGAACGCCGTGTTTAACTCCATTTGGATGTTGGACGACTTTACGGCGGAGAACGGGCCGACGCGGTTTGTGCCGGGGTCGCACAAGTCGGGGCGGATCCCGCAGCAGGTGTTGGCCGATGCGAACGCGCCGCACCCGGATGAGATGGTGGCGCTCGGCAAAGCGGGCGATGTGATTTTGACGAATGCGCATATGTGGCACGGGGGGACGGCGAACCGGACGGCGGCGCCGCGGCGGTCGTTGCATGGATTTTATGTGCGCGGGGATAAGCCGCAGCAGCAGTATCAGAAGAAGCTGTTGCGGGCGGAGACGCAGGCGGGATTGTCTCCGTTGTTGCGGCGGGTGTTGGCGTTGGATGATGAAAGGAACGATGCGATCTCTTCGGTGGATAGCGGGCGGAGCGGGTTTTTAAAGTAATGACGGAAGAACTGTTGGAAGAAGATGTTCCGCGCACGGCGGACGCGGTGGCGCGGCGGTGTGTGGTTTTGTACGCGATTGTTGCGGCGGGTAACCGGCAGGGGCGGGCTGGGCTGGTGGACTGGCTGCGTGGGGAGGGCTTGTTGGGGGATGTGAGCCCGTTGGAGATGGCGTTTTTGGCGGGCGGGGAGCCGACGGAGCAGCAGATGATCAACGCTTCGTGGCGGACGGAGGCGCTGGGCGTTTTGTTGTGGGCGTTGGGGAAGGTGGAGGCGGCGGATATTGGGAACGTGCCGGTGCTGCGGGCGGCGTTGCCGGGGTTGTATGGGGCGACGGGGGAGTTTGTGGCTGGGGCGGCGTTGCGGGATGAGGTGGAGATTTTGACGTTTTATGAGGCGATTTATCAGGCGCACTGGGCGGTGCGGGATGCGCGGTTGAACGCGAGGCCGGTGCCGGAAGGGTTGCATCCGGGGGTGTTGCAGGAGCGGCATCATGCGTTTAATTGGCTGATCGGGTATTGCGGGCAGGAGTGGGACGAGGTGGCTACGGATACGTAGGGGTGGAGGCGGAAGGAGCAGGTTTTCTGATGATTTTGCGAATGGTTCTGTTTGTGGTCTCGATGGGCCTTTGCCTGGCGCAGGCGCCGGCGGGGACCGATGAGCTGGTGGCGGATGTGCTCCGGGATTGGAACGTGCCGGGGCTGGCGCTGGGTGTTGTCCGGAATGGCGCGGTGGTTCACCAGAAGGGATACGGACTGCGGGATGTGGACAAGAAACTGCCCGTGACCGAGGGGACTTCCTTTTTGTACGGCTCCATTACGAAGAGCCTGACCGTGCTGTTGTTGCAGGCACTGGCCGCGGAGGGGAAGGTGGACTGGGACGCGCCGGTGCGGGATCAGTTGCCGGGGTTTAAGCTGTCCGATCCGGTGGCTTCCGAACGGGCGACGCCGCGGGACCTGGTCTCGCATCGCACGGGCATGCCGCGCCACGATGGCCTCTGGGTGGTGCCGGAGCCGCCGACGCAGGAGGAGATGTTGGCGCGGTTGCGTTTTTTGCCGGCGTCGGCTGATTTCCGGACCACCTATCAGTACAACAACCTGATGTACGTTACGGCCGGTATTCTGGGGGCGCGTGCGGGTGGCGGGGCGTGGGAGGCGCTGGTGCGAAAGCGGGTGTTGGAACCGCTGGAACTAGGCGAAATTGCGGCGACCTATGGCGAGGTGAAGGGGCGGGCGGAGTTGGCCGTTGCCTACACGCAGACGGGGGATGCCTACCGCGCGGTTCGAGCGACGCCACGGCGACTGGACGTGATTGCACCGGCGGGGGCGGCCGCGGGGACCATCGGGGCGTTGACGAAGTATCTGCTTGTGCACATGAACGCCGGGAAAGTGAACGGGCGGCAAGCGTTGCCGGCGGCGTATTTTGCGACGATGCGGAGGCCATTGACCCCAATGCCGGCGACGGGCGCCGATTCGCCGTTTTCCGCTGCGCAGGCGTACGGGATGGGCCTGTTTATTGGCCGTTATCAGGGGCGGACGATGATTTACCACACGGGGACGATTAGCGGGTATCACGCCATGATGTGGTGGATGCCGGAGGAGAAGCTGGGTGTGACTGTGCTGCTGAACCGGGTGGAGCGGGCTGCGCCGCATATTCTGGCATTAACGCTGGTGGACCGGATGTTGGGATTGGCGGCGACGGATTGGAGCGCGGTTTACAAGAAAGCTGTCCGGCCGCCGGTGGAGCCGGCGAAACCGGTGAGCGGCACTCGGCCGGGGCATCCGCTGGGGCACTATGCGGGTGAGTATTTTCATGGCGGGTATGGGCGGGTGAGCGTGACGGAGAACGGCGGCGTGTTGGCGTTCGTGCTGGCCGGAGAGAAATCGGAGTTGAAGCATTTTCACTATGATTCGTTTTTGGCGGGGACGGAGCGGGTGACCTTTCATACGGATTCGGACGGGGTGGTGCATTCGGTGGAGATGAGGCTGGAGCCCGCGGTGCCGCCGATTGTGTTTGTGCGGAAGCGATAGGCGGGAATCCGCGCGGCGTTACAGCGCGAGTCCCAGTGCGTGTATGTGGCGGTGGATCGTGGCGAATTAGGAGTTAGGATAACAGTATGGCCGTTCGGCACATTCCGTGGATTTCACCGGATGAGTTTCTGGATCAGGAGGCTGTTTCCGAGACCAAGCATATGTATTATGCGGGGTTGGTGACGGCGATGGCTGGGGGCTCGGTGGGGCATTGGACCATCGCTGGGAATCTGGTGGCGGCACTCCATGCCGGTCTTCGAGGTAGAGGGTGCCGAGTTGGCGGTAGTGACTTGTTGTTCCGTACGGGCTCTGGGGACATGCTCAGCTACCCGGACGTGATGGTGATCTGTGGGCAGGTGGAGACGGTGCCGGGACGGAAGAACGTGGTGACGAACCCGTTATTTGTGGCGGAAGTTTGTTCGCCTTCGACGGAGAATCTGGACCGTCGGGAGAAGGTGCGGGAGTATCGGGCGACGCCGTCGTTGCAACAGTTTATTTTGGTTTCGCAGGATGAGCCGTGGGTGGAGATTCACACTCGGGACGAGGGCGGACGTTGGGTTGTAGAGGACGTGACGGGGTTGGATGCGACGTGCGCGTTTGCCGGGATTGATTGCTCGGTGGGGATGGCCGCCATCTACGAAGGCGCGTTGGCGCGGTAGGCTGGTTAGTGACGCATGAGTGACGCTAACCCCTTATTGTCCATTCCGTTTGCTATCCCGTTCGACCAGATCCGGGCGGAACACGTTGAGCCTGCCGTGGCGCAATTGATTGATGAAGCACGGGCGCGGATTGAGGCGATCGCCGCCTTTGATGGGCCGCGCACCTATGCCAACACCATGTATGCGCTGGATCATGCCACCGAGCCGCTCGATATCGCTTTTGGCATCATCCGCCATTTGGAGTCCGTTGCCACCTATCCCGAGTTCCGGGAAGCGCACAACGCGGTGATGGGGCCGGCTAGCGAATTCTATTCGTCGATCCGGTTACATGATGGGTTGTGGGCTGCCATTAAAGCTTATGCCGAGACCGATGACGCCAAGGCGTTGACTGGGGTGCGGGCCCGGCATCTGCATAAGACTCTCACTGCTTTTCGGTTGTCGGGCGCGGATCTGGACGCGGCGGGGAAGAAGCGGTCGGCCGAGATTGATGTCGAACTGACGCAGTTGACGACGAAGTTTTCTGAAAACGTCCTGGACGCTACGAACGCGTTTGAGTTGATCATTGATTCCGAACAGCGTCTGGCGGGTTTGCCGCCGAGTGCTGTCGCGGCGGCGCGGCAGAGCGCGGAATCGAAGGGCTTGGCGGGCTGGCGGTTTACGTTGCAGGCACCTTCGTACCTGCCGGTGATGACGTACCTGGACGACCGTTCCGTGCGGGAGACGATGTACCGCGCCTTTGCGACCAGGGCTGCGAGCGGGCAGTACGACAACCGCGACATTCTGTTGCAGATTCTGGCGCTGCGGCAGGAAAAGGCCAAATTGCTGGGCTTTGCGCAGTTTGCCGATTTGGTGACCATCGACCGGATGGCCAAGACCGGGGCGGCGGCGGAGAAGTTTCTCACCGATTTGAAAGAGAAGACCGTGCCGTTCTTTGAACGGGAGAATGCGCAGTTGAAGGCATTCGCCGGCGGCATCGAGTTGGAACCGTGGGACGTGGGCTACTACGCCGAGAAGCAGCGGGTGGCGCTTTATGACTTCGATGAAGAACAGTTGCGCCCGTATTTCTCGCTGGCCGGGGCGATGGCGGGGATGTTTGAACTGACGGGCAAGTTGTTCGGCATTCGCGTGGCGGCGCGCGAGGGTGTGCCGGGTTGGGACAAAGACGTCCAGTATTTTGATATTTTTGACGCGGCGAGCAATGAGCATTTGGCCAGTTTCTACGCCGATATGTATCCGCGGGAGAACAAGCGGGGCGGGGCGTGGATGGACGCGTTTTTGACGGGCATGCCGGGAGAGTCGGCCCATTTGGGTTTGATGTGCGGGAACCTGACGCCGCCGATTGGCGACCAGCCGGCCTTGTTGACGCATCGCGATGTGGAGACGTTGTTCCATGAGTTTGGGCATTTGCTGCACCACTCGCTGACGCGGGTGCCGGTGCGGGACCTGGCGGGGACGAGCGTGCCGTGGGACTTCGTGGAACTGCCGTCGCAGATCATGGAGAACTGGTGCTGGGAGCGGGAGGCGCTGGACCTGTTTGCGCGCCATTTTGAGACCGGCGCGGTGATTCCGGAGGAGCTGTTCGCGAAGATGAAGCGGGCGCGCACCTACCGGATGGCGAACGGGCAGATGCGGCAGTTGAGTTTTTCGCTGATGGATTTGGCGGTGCACATGCGGTATGACCCGGCGGTGGATGGCGACGTTGTCGCCTGGTCGCGGGCGATTCTGCAGGCGTTTTCGGCGGTGACGTTGCCGGCCGATCACGCGACGATCGCCAGCTTTTCGCACCTGTTTTCAAGCCCCGTTGGCTACGCGGCGGGCTACTATTCGTACAAATGGGCGGAAGTGCTGGACGCCGATGCGTTCAGCCGGTTCCGGGACGAGGGCGTTTTCAACCCGGAGACGGGCCGGGCGTTCCGGGAGTGCATTCTGGCCAAGGGCGACAGCGAGGATCCGGCGGAGCTGTACCGGCAGTTTATGGGCCGGGACCCGGACCCCAATGCGCTGCTGCTGCGTAGCGGTCTCACCGCTGTTGCGTAGATGTTACACTTTTTCATAGATTCTGCGGTGTAGAATTCCAGAATCTGCAACCATCCAGTAATCTGGAGCGTCTGTACACGCAGGGATCAGGCAGCCCGATGACGACAACTCCGCTACCACCTACAAACGACAACGCGCATCCAACCCCACAGCCGTACGTGGACCACACCGATTTGCACCTGGAGCGGCTGCTTAAAGAAGCCCCTCCGTGGCACAAGCAGTTCGCTCAGAACGTCAGAGAATTTTTCCGGCCGCCGGAATTGCCACCGCTTGAGGTGACGTCGAAGCCGGTTGCGGTGAAAGACATTTGGGGCCAGTCGGGCGGGAATGAGAAAACCGCAGGGCTGGGATCGGTGCTGGTGCATGGCGGCGTGGTGGCGCTGTTGTTCCTGATCGGTACGAACGAAACCGTACAAAAAGTGGCGAAAGAAGTTGTCCACCTGACGGCTCCGGTGGATTTGGCGCCTTACCAGCCGAAGGCGGCTCCGCAGAAGCAATCGATGGGCGGTGGCGGTGGCGGCGGGAATTTGTCGCCGTTGGACGCGAGCAAGGGCAAGCTGCCGAAGATCGCGAAACAATTTACACCTCCGAGCGCGGTGGTGCTGAACGAGAATCCGAAGTTGATCATGGAGCCCTCGATTGAAGTGCAGCCGAACGCGGTGTTGCCGAACGTGGCTTTGAACACGCTGGGCGATCCGTTGGGGCTGGGCAAGATTCCTTCGAACGGGCCTGGTTCGGGCGCGGGCATTGGTTCTGGTAAGGGCGGCGGCGTGGGCTCGGGAACGGGTCGCGGCGTTGGTCCGGGATCGGGCGGGGGCATTGGCGGCGGTGCGTATCGCATCGGCGGCGGTGTTTCGGCGCCGGCGGTGTTGGCGAAAGTGGAACCGGAGTACTCGGAAGAGGCGCGGAAGGCGAAATTCCAGGGTACGGTGATGCTTTATATCGAAGTGGACGAGAATGGCAAGCCGAAGAACCTGCGCGTGGTGCGCGCGTTGGGGTTGGGCTTGGATGAAAAAGCGATTGAAGCCGTGTCGAAATGGAAGTTCCGGCCGGGGTTCAAAGATGGCAAACCGGTTACGGTTGCGGCCACAGTAGAAGTTAATTTCAGGCTCTTGTAGTAGTCCCTCCCGCAAAAGACATGTAGCCCCGCGTTTAACCACGCGGGGCTTCGTGTTTTTGTCTCCGTTTTCCGCTCCGGGGATAGTAGAATATGGGAGTATCCATCACACTCCCGCCTGACCGGGCGGGGCCCCAAAACTCCGCAAACAATGCTCAAACTCAAGGTTACAAACCAAGCAGATCTGGATCCGCAGGAAACTGGCGAATGGCTGGAAGCGCTGGACCAGATTATTGATCAAGCCGGACCCGACCGGGCCAAGTTCCTTCTGGAACGGTTAGTGAGAAAGGCGGCGGTGGGTGGGGTTGAGACTCCATTCACGGCGATCGGTCCGTATGTAAATACGATCCCGCCGGAAGAGGAAATTCCTTATCCGGGCGACCTGGCGGTCGAGACGCGATTGAAGGCGCTGGTGCGCTGGAACGCGATTGCGATGGTGGTGCGGGCGAACAAGTACGACGCGGGGATTGGCGGGCATATCGCCACCTTCTCGTCGCAGGCTTCGCTGGTGGAAGTGGGGCAGAACCATTTCTTCCGCGCCTCGATCGATGGCGAGGCGGGCGACCTGGTGTATTTCCAGGGCCATGCGTCGCCGGGGCAGTATTCGCGCGCCTTCCTGGAAGGCCGTTTGACCGAGAAGCATCTGGAGAATTTCCGTCACGAGTTGCGTGAGCATCCGGGTTTGAGCTCCTATCCGCACCCGTGGCTGATGCCGGATTTCTGGCAGTTCCCGACGGTGTCGATGGGGTTGGGTCCGATCAACTCGATCTACCAGGCGCGCTTCATGCGGTACCTGGAGAACCGGTCGTTGATCGCCAAGACCGACCGTAAAGTTTGGGCGTACTTGGGCGATGGGGAAATGGACGAGCCGGAATCGTACGGCGCCATTCGCATTGCCACCAGCGAGAAGCTGGACAATCTGGTTTGGGTGATCAACTGCAATTTGCAGCGTTTGGACGGCCCGGTGCGCGGCAACGGCAGCGTTGTGCGCGAGCTGGAAGGCCTGTTCCGCGGGGCGGGTTGGAATGTGATCAAGCTGCTGTGGGGTTCGGAGTGGGATGCGTTGTTGGCGAAGGACACGACCGGCCTGCTGGTGCAGCGCATGGAAGAGTGCGTCGACGGCGAGTTCCAGAACTTCAAGGCCAAGGGCGGGGCGTACATTCGCAAAGAGTTCTTCGGCAA
Source organism: Bryobacteraceae bacterium (assembly GCA_044358225.1). Lineage (GTDB taxonomy): Bacteria > Acidobacteriota > Terriglobia > Bryobacterales > Bryobacteraceae. The sequence goes on along the minus strand of JBIKOG010000002.1, from coordinate 9,023 downwards.
GTATCCGGAGCTGTTGGAACTTGTGAAGGACATGAGCGACGACGAGCTGGGGCATCTGCGCCGCGGCGGTCACGATCCGCAGAAGATCTACAACGCCTATCTCCGCGCGACGAAGGAAAACGGTTCGCCGACCGTCATTCTGGCCAAGACCATTAAGGGCTTCGGCATGGGCGACGCGGGCGAAGCGCGCAACTTCACGCACCAGCAGAAGAAGCTGGACGAGACGCAGCTGATCTATATCCGGAACCGGTTCAACGTGCCGATTTCCGATGAGATGGCGATGAAGGCCGGGTTCGTGAAGCCGTCCGAAGACACGCCGGAGATGCAGTACATGCATGCGCGGCGCAAGGAACTGGGCGGCTACATGCCGTCGCGGACGCCGGCGAAGGTGCAGATTACGGCGCCGGCGCTGGACAACTTCAAAGACGCGCTGGCCGGTTCGGGCGGGCGTGAACTGTCGACGACGATGGCGTTTGTCCGTATCTTGACGACGCTGTTGAAAGACGCGGCGATCGGCAAGTATGTTGTGCCGATTATTCCGGACGAAGCTCGTACCTTCGGTATGGATTCGCTGTTCCGGCAGGTGGGCATTTACGCGGCTCACGGGCAGCTTTACAAGCCCGTTGACGCCGATATGTTCCTGTACTACCACGAAGCGACCAACGGCCAGATTCTGGAAGAAGGCATTACCGAAGCCGGTTCGATGGGTTCGTTTACGGCGGCCGGTACGGCGTACGCCAACTACGGCGTGCCGATGATTCCGTTCTTCACGTACTACTCGATGTTCGGGTTCCAGCGTGTGGGTGACATGGCGTGGGCGTTTGCCGATTCGCGCGGCAAGGGCTTCCTGATGGGCGCCACGGCCGGGCGCACGACGCTGTCGGGCGAGGGCCTGCAGCACCAGGACGGCCACAGTCTGGTTCTTTCGAGCACGGTTCCGACGTGCCACTCCTACGATCCGGCGTTCGCCTACGAAATCGCCGTGATTGTGCAGGACGGCATCAAGCGGATGTACGAGCTGAACGAAGACCGCTTCTACTACATCTGCATTTGCAACGACGATTACGCTCACCCGGCGATGCCTGGCGATGTTGCCGACGGTATCCTGAAGGGGCTGTACAAGTACAAGGCGGCCGAGAACGGGCAGGCGCAGGCGTTGCTGTTCGGCAGCGGCGCGATCTTCAACGAAGCAGCCAAGGCGCAGGAGATTCTGCGCGATAAGTACGGCGTGGCCACCGATCTGTACAGCGCGACGAGCTATAACGAGCTGCGGCGCGACTGTTTGGATGTGGAACGCTGGAACCGGTTGCACCCGGCTGAGGCGCCGCGGACGTCCTATCTGGATTGGATGCTGAATGGGTCCACCTTGCCGATCATCGCGGCGAGCGACTACATGAAGATCGTTCCGGATCAGATTGCTCCGTGGGTTCCCGGACGGCTGGTTTCGCTGGGCACCGATGGCTTTGGACGCAGCGACAATCGCGAACATCTGCGGCGCCACTTCGAAGTGGACTCGGCGGCGATTGTGGCGGCGACGTTGTCGCGGTTGGCGCGAGACGGCAAGTACGACGCGGCCCGTGCGGCGGCGGCGATTGCTGAACTCGGGCTGAAGCCGGAGAGCGCTGATCCTTCCCTGGCGTAGGTTTCTGATGTTTGATTTGGCAAAAGGCGGACCCGGCGTGGTCCGCCTTTTGCTTTTGGGTTTGTTGGTGGCCACGGCGGGCTTGCATGGGGCGGAGGCGCCGCTGCGGGTGCTGTTTATTGGGAACAGCTACACCTACTACAACAACCTGGCGGGGGGGGTGGAGGGGGTGTCGGCGGGACGGATCCGGGCTTCGGCGGTGACGCGGGGCGGGGCGACGTTGGGGGAGTTGTACACGTTGACGGACGCGCGGGAGGTGCTGCGGGCGTCGCGGTGGGACGTGGTGGTGTTGCAGGAGCAGAGCACGCTGGGGGTGTCGCAGTTTAACGGCGACATGGTGGTGAACGATCCGGCGGGGTTCTTTACGTGGGCGCGGATTTGGGATGAGGAGATCCGGCGGGCGGGGGCGCGAACCGTTTTTTATAACGCCTGGGCTCGGAAGGGGCGGGCGGAGTTGCAGGGGCATCTGGATTGGGCGCATGGGTTTATTGCGCGGGAGTTGGGGGCGGAGTTGTTGCCGGTGGGGGCGGCGTTTGGGTTGGCGGGCGGGGTGGAGTTGTTTGCCTCCGATGGGACGCATCCTTCGGCTGCCGGTTCGTATTTGGCGGCTTGTGTGGCGGTGATGGTGTTGGTGCGGGGGGAGTGCGCGGACCGGGTGGAGGGTGTGTTGATGGACAATGAGGCGGCGCGACTGCGGGAGGAGCGGGGTGCGTTGGTTTCGTTGGCTGCTTCGGAGGCTGTGGTGTTGCGGCGGGCGGCGGCGGGGGCTGTTGCGCGATTGGGCGAGGATTGGAAGCTGGCGCGGCCGGTGTTTGCTGGTGAGGCTGTTGTGGCCGGGAGGGGCGGGGAAGTGGCGGGCCGGTGGGAGGGGACGGTTTGGCTGTATGGGCGGCAGGCGAATGTAACGTTACAATTGAACGTGGAGGGGGCGGGGTGCTCGGGGAGTTGGACGGTGTTTGCAACGGAGCCGCCGACCTCGACGGTGTTGCCGTTGGAGGGGTGCTCGGTGGCTGATGGGCGGGCGCGGTTTACGGTGCGGACGTTGTTTTTGACGGCGGAGACGCATGAGGCTTGGGTGCGGGATGGGGCGTTGCAAGGGCGGATGGCGTTGCAGGGGGAATCGATTTACCGGCGGCAGGGCGGGAGTTGGACTTTGCAACGGGGCAAGAGTGGAAGCGGCGATAGAGGCCGATGATGTTCCGCACGGAACGAAGCCGGTGGGTATTTCGTAACAATGAGCAATGAATCTACGCTACTTTTTCGCGTTGTTCACTGCGGGATTCGGACTTCTGGTTCCGGCGGTTGCCGGGCTGCTGGCTGATCCTTACAACAGTGCCCGACAGTACATCAGCGAACTGGGCGCGATCGGGGCTCCGATGGCGGCCGGCGTCAACTTCGGGGTGTTTCTCCCCACAGGGTTGCTTGTGCTGATTACCGTGGTTTGGCTGGCGAGAACGATGCCGCGACGGTTGGTCCTTCCCGTCCTGTTGTTGCTGGGGGTGGCTGTGGGCAACTTCGGCGCCGTGCTGTTCCCTTGCGATGCCGGCTGTCCGGCGGCAGGGACGCCGCGCCAAGGTTTACACAATCTGCTTGGCCTGGTGCAATATGGATCCGGGGCGGTGGCCCTCATCTGGCTGGGGCGCCGGGCGTCGCAGGGCTGGTTCGTCGCCGCCGGAATTGCTGTGATGGTGTGTCTGTTTCTAATGGGCGGGCCAGGCGCCGCGTGGCGCGGGCTCTGGCAGCGAGTGGCGGAACTGATGCTGTACGGGGCATTGCCGTTGCTGGCGAGTGGGATGACGGATCGCGGCCCTATTGCTGTGGGGGCGCGATCGTCTGATTGACCTCCACGCGAAAGCGCTGCGGGTTGTCCCAGCGGTACAGCAGTTCGCGCCGGTCTTCGGTAAAGAGGCCGTTGCCTGCGCGCAGATCCAGATGCCAGGTATGGGGCAGGCGCTCCCCGCCGGGAGCGACTTGGGTGGTGTGTTCAAACAGTAGTTTTCCTGCCGTCGTAAAGGCCTGCCAGGCGTCGGCACGCAGCCCTTTTCGATCGATCCAAACGGTGCCTTTCAGATGGACGTAGTGCTTTTCTTCCGGCCACGGACTCTTGCAGCGCTCGAACGAAACCACGTCGCGTGCCCCGTCGGTGCGAAGCGGGGAGAGTTGGCAGTAGCGCAATACGTCGATGACGCTGAGATGGAGTCCATTCATGCTGAATCCTGGGCCCTGGCGCGCATCGGTCGGCTTCTTGACGTACCTAGCGGACTGGCGCTCGCGAAAGTCCGCTTCCAACCGTTTGGTTGCCGCCTTACGATTCTTCTCCAGATCCTTGGACTGCAGCGGCTTGCCATTCCAAATGAGCGTGATATCAGTGTTTCGCCGGTGGCTCAGATAGGTTTCGCCGCGCTCGGTCGTTTCCCGGTCCAGTTTTCCAGTCTTTGAAAAAGACCGATGGACCTTCTCAAAGGAAAACGTGTATTCGCCAAGTGTTTCCGATGCCTGGAACTCGTTGGCGATGACCGCTTGGATTGCTTCGGCCGGGAACGGCGGCTGCGCGCACAATCCACACGCCAGCGATACAAGGAGGAGGACTCGCATATTCTTCCACTACGTACGATGCCACAGACGAGTTCCCGGAGCGATGTTCCGGTCTCATTTTTGCGGTCTGTTACTCTACGACAGTCAACTGCGGTTGCCAGGAGAAATGACAATGATACATATCGACGAGGCGGCGGTTCGTGCGCATTTGCCGATGGGCAAGGCTGTGGATCTGTTGGAGGTGGCGTTCGATGATTGGCGCGCCGGGCGGGCTTTCAATCAGCCACGGCGGCGGATGGTGATGCCGAGCGGGGCGGTGTTGCATGCACTGGCCGGTTACAACGAGAAGTACTTTGGCACCAAGGTGTATGCAACGCATGCAAAGCACGGGGCGTGGTTTCATTTTCTGCTCTACGACGCGGCGACGGCGCGGCCGCTGGCGCTGTTGGAAGCCAACTGGCTGGGGCAGATCCGGACGGGGGCGGCTTCCGGCTTGGCGACACGGCGGCTGGCGGTGGCGGGGCCGTTGACGGTGGCGGTGTTGGGGAGTGGGTTTCAGGCGAAGGGGCAGTTGGACGCGGTGCGGGCGGTGCGGGAGGTGTCGCGGGTTTTGGTGTGGAGCCGGAAGCGGGAGAATGCGGAGACGTTTGCGGCCGAGATGGGGGCGGAGGTGGCTGAATCGGCGGACGCGGCGGTGAGGGAGGCTGACGTAGTTGTGACGGCTACGTTTGCGAAGGACCCCTTATTCGACGCGGCTTCGGTGCGGCCGGGGACGCATGTGAACGCGGCTGGGTCGAACGCGGCGGGGCGGCGGGAGTTGCCGGGAGAGCTGTTGGCAAGGGCGTCGGCGATTGTGGCGGATTCGATTGAGCAGGCGCGGATGGAGGCGGGGGATTTGCTGTTGGGATTGGACGAGGCCGGGTGGGGAAGGGTGGAGGAGTTGCGGGATGGGCGGGTGCGGCAGAACGCGGAAGAGATCACCGTTTTTAAGAGCGTGGGGTTGGGATTGGAGGATGTCGCTGTTGCCGCGTGGGTGTACGAATCACTTTGCGGGAGCGGGGGCGGGCGGGGGCTCGAGAACGTCTAGCAGTTCGATGTCGAAGATCAGTTCGGCCTTGGCGGGGATTTTGGGCAGGCGCCCTTTTTCGCCGTAGGCGATTTGATAGGGGATGAGCAGGCGGCGCTTGCCACCGACGCGGAGACCCTCGCAACAATTGTCGAAGCCGGGGATGACTTTGCGTTTGCCCTGTTCGAATTCGAAGGGCTTGTTGCGGTCGCGGGAGGAGTCGAACTTTGTGCCGTCGCGGAGGTAGCCGGTGTAGTGGACCTGGATGAGCTTGCCGGGTTCGTAAAGTTTGCCGGTGCCGGGGGCGACTTCGATGACGCGCATGACGTATTGCTGGCGCAGCTTGCCTTTGACGGGCGGCACGGCTTTGGGCAATTTGTAGGAATCGCAGGCGGCCAGGAGAGTCAGCGCCAGGATCGCGGCGGCGCGCACGGGGCTATTCCGGGGCGGCGGCCTGCAGGTCGGAATCGCGCCAGGCGCTGATTTTCAGGCGGCGGCAGACCCAGCAGAGGGGCTCAGCGGAATTGGGGGCAACTTCGGCGTTGCAGACTTCACATTTCTCCTTGCGCTTGGCAGGAGCAACCCCAGCGGCAAGGTGGGCGCTTTCGAGAATCTCGTCGGCAATGACCTTGACGTCTTTGGCCGTGTTTTTCTTTTTGGTACTCATTCCGGGGTCTAGACCCACTATAGCGTAAGGGGCGGGGGTGTAGAGTATTTCGCGCCGCGCTACAATAGGCCATTGCGAACCCTAATGTCTCCATTCCGTAATACCACCCTCGTCACGCTTGCGATTGTTTCGATTCTTGCCGGCTGCAAGAAGACTCCTCCGGCCAATGTGGCGGCGGCGGTGAACGGGAGGTCGATCAGTTACGCGGATTTGGATAAGCAGTATTCGATTCAGTTTCCGCAGTCGGGTTCGCCGGCGGCGGCTGATGACGGGGCCCAGATCAACAAGCTGGAAACGCTGCGGGCGATGATCGATCAGGAGATCATGATGCAGCGGGCGGAGAAGCAGAGCCTGCTGGCGCCGGAAGCCGACGTGGAGGCCGAATTTAACAAATTGAAATCGCCGTACACGCAGGAAGAGTTTCAGAAGCAGCTGACGGCGAAGAAGATGACGGTGGAAGATCTGAAGTCCGATATCCGGAAGAAGCTCTCTATTGAAAAAGTGATCAACAAAGAGATCACCTCGAAGATCAACATCACCGAGAAAGACATTGCCGATTTCTACGGCGCCAACCGGCCGAGCTTCAATCTGGCCGAGCCCACCGTGCACCTGGCGCAGATTCTGGTGACGCCGAACGCGGAAGCTGAGTTCCGGAATTTGAAGAACGACAAGGCGCAGAACGACGACCAGGCGCGGCGGAAGATTCAGAACATCGAACAGCGGCTGCGGAATGGCGAAGACTTCTCGATGCTGGCGCAGAACTATTCGGAAGACCCGGGTTCGTCGTCGAACGGCGGGGACATGGGGTTTGTGGCCGAGTCGGCGCTGGCGAAGGCGAGCGCGGATTTGCGGAAGATGATCAACGAGATGAAGCCGGGGCAGGTTTCGAACGTGTTGAAGACGGGCGAGGGCTACCGGATTCTGAAGTTGTTGAGCCGCGAGTCGGCCGGGCAGCGCGAGTTGACCGACCCGCGCGTGCAGCAGACGATTCGCGAAACGCTGTTGAACCGGAAAGACCAGTTGCTGCGCGGCGCTTATCTGGAAGCCATCCGCAACGAAGCGCAGGTGGACAACTACCTGGCGCGGACGACGGCGCAGCTGGGCGATAAGAAGTAATTACTTCGCCAGGTTTTTGACGATTTCGAAGTGGTACTTCACGAACTTGTGGAGTTCCACTTCGAGGATTCGTTCCTGGTCGGAGTGGGGGCCGAAGCCTTTGGCGGTGTCTTCATCGTCGACGGCGGGGCCGATGCCGTAGCACTGCACGCCCTTGGCGCGGAGGTTGGCCATGTCGGTTGCGCCGGTCATCATGGTGGGGATGGTGGGCACGCCGGGATAGACGGTTTTGCCGGCCTCTTCGATGACTTTGAAGGCATCGTTATTGAGCGCGGAGGGGGCACCGGCGGGGCGGATGTCAGCGACGGCGCGGACGACTTCGACCTGCGGATCGTTGATGAGCTCGCGCAGGGTTTGGAGGAATTTGGGGCCATCGTCACCAGGGGCGAGGCGGATGTCGAGCGTGGCTTCGGACTCCGAGGGGATGGTGTTGTTGCGGATGCCGCCGTGGACGATGGTGGGGGACACGCTGGTGCGGAGCATGGAGTAGTTGCCGGGCTCGTTGGCTTGTAGATAGTCCTGGATAGATTCGGTGCGGGCGGGGTCGACGATGCCGTTGTAGCGGGTGGCGTCTTCGGGCGATGAGATGGTGGCGAGGCGCTCGAAGTAGGCGCGCGTGGTGTCGTTCAGGCGGAGCGGGGGGCGGTAGTTGGCCACCTTAGTGATGGCGGTGGAGAGGTGGACAAGGGAGTTGGTGAGGAGGGGTTTGGAGCCGTGGCCGGCGGGGCCGCGGGAGATGAGGGTGGCGCGGTAGGGCGTTTTTTCGGTGGTGGAGACGCCGACGTATTTCAGCTGGCCCTTTTGGCGGAGGCCGCCCCAGCCTTCGGCGATGCAGTATTCGGCTTCGATCTCGTTGAAGTGGGCGCCGACCATGTACTGGATGCCGACGCGGGTGTGGCCTTCTTCGCCGGATTCGGCGAGGAAGATGACGTCGCGGTCGAGCGGCGTGCCGGCGCGTTTGAGGAGGAGGACGCTCATGAGCGCGGCGGTGAGGTTGTCCTTATCGTCAAGCGTGCCGCGGCCGTAGACGTAGCCGCCATCGCGGACGGCGCCATAGGGCGGGTGGGTCCATTTCTTGGGGTCGACGTTGACGGTGTCGGTATGGCCCATGATGAGGAGCGGGCGCTTCTTGCCGGTGCCTTTGAGGCGGGCGACGAGGTTGGGGCGATCCTTGTTGACGGCGAAGATTTTGACGTCGACGCCTTCGGCTTCTAGCACCTGTTTGAGGTACATGGCGGCGGGGAGTTCGGTGCCGCCGGGATCGCTGGTATTGAAGCGGAGGAGCGTCTGGTAGTGACGCATGGTCTCCTCCTCGATAGCTTTCCAGTCTTGGGCCGCGCAGGCGGCTGCACAGAGGAGGAGGAGGGCGCGGGTCATTATTTTTTAGCGGGTGGAGTGGATTGTTTGCGGACCTGTTCGAAGTACTGCTGCACGTACTGCTGATGCTGGAGGGGGACTTCGTCGCGGTGGATTTCGCCGCCGCTTTCGGCGTGTTTGGCGGCGGAGTTGGAGTACTGCGTGCGGAGTTGCTGCTTGCCGCCGTTGACCTCCACCATCACTTCGCCGGCGATGTCCTTGGCGCGTTTGCCGATGATCTCGCTGATCTTGCCCATGGCCTGGAGCTGTTCGGCGTCCTTGATGGACTTGTCGCCATCGGCCTTGCCAACGCCGCTCTTGGCGTCGGGCGGCGCCTGCATGCTGGCGGATTTGTCGCCGCCCTGGCCCTGGGCCTGCGCCTGCTTCTCGTTTGCCTCGGCGCCTTCGTCGCCGGGTTGTTCGGCACCCTTCTGCGACTCGTTGCCTTTGCCGGGCTGTTTGCCGGGTTGCTGGCCGCCCTTCTGCTGGCCGCCTTTGTCGCCACCCTTTTTGTTGTCCGCCTGCTGCTGGCCTTCCTGCGGGTTGGGCTGCTTCAGCTTGTTCATCATGTTGGCGAAGGCGTCCTTCATCTTGTCCATCATGCTGTTCTTGGCTGCCTGCAGATTGTTGTCGCCGCTCTT